>DASXGB010000223.1:0-2081 GCA_036489325.1 Caulobacteraceae bacterium
AGCTCGGCGGTGGGGATGCCCCGACCCTCGTCCTCGATGCTCAGCACCACGTTGTTGCGGTCGTCGTACGCGGCCAACTCGATGGTGGAGTTGTCCGGGCTGTAGGCGATGGCGTTTTCGAGGATGTTGACGATGGCTTGCTCCAGCAGCGTGGGATCGGCCATCGCCAGCGGCAAGCCCTCATTGAAGTCGCGGGTCACCTGGCGGCCACCCAGGCGCCGGGAAACCCGGTCCAGGGCGGCGCCCAAGGCGTCGCGTACGTCCACCCAGTCGGCGCGCAGGTCGAGGCCGCCGCCTTCCAGGCGGGTCATGTCCAGGAGGTTGCCGACATAGCGATTGAGCCGCTCAGCCTCCTCGCGGATCGAGGCCAGCAGGTCGGTCTTCACCGCCTCGTCGAGGGATGTCGGGTACTCCAGCAGGGTCGTGGCCGACCCGAGCACGGTCGAGAGCGGGGTCCTCAAATCGTGGCTCACCGAATTGAGCAGCGCCGAGCGCAGCTTGTCCGACCTGCGCAAGGCCTCGGCGTCGGCGGCGTCGGCGGCGAATTCGGCCCGCTCCAGGGCCACCGCCCCCTGGTCCAGCAGAGCCATGGCGAAACGCTCGTTCTCCCCGTTCCGCATGAACGCCGGATCTACGCCGGCGACGCCCACGCGCACCTTGACCCCTTGCAAGAGCCGGAAGGTCCAGGCGGCGTTTGGCAGGGTGCCGGTGTCGGCGCCGGCGGCCTCGCCATGTGACCAGGTCCAGCGGGCGGCGGCCAGATCCGCCGGGCCCAACTCCGGCAGGTCCGGCGAGCCGGCGGCCAGAACGATGTCTTCGCCCCGGGAAAGCAGCACCACCGACTGCGCGCCCGTCGAGGCGGCGAGCTGTTCGGCCAGGGCCTTGGCCGTGTCGGCCTTCTCGGTGGAAGCGGAGAGGCGTCGGCTGGCGGCAAGCAAGGCGGTTATCGCCGTCGCCCGCCGCGACGTCGCCAGCGCCTGGTCGCGGACCCGGCCGGTGAGCCAGCCGGTGGCGATGGCGACGATGAAGAAGACGGTGAAAGTGAGGAAGTCGGTGGCGTGCCCGATGTAGAAAGTCAGCCGCGGCTCGAGGAAGAAGAAGTTGTAGGCGAGCGCCGACAGCAGCGCCGCCGTCACGGCTGGCCAGAAGCCGTAGGCGAGGCCGCTGGCCAGAACGCTGACCAGGAAGATCATCGCCAGGTCGGCGGGCTGGTGAAGCTGGTCGACGGCCGCGGAGACCAGGCCGGCGACGGCGACGAAGAACACCGAGGCCAGGTGTCGGCGCCATTTCGAGAAAGGCTGAAGGGGCTTCCTGGCCGCCGGCTCGTCCTCCTGGCCTCGCTCGGTGATGATGTGCAGCGCGGCCCCGCTCGCCTCCTCGATCAGGGCCGGCACGAGGGCTCGGCCGAACAGGGCCCGCCAGCGCGACGGGCGCGAGCGCCCGACCACCACCTGGGTGACGTTGTTGCGCTTCACATATTCGACAAGGGCGCCGACGATGTCGTCGCCGGTGAGCACGATGGTCGTCCCGCCGAGCTGTTCGGCGAGTTTGAAGGCGGCGCCGATCGAGGCGGCGCCGGCGTCGTCCGGCGAGGGCTTGTTGGGCCGCTCGACGTAGGCGACGGTCCAGGGCGCGTTCATCATCATGTCCGACAGTCGTTTGCCTGCCCGGACGAGCGGTCCGGCGCCGGGCCCAGGACCGATCAGCACCACAATCCGCTCGCCCGCCGCCCACGGGCCCTCGACACCGCGCTGGCGCATGGCCGCCATCAACTGGTCGTCGACCGTCATCGCCATGCGGCGGAGAGCCAGCTCACGCAGGGCGGTCAGGTTTTCAGGCTTGAAGAAGTTGATTGCCGCCAGCCGCGCGGTCATCGGCAGGTAGACCTTGCCGTCGGCCAGACGCTGGCGCAGCTCGTCCGGAGTGATGTCGACGAGCTCGATGTCATTGGCGCGGGAGAGCGCGGAGTCCGGCACCGTCTCGCGCTGGCGCGCGCCGGTGATCTTCCAGACCACGTCCACCAGGCTTTCGAGATGCTGGATGTTGAGCGTCGTCCACACGTGGATGCCGGCGGCCAGCAG
>DASXGB010000154.1:0-6751 GCA_036489325.1 Caulobacteraceae bacterium
GTGATGGCGATCGACGAGGCCGCCGCCACGGGGAATGTGGTGGATTGCGCGCCGATGTGGGCCGAGTTTGACGCGGCGAAGCGGATTCCAATCCCCGCCGGTTAAGGCCTCGCCTTCACTCCCCGCACCTCGATCTGCCGCCAAAGCAAATGGCGAAGGGGGATGAACCGTCCAAACGACCGGCCCCGCCCACTCCAACCAAGCGGCGCGACGCGGACATCGGTCAGCCCCGCCGCGTCGAAAGCTCGCTTCAAAGACCGCGGCGTGAACCATTTGAGGTGGGTTCGGTCCATCACCCCCTCCGGCTCGTATTCAAAACGGCCGGCAAGGAGGCCGGCGATGATCCGCCAATGGCCGACGTTGGGCGTGCTGGCGAGCGCCACGCCGCCCGGCTCCAGGAACCTCACGAGGCGTGCGAGGACCGCTTGCGGATCAGGCAAGTGCTCGAGCACCTCGCCCATAACCAGAAGGTCAAAGCTCTCCTCGGCGAGTGGCAGGTCCAGGCGGTCAATGTCGCCTTCGATCACCTGGGTGAGGACCCGCGCTGCCTGCGTCGCCGCCGGGCCGTGCCGCTCGATCCCGACCCAGGCGCCGCACCGGCCTTCCGCCAGCGCCAGGGCGCCGGTCGCGCCGCTGCCGCATCCGAGTTCGAGTACACGCAAGTTCCGGTCGAGCGGCATCGGATCCAGCCAATCGCGGCGGGCGGCGCCGTAGTAAGTTTCGGGCTTCGCCTGATAGGCGCCGGCCAGCGCGTCGACGGTCATGGCCGGGTTCAATAGAGCAATCGCCACTGTTCGCCGAATTGCCGTCGGGTCAGCGTTTTCAAGCCGAACGCGCGTGGTCTAGGCTCCGCGCCAGGAGGAATGGATGGCCAACAGCGATCTGGCCGATCTGGTTGACGGGCTCGTTCGTCGCCGTCTCGGCGGCGAGGGCGCAAGCGGGATCGCGCGCCTTTCGGCCGGCGCCACCCAGGAAATCTGGCGTTTCAACATGATCGCGGCCGGGACCGAGGTCCCGCTGATCCTGCGACGGGCGCCGGGCGGCGGACTTCGCCTGTCCGAGACTGCGGTCGGGCTTGAAACCGAAGCCAGGCTGATTGAAACCGCCGCCGGCGCAGGCGTGCCAGTCCCCCTGGTGCGCTGTGTGCTGGAGCCGGAAGACGGACTGGGCCATGGATTCGTCATGGGCTTCGTCGACGGCGAGACTCTGGGCGGTCGCATCGCCCGAGGCGAAGCCTTGGCCGAGACCCGCAAGTTCCTGGCCCGGCAGTGCGGCGAGATCCTCGCCCGCATCCATACCCTTAACCCGGCAGACTTCCCGAACCTGAGGCGCGCGGCCCCGGCCGAGTATCTTGCTCAGTATACAGACATCTATCATCGCTCGGCGTGGCCAAGGCCGGTTTTCGAATTGGCGATTCGCTGGCTAGGCGAGCGCTGTCCACCGCCGCCGGAGGCGCCGAAGCTGGTCCACGGCGACTTTCGCAACGGCAACCTGATGATTGGACCGGAGGGCGTGCGCGCCGTCCTCGACTGGGAAATCGCTCATGTCGCCGATCCGATGGAGGATCTTGGCTGGATCTGCGTCGGCTCCTGGCGCTTCGGGGTCGATCATCTGCCTGTGGGCGGTTTCGGCCTGCGCGAGGATCTGTGGGCCGGCTACGAGGCGGCGGGCGGCGCGCCGGTACGGCGCGAGCACGCCCTGTGGTGGGAAGTCTTCGGCTCCCTGCGCTGGGGGATCATGTGCGCGGGCATGGCCGGCGCCTTCCGCACCGTTGATCCCAACATCGAACGGGCGGTCATCGCCCGCCGCGCCAGCGAGACCGAGGTCGACCTGATGCGCCTGATCGCCGCCTGACATGCTGGACGAGCCGAAACCCGAAGAGATTCTGGCGGCGGTGGCTAGGTTCCTGCGCGAGACGGTCGCGCCGGCCACGAGCGGTCACGTCTCGTTCAATGTCCGGGTGGCGGCCAACGCCCTGGAGATGAGCCGCCGACAGCTGCTCGACGCCACTGCCGGAGACGAGCACGCGCGCCTCGCTATGATGTTGGGCCGCAACGGCGACCTCGCCGACCTCAACGCCGAACTCTGCCGCCGTATCGCCGAGGGCGAGATATCGCTTCAGACGCCAGGTCTGGCCGACCACCTGTGGGCGGTGACCCTGGCCAAGCTCGCCGTCGACCAGCCGACCTATTGGGGTTATCGCGCCGCTCTTGAAGAGCGGAAGGACTGATCGGAGACAATCATGGATTTCGCTCTGCCGCCGGATCTCGTCGCCTATCTGGCCGAGCTCGACGCCTTCATCGAAGCCGAGATCAAGCCGCTCGAGCAGGCGGACGACAACATCCGCTTCTTCGACCACCGGCGCGAACACGCGCGGACCGACTGGGATCGCGAGGGCCTGCCGCGCCACGAGTGGGAGGCGCTGCTCGGTGAGGCGCGCCGTCGGGCCGACGCCGCCGGTCACCTGCGCTACGGCTGGCCGGTCGAGTGGGGTGGCAAGGGTGGCACCAACCTCGCGTTGGCGGTTATCCGTGAGCACCTCGCCGCAAAGGGCCTTGGTCTGCACAATGACCTGCAGACCGAGCACTCGATCGTCGGCAACAACCCGTTCATCATCATGTTCAAGGAGTTCGCCACCAACGCTCAGTACGAACGCTATGGCGAGGCCTTGCAGAAAGGCCAGATCCGCTCCGGCTTCGGGCTCACCGAGCCCGATCACGGCTCAGACGCCACCCACATGGAGACCCGCGCCGTGCGCGAGGAAAAGGACGGCGTCGGCGGCTGGCGGATCAGCGGCGAGAAGATGTGGACCACGGGGATGCACGCCGCCACGCACATCATGGTCTTCGCGCGCACCAGCGGCGAGGACGGTGATGCGGCCGGGATCACCGTTTTTCTGGTCCCGGCTGACTCGCCCGGCGTGAAGGTCGAGGAATATCTCTGGACCTTCAACATGCCCACCGACCATCCACGGGTGAGCCTCAATGACGTGTGGGTCAGTGATGACGCCATCTGGGGCGTGGAAGGGCGCGGTCTCGGCCTTGGCCAGTCATTCGTCCACCAGAACCGTATCCGCCAGGCGGCCTCGTCGTTGGGCGCGGCGGTCTATTGCATCGAGGAGAGCGTCAAATACGCCCGGGTTCGAAAGCCTTTCGGCAAGGCTCTGTCGGAAAACCAGGCCATCCAGTGGCCACTGGTCGAACTCGCAACCCAATGTGAGATGCTGCGCTTGCTGATCCGCAAGACCGCCTGGGAAATCGACCGGATGGAGCATAAGGAAGTCGAACGTCAGATCTCCGACAAGGTCTCGATGTGCAACTACTGGGCTAACCGCCTGGTGTGCGAAGCGGCAGACCGGGCGATGCAGACCCACGGCGGCATCGGCTATTCCAGGCACAAGCCGTTCGAACACATCTATCGCCACCACCGTCGCTATCGGATCACCGAAGGCAGCGAGGAAATCCAGATGCGCAAAGTGGCGGCCTTCCTGTTTGGCTATCTCGGTCCACGGCGCAAGCAGATGGAAGCCCTCACCTGGGCCGACGTGGACTATCGAAACGGCGGCTGATGCGCGGCGCGAATGGCGGACTGGACAATGGCTATGAGCGATCCGGCGGCAGCTCAGGTGATCGAGATCGGGGGATGAAGGCCGCCTCAGCGGCCCTCGAACTTCGCCTTCCGCTTCTCCACAAAGGCGGCCATGCCCTCCTTCTGGTCCTCGAAGGCGAACAGGGAGTGGAACAGGCGACGCTCAAGCTTCACACCCTGGGTGAGGCTGGTTTCATAGGCGGCGTTGACCAGCTCCTTGTTCATCATCACCGCCAGCGGTGACTGACCCGCGATCTTCTTGGCCGTCGCCAGCGCCTCGCCGACGAGCTCGGCGGCGGGGACGATTCGGCTGACGAGGCCCGCGCGCTCGGCCTCGGCAGCATCCATCATCCGGCCGGTGAGGATCATCTCCATGGCCTTGGACTTGCCGACTTGGCGGGTCAGTCGCTGCGTGCCACCGATGCCGGGGGCGACGGCGAGATTGATCTCCGGCTGACCAAATCTGGCTGAGTCGGCCGCCAGGATGAAATCGCACATCATCGCCAACTCGCAGCCGCCGCCGAGCGCATAGCCGGCCACCGCGGCGATGATCGGCTTTCGGCACTGTTCCACCGCCCGCGCGCCGGCGGTGAAGAAATCGGACTTGAACATCTGGGCGTAGGACTTGTCCGACATCTCCTTGATGTCGGCCCCGGCGGCGAAGGCGCGCTCAGACCCGGTGAGGACGATGCAGCCCACCGTGTCGTCGGCTTCGGCCGCCGCCAGCGCCTCGCCGAGCTCGGCCAAGAGCCTGGAATTGAGCGCATTCAGGGCTTCGGGCCGATTGAGGCGGATGAGGGCGACGCCTTCGGCGGTCTCGATGATCAGGGTCTCATAAGCCAAGGATTGGATCCTTCACGGTAGCGGGGACCATTCCTGGTCGGGCGGCAGGGGAGCGAAGACCGCGTCGAGCAGCTTGTCGGTGACGCCCTCGAGCTTCGGAGGATGCCAGTGGGGCGTGTTGTCCTTGTCGACGATCACGGCCCGGACGCCCTCGGCGAAGTCGTGGCTGACGACAATGCGGGCGGCGATGCGCATCTCTTCGGCCATCTCGTCGGCGAAGGAAGGAATGGTGGCGCCGCCTCGCAGTTGACGCAGCGCCGTCTTCATTGAAAGCGGCGACTTGGTCCTGAGGATCGCCAACTGTTCGGCCGCCCAGGGGGACGAGTCGGACTCGAGGGCGGCGAAGATCTCCTCAAGGCTGTCATGGGCGAACAGGGTGTCGATGGCGTCACGGTGGGCGGCGATCGGCGCCGGGCCCGGATCGAGTTCCAACTCGGTAAGGATTTCCTCGATCTCCCCGGGTCGGGCGAGAATCTCGGCTTTCAGCTTCGGCACATGCCTTGATTCCACGACGTCGGTGGTGATCCCCAACAGCTCGCAGTCGGCGGCCTTCAGTCGCGCGCCGGTAAGCGCCAGCCACAGGCCGGTCTCGCCGTGCAGCCTGGGCAGGTGCCAACCCCCGCCGACGTCGGGAAACAGGCCGATGCCGGTCTCCGGCATGGCGAAGGCAGTGCGGTCGGTGCCGATTCGATAGTCGGCCGGCATGGAGATGCCGACGCCGCCGCCCATGGTGATCCCGTCCATCACGGCCACCACCGTCTTGGGATAGGTGAAAAGGAGGTGGTTGAGGCGATATTCCTCGAAGAAGAATTCGCGCGCGGCAGCGCCGCGTTCCGGTCCTTCCTTGGCGCCGCTTTCGGCGAGGAAGCGGATGTCGCCACCGGCGCAGAAACCGCGCTCGCCGGCATGGTCGATCAGCACGGTGGTGATGATCGGATCCTCGCGCCAGGCCAGGAGTGAGCCGATCATCAGTCGCACCATGTCGGTGGTCAGGGCATGGATCGCGGCCGGCCGGTTGAGGGTCAGACGGCCGACCTGGCCTTCCACACTGGAGAGGACCTCAGGCTCGCTCATGGCTTGAAGAGCTCTCGGGCGATGATCACGCGCATGATCTCGTTGGTCCCTTCAAGGATCTGGTGGACGCGCAGGTCACGGACGATCCGCTCCAGCGGATAGTCCTTCAGATAACCATAGCCGCCGTGAAGTTGCAGCGCCTGGTTGGCGATATCGAACCCCGCGTCGGTGGCGAAGCGCTTGGCCATGGCGGCCAGCTTGGTGGCTTCGGGGTCTTTCGCATCGAGGCTGGCGGCCGCGCGTCGGACCATCAGTCGGGACGCCTCCAGGTCGGTCGCCATGTCGGCCAGCTTGAACTGCAGGGCCTGAAAGTCTTTCAGCGGCCGGCCGAACTGTCGGCGCGTTTCGAGATAGGCCTTGGCCGTATCCAGCGCGAAACCGGCCCCGCCGAGAGAGCAGGACGCGATGTTGAGCCGCCCGCCGTCGAGGCCCATCATGGCGATACGAAAGCCCTCACCCTCATCGCCGACCCGGTTCGCGATCGGCACAATGACGTTGTCGAAATGGACCATGGCGGTGGGCTGGTTGGCCCAGCCGAGCTTCTTTTCCTGGGCTCCGAACGAGAGTCCCGAAGTTCCGTTCTCGACCACGAAGGTAGAGACGCCGCCGCCGCCGGGTCCCCCGCTCCGGGCCATAACCACATAGACATCGCTTACGCCGCCGCCGGAGATGAACGCCTTGGCGCCGTTAAGAACATAGGTCTCGCGGTCGCGCCGGGCGCTGGTGGCCAGCGACGCGGCGTCCGAACCGGCGCCGGGCTCAGTCAAGCAATAGGAGGCGATGAGCTCCATTGTGGTCAGCCGGGGCAGATACCGCCGGCGGAGGTCGTCCGCGCCGAAGCGGTCGATCATCCAGCTCGCCATGTTGTGGATGGAGAGGAACGCTGCGGTCGAGACATCGCCGCGCGCCAAGGTCTCGAAGATGATCGACGCGTCGAGACGGGAGAGGCCCGAGCCTCCGACGTCCTCGCCGATGTAGATGCCGGCAAAGCCGAGCGCCGCCGCCTGCCGCAGCACATCAACTGGGAAATGTTTCTCCTCGTCCCAGCGCGCTGCGTGGGGCGCAAGCTCGGCCTCGGCAAAGGCGCGCGCGGCATCCTCGATCGCGCGCTGGTCCTCGGAGAGGGCGAAGTCCATCCGGCCGGGGGCTCTGGCGGCTTCAGGCCATGGTCGGGATTATGAAAGCCGACTCGTCGACCATTCCCTCGGGCCAACGGGCGGTGACGGTCTTGACCTTGGTATAGAAC
>DASXGB010000161.1:0-5782 GCA_036489325.1 Caulobacteraceae bacterium
CCAAGAGCGTGCTGGTGTTCGAGAAGACGCCGATCACCTCGGGCGAGCACAGCTTCCGCTTCGTCACCAGCGTCAAGCCGAGCTACGCGGGGATCGATCCCTACAACGAACTCATCGACCGCAATTCAGACGATAACACCATCAAGGTGCGCTGAGGGAGCGAACGCTCAGGTGGTGTCGGGCCGTCCCATCGCTCTGGCTAGGGCCACGGAAATCTGGCGCACGTTGTAGGGCTTGGTCACGGTGGCCGCCGGCGTCTCGGAGATCAGGTCCGGCGCGTCTCTGTGGCCGGTGGCGAGAATGAAAGGCCGGCCGCGGGCGGCCAGCGCCGAGGCAAGCGGCGCGGCCGAGTGACCATTGAGGTCCGCGTCGAGCAGGACGACATCAAAGTCTTTGTCCATCATCTCGATGGCCTCATCGAGGCTGGTGGCTGGCCCGATTACTGTGGCGCCGGCCTCGTTCAGGGCTTCCTCGAGCTCCACCGCCAGCAACATCGCGTCTTCGATGACCAGCACGCGAAGGCCGCTGATGTCGGCGGAGGCCTCCTCGCTGGGAGCGCCGCTGCGCGCCGTGCGCCGCCGCCTGAGCGCGGCCGTGGCTTCGGGAACGGCGGTGTCGGCCAGGGCCGCCGCGCCGGCGCGAAGCGTCGCCTGCAACCCCTCGGAACGGAAATCGATGGCGACGTCACCGCCCAGTTCGGGACCTGTGACGCGGTCCAGGAGCATCATTCCGAACCCCTGCCGGGCCGGCGGCGCCACCTGAGGGCCGCGGCGCTCGATCCATGAGAGCTCAAAGCCGCCATCGGCGCTGTTGACCCAGCGCACCTCGACGCGGCCCGCCTCGGTCGACAGGGCGCCGAATTTCAGGGCGTTGGTCGCCAGTTCATGCAGGGCAAGGCCCAGGGCGCTGGTGGCTCGCGGGCTGAGCAACAGCGCCGGACCGGCCCAGCGGGCGCGGCCGTGCGCCAGGGGTCCCAACTCCGCCGCCACCAGGTCGGAGATCTCCGAGCCGCGCCAGCGTGTCAGGGTGAGCAGGGTGTGCGCCGCGGCCATGGCCTGCAGGCGGTCGTTGAAGCTCCTCAGGAAGGAGTCGACCGAGGTGGTCTTGCGCGCCGACTGCGCCGCCAGGGACTGGACCGAGGCGAGCACGTTCTTCACCCGGTGGTCGAGTTCGGTGACAAGCGCCTCGCGCGCCTGCTCTGCGGCCTTGCGGGCGGAAACATCGCGCACCACGCCGATGAGCTTTTGCGGATCGCCGTCGGGGTCGCGGACGACGACGCCTGAACTCTCCATCCACAGGATGCGATGATCGTCTGGCCGAACGAGACGGTACTCGATTTTGTAGCGTGACTCTTGGGCCAGCCGGTCGTCGAGCAACGTTCGCACGTTGTCGCGGTCTTCGGGATGGATGAAGCCGAGCACGTATTCTCCGCGTTCGGCAGGATGCTCGCCCGCCAGCATGCCGGTCATGCGGGCCATGCGCGGGCTGATGACGATGACGTCGCGCGCAGCGTCCCACTCGAACTCGCCAAGGTCCGCCGCCTCCAAGGCGAGGGAGGCGCGGGCCTGCTCCATCGCCAGGCGGTCGGCGGGGTTCGAGCGAGGGTCCCAGGATCTGGCGTCGGTCACGATCCCGACAAGATAGGCGTTTTGCCGCTCCTGCGACAAGTCGCCGCAGCCTCCTCTGGAAACGAGGGGAGGAAGCGCCTAAGTTCTGGCGGCTGTAGGGGCCGGAGAACCGTTATGACCGATACGCTGGATCCTGAGAACACCGAGTCCGGCTTGGAGAAGACTTCGCCGTTCAATGACGCAGTGGCGAGCGCCCAGGCAAAGATCAGCGAAACGGCCAAGGCGGCCCAGAAGGCGATCCAGGAGAACGAGACCCTGGCAGCGGCGCAGGCGAAGCTGGCCGAGACAGCCAAGGCCGCCCAGAAGGCGATACAGGAAAGCGAGACTTTGGCGGCCGCCCAGGCCAAACTCAGCGAGAAGGCCAAGGCGGCGCAGGAAGCGCTTAGGGGACAAGCCGACGCCCTCATGGAGCGGACCCGCGGCTATCGCGAGAACGCCGGACAACAATTCAACGACGCCCAGGACTATCTCGTCGAGCGCATCAAGGAGCGGCCTGTGACGGCCGCCCTCACGGGCCTCGGCGTCGGGCTTATTCTCGGCCTCTTGCTGTCCAACCGCGACAGGTGATCAAGCTTATATTGGGCCGTGTGGGGATCGCGCTCGCGGCCGCGGCGATCCTCGCGACAAGCGCGGCCATTTTCGTGGCGGCGCTGGCGTTCGCTCTCTATGCCTTGGTCCGGCCGGCGGTCGGTCCGGCCGGCGCGGCCGCGGTCGTGGCCGGCGCGGCGGCCCTGTTGGTCCTCTTTATGGGTGTAGCGGCGGCCCTGGCGGCCAGGGCGAGACCCGCCAGAATCCGCCCCAGAGGCAAGGATTCTGCCGAACGGATCATCAATTTCTTCAAGGATACGCCGATTACGGCCGTAGCCGCTGCGCTGGCGGCTGGCGCGCTGGCCGTGCGCAATCCGAAATATCTCGGCGCCGCCGTGCGCAGCTTCCTTGAGGGCGAGCCCCCGCGCCGGAGGCGTTAACCGCGCCGCCCTAGATTCGGACCCTTATCGACTGGGCGTCTGATCGCCCGCGCGCTGCTTCAGGGACTGGCCGGCGTTCTCCAGGGCATTTCCAGCCTTGGATTCCGCGTTCTTGATCGGCGCCTGCACGCGCTGCGAGGCGTTCGCTAGGTTATTGTCGACCACGGCGCCACCATTCGAGAACGAACCGTTCTGGGCGGCGAGGTAGACGATCAGGGCGACCGCGGCGCAGGCGATCAGCCCAATGAAAACGAGCAACGGCGAGCCGTGCCGGCGCTTGGCCTCGTCCAGGCGTCCGCTGCGGTAGGCGGAAAGGAGTTCCGCGCGCGGAACTTGCGGGGTTTGCCCGGTTGCCGGGGCCGGGGCCGGCGCCGCGCGCCGAGCCCACGGGGGCGAGGTGATCCAGTTTGTCATGCTGCAACCTCCTTCACTCTAAGAACGAGACCCACGCGGCAGAGGTTCCGTTTTTCCTTGCTCTTGCGGTCTGCGCCAATCGGCGTTCAATGTAGCCGTCGAAGGGCGAGGTTTGGGGCAGTGACTCGAACTGGGAGGCTTGCGGCGGTCTTGGTCATCCTTGCGCTGGCGGGATGTCAAACCAGCCGTCCGCACTATGCCGGGCCCCTGATCGCCACGTCGCAAAGCTGCGCGGACATCGGCTTCCCGATCTATTTCGAACCCGGTTCGGCGAGGGTGACCCGCGAGGCGGAGGGGATGATCGCCTCGGCGCGCAAGCGCTCGAGCGGATGCCGGGTGACCGGTGTCGACGTGGTTGGCCTTGCCGATGCTGTCGGCGCCCCCGGAGCCAACCTGGCGCTTTCGGAGCGGCGGGCGGATGCGGTGACCCGGGTGCTCGACCGCAACGGCTTTGGCGCCGCGCCGGTACGCGTGGCCGCGGCGGGGGCCGCTGAGGCGACACTCGCGGGCGGCGAGGCCAAGCCACTGCGTCGCCGTGCTGACGTCAACATCCGCATGTTGCCGGCTGGTCCGCCCGCAGGCGCTCATTGAACGGCTCTATCGGCATCATTTGATCAATCGATTGGACGGCGCTCGCCGCCAGGGCCTAAGAGGTTCTAGCAACCCTTAAATTGTCTCTGCGCCGGCCATCGGCGCTGGGCGAATCCCTTGTATGGAGGACCTGTAGATGGCGCTTTCAGGCAGCAAGACCGAGCAGAACCTCAAGGACGCTTTCTCCGGCGAGAGCCAGGCCAATCGGCGCTACCTCTACTTCGCCCAGAAGGCGGACGTCGAAGGCTACAACGATGTGGCGGCGGTATTCCGCTCAACCGCCGAAGGCGAGACCGGCCACGCCCATGGTCATTTGGAGTTTCTTGAGACGGTCGGTGATCCGGCCACCGGCCTTCCGATCGGCGGCACCGGCCTCAATCTCAAGGCTGCCATTGCCGGCGAGACCCACGAATACACCGACATGTATCCGGGCATGGCGCGCACCGCCCGCGATGAAGGCCTCGAGGAGATCGCGGACTGGTTCGAGACTCTGGCCAAGGCCGAGAAATCCCACGCCGGCCGGTTTCAGCGGGCGCTCGACAGCCTGGAATAGGTCCAGGAGCGGGGCGTCCGACCCCAGTGCGGTCACCGCCTTCGCGTCGCCGAGCCGGCTCTGGACTCCAAAGCGCGCCGACCTGGGCGCGGCCTAGCGGACGCACGAACGCATGACCGAGACCCCCGCCTCCGACGGCCTGCGCGAAGGCGGTCTCGACGCGCCGTTCCGCCATCCGATCGCGTGGGAGGACGAGGCGTTCTACGACCTCGCAAAGGTCGAGGCCGAGATGGAGCGGGTGTTCGACATCTGTCACGGCTGCCGCCGCTGCTTCAACCTGTGCGACTCCTTCCCCAGGCTGTTCGATCTGATCGACAACGGGCGGACCGGCGAGATCGACGGTGTCGACAAGGCCGACTACGGCCGGGTGGTCGAAGCCTGCACCCTGTGCGACATGTGCTTCATGACCAAGTGCCCCTACGTGCCGCCGCACGAGTGGGACGTGGATTTTCCCCACCTGATGTTGCGTCACCGGGCGGCCCGGCGGCAGATCGAAGGCGGGGCCTTCGTCGCCGGCCAACTCGGCGAGACCGACCGAAACGGCAAGCTCGCCACGCCGATCGCTCCGGTGGCCAACTGGGCCGCGGATCTCGGCAATCGTCCCGTGCGGGCAGCGCTTGATGCGCTCGCCGGCATCGACAAGACCGCGATCCTGCCGACCTATGCATCCAAGACCGCTTCCGCTCAGCTGAAAGGCGGCGGCGTCCCCGTCGATCCCAATGGCCCCGCCTTTGGTCGGCGCAAGGCGGCCCTCTTCACCACCTGCTTTGCTGACTACAACACCCCATCGGTCGCGACCGCCGCTCAGGCCGTGCTCGCCAAACAGGGCGTGGAGACGCGCTTGGCCTATCCGGAATGCTGCGGCATGCCCAAGTTTGAGGCCGGCGATCTTGCGGCCGTCGCGGGCGCCGCCGCGCGCGTGGCGGCGGAGCTGGCGCCCATGATCGACGACGGCTGGGATATCATCACCCTTACGGCCTCCTGCGGTCTCATGCTGAAGTTCGAGTGGCCGCTGATTCTGCCTCAGAATGACGCCGTGAAGCGCCTGTCGGGGGCGACGCGGGACATCAGCCAATACGTCGTTGAGTTGGCCAAGGCGCACGGCCTCGCGTCGGGCCTCGCCGCGCCCGAGGGCGGGGTCACCCTGCATAACGCTTGCCACGCCCGGGCACAGAACATGGGGGCGATCTCGGCCCAGATGCTGCGCCTGATCCCGGGCGCCAAGGTCGATCTCGTCGAGCGCTGTTCCGGCCACGGCGGCACTTTTGGGGTGCTCAAGCCCACCCACACAGTGGCCGTAAAGGTCGGCCGGCCAGCGGCGCGCCAAGTGGCGCAGAAGGCCAATTCAACCCTGTGTTCGGACTGTCCGTTGGCCTGTAAACACCTCGGTCAGCTGATCCTCGCCGATCTCGAGGACGGCGCGGCCCCGCCACGCCAGGCCCACCCGATCGAGATATTCGCCAAGGCCTACGGCCTCGCCTGAAGGACTTCGTCATGCCCTCCGCCGCCCGCAAGATCACCCCTGAGGACATCGTGCCGGACGCAGCCTTTGCGCCGCTGAGGCGGGAGCGTCGCGCGGCCCTGCTGCCGGTCAAGCGCCTGCGCCGAATCGCCCTCGGCCCCATCTG
>DASXGB010000164.1:0-5631 GCA_036489325.1 Caulobacteraceae bacterium
CTCTTTGGAACGACGGCGCTCGAGAAAGCCCATGTCGACATGTGGATCCGGCGCGTCGAATTCATCCTCACCCAGCCAGTAGGAAACTTCTGGCGCCACGCTCATCCGTTCACCGCCGCATTGCTTACTCAGTACAAGGACTTCGGTGAGTCCAATCGGGCGGCTTTCGGGGCCGCCCAGAAATGGCTGGATGGCGAGCTGGCGGAGCGGGATTTCCTGACCGGTTCGGCCTTCACCATGGCTGACATCTGCGCCTTGTCGACGGTCGATTTCGCTAACTGGATAGGATTGCCGATCGATCCTGAGCGCACAAACCTGCGCGATTGGCATCAACGCGTGTCGGCCAGACCCAGCGCTCTCGCCTGACCAGAGACCTACTTGTTGGGGGTGACGGTCATGCCTGGCATGTAGCCGCCGTGGCGGTTGAGGCAATAGATCAGCGCATCCTGGCTGACGTCCTGGACCATCTCTGGATCCAGCTGGGGCCGCTGACCGACTTCCGGATTGTACCTCGAAAACAACTGGTCGTAGTCCACGCTGCTGGCAATGCGGGGTCCGGCGCAGGCGCACAGCGATGCAAAGGTGCGCGACGAAACGCCGGAAAAGACCGGTTGGCTTCTCAGAGATCGGTAGCAGAGCCGATTCCAACCCGCCAGGAAGCTGGCCCGTTCAGGGCCCGTCAGAGCAGCCCGGCCAACGCCTGACGATAGTACCAACGCTGTAGCGGCGATTACGCCGATGAGCCTCATCTGATCTCCCCCGGTTGCACTTCTATTCGGACGCGCTCCGTCCAGCGGCGCAAGTGTCGATAGCGTCGCACCGTTAGGCCCGCCGCGTAGACACGAACGGGGAAACGGCTCTGCCGAACGGCGAAGATTAAATGGTCGATTGGGCTCAGAAGAAAGCCGACAGCCGTAGAAACTGTTGCTGTGCACCGATCAAGCCGGGGGGACCCCCGCACGTCCTTGACCGACGATCTCGCGGAAAGCGTATGCCTGGCAGGCATAGAATACGGTCGAGGAAAGGGTCCAGAACACCGAAATAAGCGCGGTCAGGACACCGGCCTGGACTAGTAGGCCGCCGCGGGCCGCCAGGCCGGCCGAAGGCCCCTCACCGACACTCGAGGCCAAGCCGAGAAGCGGCGCAAAAATCACGGTCAGGCCAAGGAACACCAGGAAGAACAGGAAATAGACCGCCAGCAGGTACCAAAAGCGACCCCGTGTGACTGGCCAGTATGCAGTCAGATGAAATCTGCGTTCTGAGAATGTCTCCACAGCGATCAGGGACAGCCGAACCCCAAGCCAGATGTCGAGGCCGACAGTCGCGCAGGCGCCAATCCATACGATAACGTCGGTCGCCGTTGGCAGCGCATGCATGAACGGGGTGGCCAAAAGTAGAACCAGATAGGCCGGCGCGACGCCGAACGGGATTGATGCGAAAAAAGCGCCCAGGGTCAGGCCGCCCAGGCGCAGTTCATCGGGGCTGAGCCGGAGATAGAACCAGCGCCGGTCGGCCGGTCGTAGCACGGCACGGAATGCGGCCACGGCCGTTGCCAGCCAGACCACCCAGAACAGTATGATAAGGACGCCTGCGTAGGGACCAAAGCGCTCTGAAACGCCTCCCAGGTTTGCCGGAGTCGGACCCGCCGGCGCCACGCGGCGGCTCGTCGCGACAGTCCACGCGGCCAGGGAAAAGGTCCCAAACCAGATCGCCGTCCACACAAAGAAGGCGCGAGGCTCGCGCCGGATCAGGCGAAAACCTTCGCCGACAGCCTCATAAGGAGCGAGTCGCGTCATGTCTGGCGGGCGCACAAGTCATAGGCATAGGCCATGAGTCCGACGCTCATGGGAAGCCAAAGTCCGCCGATTGCAAGACCCCCAGCCATTGCCCACGCGCCATTGGCACCGTTGATTGCGCCCCAGGCCGCCAGTCCAATCAGCGGCAAGGCCAGCAATAGGTGAGCAATCGCAAGCGAAAGCGCCCGCCCCCGCGTCAGCGCGAAAGAGGAAAGGACTTGCAGTCTCTTCCGATTGACCGTTGCTGCTTCAGCCAAGGAAATGCGCGCAGCGGCGTAGGTGAATCCGATGGCACCGACGATTCCGACGACGCCCAGCAATAGGCGCCCGCGGCCGGCGATCGCCGGACCCCAGGTGGCGATCTGGGCTTGATCGAACCCACGCCCGGTCGAGGCGACAGCGTAGGCGCTGCATAACAGGGCCACGAGGGCCAGCAGGCCGATGACGCCAAGGAACAGGCCGGCGAGGACCCACACGCCCGCGAGTCGGACCTCCAGGATTCCCGCCTGCAGTCCGCCTGGTCCCAGTCGGCCATGATCGCTCGCCAGCCGCCAAAGGGCTCCCCGCGCCATCAACGAGATCGCCACCGCCGCGATCCAGAATGCCGGTCTGCCAAGGGATAGGGCCAGAGTCAGCACGGCGATGTCCAAGGCCAATGCGGCCCATGCCGCGGTCCAGGCGCGAACCAGGAAGCGGGCCGCCGCCGCGATTCCGCCGACGACCAAGCCACCCACGGTCAGGCGAAGGTTGCGGCCACGTCCGTCGGCGGACGCAAGTCGCAGTAAGCCCTTGCCCAGGGCGCGACCAGGATCGCCATCAAGCATCCCGAGACCGGTATCGAAAAGACAGCGCCGACCATCAGAGCCGGAGCGAACGTCGAAAGGATCTCGGCCGGGGGCCGCAGGAAGAAGCCGCGGATATTGGCGGCCCCGCCCGCCGCCTGGGCTAGCCAGCCGAATCCGACCGCAAGAGCGATCACGCCAAGCACCACTTCCATGACGATCAGGATCACGATCAGAAGCAAGGCGATCATAAATAGCGACCAGACGTGACCTCTTGTCAGCGCCCAGGCGTCGGCGAGGTGGAATTGGTTATCTTCGACCATCATCGGGCCGACCATTGAAAGTCGGCAAAGACCCCAGATGAACAGGAATAAGATTCCCAGAAGGCCGAACATCATCAAAAGCACACCGAGCGCCGGAGCGTGCGCGGCGGTCGAGATGCCGATAATCACAAATAACGGAATCATCAGAACCATCATTCCGATGACCATGGCGATCACGCCGCCGACAAAAAACAGGAAGTAGAATAGCTCGGCCGCGCCAAGTCGCAGAAAGGCCCAGGCGCTTCGATCGGGAAACATGACCGAGCGATAGACGGCGCAGTAGAGAACCGACCCTACGAACAGGCCGGCGATCGAAAACAGGAAGTTGGCGCCCTGAATGGTCTCCAGTCCGGCAAGGTTCGGCGGCGTGGCAATGCCAGATGCCGCCTGGGCCGAGATCTGTCCGAAAATCGCCAGATAGATCGGGGCCATCACGGCGAATGCAGCGCCGGCTGTGATCACCCGCGCCAGACCCCATACCAGGACGGCGAGAGGGCGCTTGGCGATCAGGCCGAACCCTTCGCCGATCGCCTCGCCGATGCCTATCTGCCCCATACTTATTCCCCCCTGATTCCGGTCAGGCGAAGGTCGCCGCCGCGCCTTCGCTGCTCAGCGCATGCTCCCGATAGATGTAGGCCCATGGCGCAATGATGATCGGAGTCAGAACCGAGCCGCCGATGATCACCAGCATGACACTCAGCGCGATGAACGGCGCCAGTGGTCCCATCCATTCATTTGGCGATTGGCTGAGCAGCAACTGCAGATCCGCGGGACGGGGCGCACTGTTCCAGATGGCCAAGCCGGCGGCGATGCCGAGTGTCGCCAGCGCGAGATAGACGACCAGCCCGATGAAGAAGAGGATTACACCCACGGCCAGCAGGCGCAGCACAATACCGCGGGTCAGGGTCCAGGATTCAAACAACCGGAAGCGCCGCTCTGCAAACGTCATCGGGCCGGCCATGGAAAGACGCAGTTGCAGCCAGAACACCACGCACTGGATGATCAGTCGTCCAACGAGGTCGAGCGGCCCGCCCATATGGCCGCTCGAGGACGCCACCTCGACGGCGACCAGCACCATGGCCATTCCAAAGCTGGCAGCGCCGATGGTCAGCGCCTTCACGAAATTGACGATCAAGACCTGGATCTCCTGTTCGCCCATTCTCAGGTAGGCGAAGGCCGAGTTCTCTGGCGTCAGGACGGCACGATAGACTGCACAGGAAATCACCGCGCCCAGAACCAGGCTGCAGAGACCCGCCAAGATGATGAAAGCGAAGATGCCGGGAAACTGCTGTGCGATCAGCGAGGGATCGGGCTCTCCATGAAAGCGCACAAACAAGGTCAGGAAATTTGCGAGGATGCCGACGAATGGGATGGTGACCAGCGCAATGAGTATTGCCCAAAGCACCGCCCAAATGAGCGCTGCCATAGGCCTGCGGCCCAAAAGACCAACACCGGCGAACGCTGCGTCTTCAATGTTGAACGTCGGCATGTGAGTCGAGTCCTCAAGCGTTCGAGGTCAAGTTAGCAACAATTCGGCACAGAACGCCACTTTCGCGCGTTCCATGGGCGGTCTAAGCCTAGACGGCCATGCAGGAACGCGTCGTTCACATCATCGGCGCCGGCCTGGCGGGCAGTGAGGCCGCCTGGCAAGCGGCCAACGCGGGCGCCGTCGTGGTGCTGCACGAGATGCGACCGCTTGTCGAGACCGCGGCCCACCGTACAGCCGGTTTCGCCGAGCTCGTCTGCTCCAATTCCTTCCGGTCCGACGACCGCGAATCCTCAGCGGTTGGCCTGCTGCACGAGGAGATGCGGCGCGCATCGTCGCTGATCATGTCGTGCGGCGATTTGCATCAGGTGCCGGCAGGCGCAGCCCTGGCGGTGGATCGCGACGAATTCTCCGGGGCGGTCAGCGCGGCGCTCGAGACCCACCCCCGGATCCACATCGAACGTGGCGAGATCATCAGACCGCCGGCGGAATGGGACAATGTGATCATCGCCACCGGCCCGCTCACCTCGCCCGCTCTGGCCGAGGCCGTCGC
The DNA here is from genome assembly GCA_036489325.1 of Caulobacteraceae bacterium. Classification (GTDB taxonomy): domain Bacteria; phylum Pseudomonadota; class Alphaproteobacteria; order Caulobacterales; family Caulobacteraceae; genus Acaudatibacter. Next base: position 4,941 of record DASXGB010000164.1, read on the forward strand.
GCATATCGCTGGCGAACGTTCGCTCGCCTTCTTCGACGCGATCGCGCCGATCGTGCACGCCGAGACCATCGACATGTCTGTCGCCTGGCGACAGTCGCGATACGACAAGCCCGGACCGGCGGGAGACGCGGACGCCTACATCAATTGCCCCATGAACCGTGAACAGTATGAGCAGTTCATCGACCGGGTCCTGGCCGGCCCCAAGGCTGAATTCAAGGAGTGGGAAGGAACTCCGTATTTCGACGGCTGCCTGCCGATCGAGGTGATGGCGGAGCGCGGCCGGGAGACGCCCCGTCATGGCCCCATGAAGCCGGTCGGCCTCACCAATCAGCACAGTCCGAGCGAGAAGCCCTGGGCCGTGGTTCAGCTGCGCCAGGACAACGCCCTCGGGACGCTGTGGAATATCGTCGGGTTCCAGACCAAGCTGAAGCATGGCGCCCAGACGGAGATCTTCCGCACCATCCCCGGGCTCGAGCATGCCGTCTTCGCGCGCCTGGGCGGGCTCCATCGCAACACCTTCATCGACAGCCCCAAGGTGCTCGATCGGACGCTCCGGCTGAGGGCCGAACCGCGCCTTCGGTTCGCCGGCCAGATCACCGGCGTTGAAGGCTATGTCGAGAGCGCCGCCATCGGCCTGATCGCCGGTCGCCTGGCCGCGGTCGAATGCCTGGACCGGCGTCTCGAGGCGCCG
>DASXGB010000177.1:0-16899 GCA_036489325.1 Caulobacteraceae bacterium
GACCTCGTCACGGCAACGCCAGCGTCATGAACACGCTGTTGGGATCCAGGGCGTAGTCGCCGAAAGGCCCGCATTCGACAAACCCGTATGAGGCGTAGAACGCCCGGGCGGGTTCAAAATAGGGCCACGAGCCAGTCTCGAGGCTCAGGCGCGCCAGACCCTCGCTGCGCGCGACGGAGATCAGCTGGCCGAGCAGGGCGCGGCCCACGCCCGATCGCCGCGCCGCTTCGGTCGTGTGCATGGACTTGACCTCGCCGTGATCGTGCGAAATGCGGCGCAATGCCGCGACGCCGAGGGGCGAACCCCGGAGCCAGGCCGCCCAGACGGTCGTCCCGGGTGTCCTCAGATCGGCGAGATCGAGGGCGTGAGCGCTTCCCCGGCCAGTCTGGGCGCGGGCGGACGCGGCGTGGGTCTCGATAAGCGTGGCGACGCGGGGATCGTTCAGGTCGGCGATGCGGACCTTGACGCCACCTATCTTGCCGGGACTAGCGCACCAGCTCGCGCATGGCCCGGTCGAGGCCCTCGATGGTCAGCGGGAACATTCGCTCGTGGACGAGTTCGCGCATGACGCTGATCGAAGGCGTATGATCCCAGTGCCGGGCGGGCGTGGGGTTGATCCACACCACGTTGTCCCAGGTGCGCGTAGCGCGGTCCATCCACACGGCGCCCGGCTCCTCGTTCCAATGCTCGACCGAACCGCCGGGGTAGGTGATCTCGTAAGGGCTCATGGTCGCGTCGCCGACGAAGATCACCTTGTAGTCGCGGCCGTATTTGTTGAGCAGGTCGAGCGTGTCGATCTTCTCGGTGTGTCGCCGGCGATTGTCCTTCCACACGCCCTCGTAGAGGCAGTTGTGGAAATAGTAGAACTCCATGGTCTTGAATTCGGTGCGCGCGGCGCTGAACAGCTCCTCGCAGATGCGGATGTGGCTGTCCATGGAGCCGCCGATGTCGAAGAACAGCAGTACCTTGATCGTATTCCGACGCTCGGGCTGCATGACGAGGTCAAGATAGCCCTTGTTGGCTGTCTCCTTGATCGTACCCTTCATATCCAGCTCGTCTGGCGTGCCCTGACGGGCGAACTTGCGCAGGCGCCGAAGGGCGATCTTGATGTTCCGGGTGCCGAGTTCGACCTGGTCGTCGAGGTTCTTGTACTCGCGCTTGTCCCACACCTTGATCGCCCGGCCGTGACGGCCCTTGTCCTGGCCGATGCGAATTCCCTCGGGGTGGTAGCCCCCGGCGCCGATCGGGAAGTTGCGGCCGTTCCCGCGGGCGTTCTCGTCGCCTTCCTCGTCGCCGTCGCCCATGCCCTGGCGCATCCGCTCCTGCAGCATCTCCATGAACTTGTCGAAGCCGCCCATGGCCTCGATCTGGGCTCTCTCCTCTTCGCTGAGGAAACTCTCGGTGAGGCGCTTCAGCCATTCGGTGGGGATGTCCTGGGCCTTCCCGAGGCTGATCAGCTCCAAGCCCTTGAACACGTGGCCGAAGACCACGTCGAAGCGGTCGAGGTGCTTCTCGTCCTTCACCAGTATGGCGCGCGAGAGGTAGTAGAAATCCTCCACCCGGCGGTCGATGACCGACCGGTCCATGCCCTCCATGAGCATGAGGTATTCCTTCAGCGTCACCGGCACCTTGGCGGCGCGAAGCTCATTGAAGAATTCGAGGAACATGGTCTGTCCCGAACAAACGTTTGAGATCGGAGGATGGGGGCGCCGGGGCCGGCTGTCCAGTGCCCCTCCCTCGGAGGGTGACGGACCGGGCTAGCCTCCCGGGAATCCGGACGTCTGTGGCGCGCCCTCGTCGCGATCCATTCACCCTATCCGCGGCGCAAGATGAACTCCTTGTCCAGGGAGGCGCCGACGCGGAACTTGTACTCACCGACCTTGGCGAAGCCCTGGCGCTGGTAGAACCGCTGGGCCCCGTGATTATCCGAGAACACGCTGATCCACAGACGCCGGGGGCCGTCGCGCTCGAGCCAGGCCATGGCGGTGTCGAACAGCGCCTGGCCGACGCCTTCCCCCTGCAGGCCGGGTTCGACATAGATCCGTTTCAATTCGCCCTGATCGGGTCTCGCCTCGGGGTGAGGAAGGGCGCAGGGGCCGGCAACCGCATAACCGACCGCGCGTTCGCCACGCTCGGCGAGCCAGACCGCGGTGTCGGCGTCGGCGATTTCGGCGGCGACCTTGTCCTCGTCGTGAACCTCGGCGAGGAAGGTGGCGAGGTCCTCCTGAGGGTAGAGATGGCCGAAGGCGGCATCAAACGTCTGGGCGCCCAATCTCGCGACAGTGGCGGCGTCGGCGGCTCCGGCGCGACGGATCTCGGTCCCGATTGTGGTCTTCGTCATGGCGGCGGAACGACTCGGAGGTTATGGACGGGCGATGGACCTCGTCCTCTATAGCCATCCGGACATGGCCCTGCACCGGCCCAGGGCCTCTCATCCCGAGCGGCCCGAGCGGCTGGTCGCCGTTCTGGGCGCCCTGGACGAGTGCGTGGGCTTGACCCTAGACCGCCGCCAGGCGCCCCTGGCCGATCCGGCCGATCTGGCCCGGGTGCATGACCCGGCTTTCGTTTCCGCAGTCAAAACGCTCGTTCCCGCGGAAGGCGTCGCCTACGCCGATCCGGATACTCAGGTCTCGGCCGGATCCTGGGCGGCGGCCTTGAGGGCCGCCGGCGCGGTGAGCGCGGCCGCCCGGGCTGTGGCGAGCGGCGAGGCGAGCCGTGCCTTCTGCGCCGTGCGCCCGCCCGGCCATCATGCGGGGCCGGCGACGGCCATGGGCTTCTGCCTCTTCTCCAATGTCGCGGTGGCGGCCAGGGCAGCCCAGGCCGCCGGCCTTCAGCGGATCGCCGTCGCCGATTTTGACGTCCATCACGGCAACGGCACCCAGGCAGTGTTCGAGTCTGATCCGACGGTCTTTTTCGCCTCTGTCCATCAGAGCCCGTGTTATCCCGGAACGGGCCGGGCCAGCGAAACCGGCGTCGGCAATATCGCCAACGCCACTGTGCCCCCAGGCGCCCCGCGCGAGGCCTGGCGGAAGGCCTTCGAGGGCCTCGCCGCCCGCATCGACGCCTTCTCGCCAGACCTGATCCTGATTTCCGCCGGTTTTGACGCCCATGCCCGCGATCCGCTGGCCGAGCAGTCGCTGGAGGCGGAGGACTTCGCCTGGGCGACCCGGGCCCTTGTCGATATCGCCAACGCCCGCTGTGGCGGCCGCATGGTTTCCAGCCTGGAGGGCGGCTATGACCTCGAGGGCCTGGGCCGCTCGGCGGCGGCGCACGCCCGTGCGCTGGCGGACGCCTGAGTCTTGGCCATGGGGGCGAGCATAGGGGCGATCATCCTCGCAAGGCACGGCCGGCCGGCCCTGTCGCGCAAGGTCATGCTCTCGGCCAGGGACTATCAGCGCTGGTGGGGCGAGTACGAGGTCCTGGGCCTTCGTCCCGACCAGGCCGCGCCGGACTCTCTGAAGGCCTTGGCCCGCGGGGCCAGCGCCATCGTCGCCTCGACCCGCAAGCGCTCCATTGAGACGGCCGAAATGGTTTGCGAGGGGAGGGCCTACGTCACCGACGCCGGGTTCATCGAAGCTCCATTGCCGCCGCCACCTTCGCCCGAATGGCTGCGCCTGCCGCCGGTCGTCTGGGGTTTCGTCTCGCGCTTCACCTGGTGGTGGTTCGACCTCCACGGCGATGAAGAGTCGCGTCGCGAGGCTGAGCGCCGGGCCGAAGGGGTGGCCGCACGCCTTGAGGCCATGGCCGCCGGCGGCGATGTGCTCGTGCTTGCGCACGGCTTCTTCAACGCCATGATCGAGCGCGTGCTGAAGCGTCGCGGCTGGCGGCTGATCGATAGCGGCGGCTACCGGTGGTTTCCTCGCTATTGGACGGCGCACCGGTTGGAAAAGCGAAACTGACGCTCTCTCAGAGAGGCTTCATCTCGCGCACAATCGCCTGAAATTCCGGATCGCCTCTCAGAGAAACGAACCGCCCGTCCGCGCGCAAGCCGAGCATGTCGCCTTCGTGTCGGCTCAGACCCTGGCGCAGGAGAGCGAGCGCCTGGGCCTTGTCGCCGAGCAGATTATAGAGCCCCGCCACCGAACAGGCCGTCGCCCCGCCGACGCGGAGCTGTTCCAACCGGCTCGCCAGCAGGGCTTCGAGCATTCCGCGCCGGCCTCCGGTAGCGAGTCCCCGCCGGGCAACGTCGCATTCGGCCTTGCCTGAGGCGTCGTGGATGACGTCTGCCAGTGTGTCACATTCCCGGACGTATTCGGCCTCCGGCCCGTGGAGGAAATAGTAGTTCGCGAGATAGGTATGGGGAGACCGGAAACCGGGATCGGCCGCCTCGGCCGCGCGCAGGTCCGTCAACGCCTCGTCGACCCGGCCGGCTTGGATCAACAGCTCGCCCTGGTCGGCCCGGATCGCCCGCGAGTTCGGATCCAACTTCCGCGCCCGGGCGATCTCACGAAGGGCGCCGGCGAAGTCGCCCTGGGACGGCAGGAACGTCGCGTACCAGTGGTGCGCCAGCGATGATTTCGGATCCAGTTCGATGCCGCGCTGGAATTCGCGTCGCGCCGCCGCCGCGTCCCAATAGCCCCAGTAGTCGGCGAAGGCCAAGGCCGTGTGGGCCCCCGCCAGACGGTTGTCGAGCTTGAGCGCGCGCTGCGCCGCCGCTCTCGCCAGCTGGAAGGCCTGGGCCTCCGGCACCAGCGTGTATTCGCGGATCAGGTCGTAGGTCTTGGCGAGGCCTACCCAGGCTTCGGCATAGTCGGGGTCGATGCGCGTGGCGGCGTTGAAATCGTCCAGCGCCTGGTTGAGGCTGGCGGGCGAGCGCTGGGCCCAGGCCTCCTCGCCCTCCACATATAACCTCTGGGCGGCGATCGGCGGCGGCCCGAGCCGAGCCTTGAATCCAAGGCCAAGCCATAGGACCCCGATGACAATCGCCGCGGCCGTCGCGGCGGCGACCACGCCCAGGTAAAGCCATCGCTTGAGGAACCTCGGCGTCCGCGGCGGCTTGGCGGCTTCATCGGCGCCGCCGCCCCGTCGCCAAGCCTCGATTTCGGAGACGTCCGCGAAGATCCGGCTGCGACCGCCGCCAGGCAAACGGCGGATCGGCAAGCCGCGCTCGGCTTCCCACCGGCGCACGGTGCGCTCGTCGCGCCCGAAGTAGGCGGCGACCGCTTTCCAGGATTCGAGGCGGCCCAACGGGCGTTCTGGGGCGTTCATTGCCGGCTCAGCTTGTAAGGCGCCCGCTTATGCCCGTTTGCGTCCGCTCTCACCAGCTTCGCTCGCGCGGTATTTCGCCACAGGTTCCGCTCGCTTTCGACGGGGCCGTCAACGATTCGGCCTCGTTTTGGCCCGAGAGCCGATGTGCCAGCGAGGTACATTGGACGAATTGGGCCGAACCAAGTTTTGTGCGCCGCCTGCGCCGCCGGTCGAGAGACCGGCGGCGCTTTTTTTAGCCAAGGTCAGGGCCGTCGGTCGAGAGACCGGCGGCGCTTTTTTTAGGCCGAGGTCAGGGCCGTTGGTCGAGAGACCAGCGGCGCTTTATTCGGGTCAGGCACGATGCGCGTTGCCCGCATGGCCTGGCTGGTTTAGTGGCGTCGGCCCAGATGACCGACACTCCAGATCCCGCCAAAGACATCGCCAGGATGTCCTTCGAAGCGGCCCTCGCCGAGCTCGAACGGATCGTCGCCGAGCTGGAGTCCGGCCAGGCCGAGCTCGAGCGTTCCATCGCCGTCTATGAACGAGGCGCGGCGCTCAAGGCCCATTGCGAAGCCAAGCTCAAGGAAGCCCAGCTGCGGGTCGAGAAGATCCTGGTCGGTCCCACAGGCGCGGAAGGCGTCGAGCCGGCGAGTTTTACGTGAGCGCGGCCGCGCTGAACCGCCGGGTTTCCGAGGCGGCCGATCTCGTCACCGTCGCCCTGGATGAACTCTTGCCAAGGGCTGAGGGGCCCGAGGCGCGGCTCACCGAGGCCATGCGCTACGCGGCGCTCGGTCCCGGCAAGCGCCTGCGGCCGTTTTTCGTCATCGAGACCGGACGGCTCTTCGATCTGCCCGAGCGCTCACTGCTGCGCGCCGCCTGCGCCCTCGAGTTGATCCACACCTACAGCCTGGTCCACGATGACTTGCCGTGCATGGACGACGACGACCTGCGGCGCGGCCGCCCGACGGTGCACAAAGCCTATGACGAGGCCACAGCCGTGCTGGTCGGCGACGCCCTGCAGACCTCCGCCTTCGAGATCCTGGCCGATGTCGAAACCCACCCCGATGGAACTGTGCGGGCCGAGCTGGTGCGGCGCATGGCCGTCGCCTCCGGCGCCAAAGGCATGGCCGGCGGCCAGATGATCGATCTGCTCGGCGTCCGCGATGATTTGGGCGCCGTTGCAAGAATGCAACGGATGAAGACTGGCGCGCTGATTGCCTGCGCCTTCGAACTCCCTCTCGCCATGGCCAAGGCCACGGCGCAGGAGCGCGCCGCGCTCATCGGATTTGGCCGTGATATCGGACTCGCCTATCAGATCGTCGATGATGTTCTAGACGCGGAAGGCGACGCCGAAGCCATGGGCAAGGCGGCCCACAAGGACGCCGACAGGGGAAAAGCCAACTACGTCACCCTGCTCGGCGTTGAAGCGGCCAAGGAACGGGTGAAGCTCCTTACCGTTCAGACTAAGGCGCACCTTGATACTTTTGGGCCAAGAGGGCGAATCCTTGCCGACGCTGTGGACTTCGTGCTGGCGCGCCGATCGTGAAGCTCTACCGCCGTTGGCGGCCGGTTCCGTTTTCGTGTTAGAGCGGAGTCGGTCAAGTCTCCCGGGGGATGGGGAGCAAATTGATGGATCCGAGTAGCCCATGGCACTACCCACTCCGTTGCTTGACACCGTCAATGAACCCGCCGACCTCCGTGGACTCAACGTCCGTGGCCTGAAGCAGCTCGCCGAGGAGCTTCGCGCCGAAACCATCGACGCGGTTTCCAAGACGGGCGGCCACCTGGGCGCGGGTCTCGGCGTCGTCGAGTTGACCGTGGCCCTCCACCACGTGTTCGACACGCCGCGCGACGTGCTCATCTGGGATGTCGGCCACCAGGCCTACCCGCACAAGATCCTGACGGGGCGGCGCGAACGCATCCGCACCCTGCGCCAGGGCGGTGGTCTCTCCGGCTTCACCAAGCGGGCCGAGAGCCAATACGACCCGTTCGGCGCCGCCCACGCGGCGACGTCGATCTCAGCCGCCCTGGGCTTCTGTGTCGGCCGCGATCTGCGCGGCGACGACAACAATGTCATCGCGGTAATCGGCGATGGTTCGATGAGCGCAGGCATGGCCTACGAGGGGATGAACAATGCCGCCGAGAGCACCAAGCGGCTGATCGTTATCCTCAACGACAACGATATGTCGATCGCCCCGCCGGTGGGCGGTATGAGCGCCTATCTGGCCGCCCTGGTCTCCGGCGGTACCTATCAGAACCTGCGCCGGATCGGCAAAGGCGTCGCCAGCCACCTCCCGCGCCCATTCCGCGACATGGCTCGCAAGGCCGAGGAATACGCCCGAGGCATGGCCACGGGCGGCACCTTCTTTGAGGAGCTCGGATTCTACTACGTCGGCCCGATCGACGGTCACAACCTCGAACACCTCGTGCCCGTCCTGAAGAACGCCCGTGGAATCAAGGATAAACCGGTCCTGGTTCACGTGGTGACGCAGAAGGGCCACGGCTACAGGCCGGCCGAGAACGCAGCTGACAAGTACCACGGGGTTCAGAAGTTCGACGTCATCACCGGCGCCCAGGTGAAGAGCCAGTCCAACGCGCCACAGTATCAGAAGGTGTTCGCCGCCGAGCTGATCAAGCACGCCGAGCGCGACGACAAGATCGTCGCCATCACCGCGGCCATGCCCTCGGGAACCAGCCTGGACATGTTTGCCAAGGTGTTTCCGACCCGGATGTTCGACGTCGGCATCGCCGAACAGCACGCGGTGACCTTTGCGGCCGGTCTCGCCGCAGACGGTATGAAGCCATTCGCCGCCATCTATTCGACCTTCCTGCAGCGCGGCTACGACCAGGTTGTGCATGACGTGGCTATCCAGCGGCTGCCAGTGCGCTTCGCCATGGATCGGGCCGGTCTGGTGGGGGCCGACGGTCCGACCCACGCCGGCAGCTTCGACATCGGCTATCTCGGGCAACTGCCTGGCTTCGTACTGATGGCCGCCGCCGACGAGGCGGAACTGGCCCACATGGTCTCGACCGCAGTCGCCATCGACGACCGGCCCAGCGCCCTTCGCTATCCGCGCGGCGAGGGCGTGGGCGTCGCCATCCCCGATTTCGCCGAGCCCCTGGAGATCGGCCGCGGCCGCGTCGTCCGGGAAGGAACCGCTGCGGCCATCCTCTCGCTCGGCACGCGCCTGGCCGAGAGCGTGAAAGCGGCCGAGATCCTCACCGGCCATGGCTATTCGACCACCGTGGCCGACGCCCGGTTCGCCAAGCCGCTCGACATGGACCTTATCCTGCGGCTCGCCCGCGAGCACGAGGTGCTGGTGACGGTGGAGGAGGGCGCGGTCGGCGGCTTCGGCGCCTTCGTGTTGCAGGCGCTGGCCGAACGCGGCGCGCTCGACCGAGGCCTCAAGGTCCGGACCCTGACCCTGCCCGACATCTTCCAGGACCATGACAAGCCTGAGGCGATGTACGTCCAGGCTGGCCTCGATGCCGACAGCATCGCCCGCACGGCGCTCGCCGCACTGGGCGCCGGCCGCGCGGCCGAGACCCGCAGGGCCTAACCACACCAGCGACTCCGGGCGCCTGTGCTAACGTCCCCGCGATGGACGGGGCGATGATCGAACTCGAAGCGGTCCGCAAGGCATGGACAGGCGGCCCCTCCGTCGGCCCCCTGACGCTCTGGATCGAGGCCGGGACCTTCGTCGCCCTTCTCGGCGGCTCGGGCGCCGGCAAGACCACGACCTTGAAGATGATAAACGGCCTCGTCGAACCTGACTCTGGGACCGTGCGCGTGGCTGGCGGGGCGTCCACTGAGGAGCCGGTTCACCTGCGTCGGCGGCGGATCGGCTATGTTTTCCAGGAGATCGGCCTCTTTCCTCATATGACCGTGGCCGAAAACATCGCCGTGGGCCCTTCCCTGGCGCAGTGGCCGAAGGACCGCACGGCGGCGCGGATCGCCGAGCTGTTGGCGCTGACCGCCTTGCCGTCCGACGCCGGCGGACGCATGCCGGCCGAGCTCTCCGGTGGGCAGCGCCAACGGGTGGGCCTGGCCCGGGCCTTGGCCGCCGAGCCCAAGGTGATGCTGATGGACGAGCCCTTCGGGGCGCTCGATCCCATCATCCGCGAAGGTTTGGGGCGCGACTACCGGGCGCTGCATGAGTCGCTAGGCCTCACCACCGTTCTGGTGACGCACGATGTCACCGAGGCCCTGCTGCTGACCGATCGCATCGTCGTCATGGACGCCGGCCAGATCATCGCCGACGACACGCCCACCGCCCTGCTCAAAGAGCGGCAGGAGCCGGCGGTCCGCGCCCTGATGGAGACGCCGCGTCGCCAGGCCCGGGCGGTCGAGGCCCTGGCCCAAGGTGGCGATCCCCATGAATGACCGCTTCACCGCGGCCTGGCGCCTGCTGCCGGAGTACCTCTCCCAGCATGTGCTCCTAAGTCTCTGCGCCATCCTGCTGGGCTTGGCGATCAGCCTGCCGCTGGCCGTGGCCGCCAGTCGCAACCGGGCGGTGCGCTGGCCGGCCCTGTTCCTCGCCAGCCTGGTGCAGACGATTCCAAGCCTCGCCCTGCTGGCTCTATTCTATCCGCTGCTCCTGGCGCTCTCGACCCTCAGCCAGGCTTGGTTCGGCCGCGGCTTCCCAGCCCTGGGCTTCGCCCCCTCGCTGATGGCGCTCACCCTCTACTCGATGCTGCCGATCCTCAGGAACGGCGTCGCCGGCCTCACCGGGGTCGATCCGGCGGTGATCGAGGCGGCCAACGGCATGGGCATGACCGGCCGCCAGCGTCTCTGGCGCGTGGAGGCGCCGCTGGCCGCGCCGGTGATCATGGCCGGCGTGCGCACCTCGGCGGTGTGGACGATCGGTGCGGCGACGCTGGCGACGCCTGTCGGCCAGACCTCGCTCGGCAACTACATCTTCTCCGGCCTGCAGACCGAGAATTGGGTGGCGGTGCTTTTCGGCTGCGTCGCTTCCGCCGTCCTGGCTCTGGCTGCCGACCAGCTCCTGGGCCTGATCGAGTCCGGCCTGGCGCACCGCCGGCGCTGGCGGATCTGGGCCGGCGCCGCGGGCCTCCTCGTCGGCGCGACCCTGGCCCTGTCGCCGCTCTGGGCGACGGGCGCGGCCCCCGCCTACCGCATCGGCGCCAAGAACTTCTCCGAACAATACATCCTGGCGGATCTGATGGCCGCGCGGCTGGAGGCGGCCGGCGCCCGGGTCGAGACCCGCGACGACCTTGGTTCGGCCACCATCTATCGCGCGCTCGCCGCCGGCGAGATCGACGTCTACGTCGACTACTCCGGCACTCTGTGGGCCAACGTCCTGGAGCGTACCGATAATCCGGGCCGCGCCGCGGTGCTGGCGGGCCTCAGGACCGAGCTCGCCCGGCGTGACGGCGTCCTCCTGCTGGGGCCGCTCGGCTTCGAGAACGCCTATGCCCTGGCCATGAGTCAGGATCGCGCCAGGGCTCTCGGCATCGCCAGCCTCGATGACCTCGCCCGCCGCTCGAGCGAGCTCACCCTGGGCTCGGACCTCGAGTTCCTGTCGCGGCCCGAGTGGCGATCGGTGAAGAGCGCCTACGGCCTCGATTTCAAGAAGCTCGTCTCCTACCAGCCGACGTTCATGTATGCGGCCCTGAGAGACGGAGAAGTCGACGCCATCTCGGCCTTCTCCAGCGACGGGAGGATCGAGGCCGACCACCTGCTAGTGCTGACGGATCCCAAGCGGGCCCTCCCGCCCTACGATGCCGTGCTTCTGATCTCGCCGCGTCGCGCCCACGACGCGCGGTTGATCGCGGCGCTGAAGCCCCTGATCGGAGCAATCGACGTCTCGATGATGCGCCAGGCCAACTACAGCGTCGACCGCCAGACCGACAAGGCGACCCCGGCCGCGGCCGCCGCCCGCCTCAACGCGAAGATCGCGACAGGAACGGCAGGGGCGCGATAGCATCACCGCGATGATTCCGCGCCTGCGCCCTTTGCGCATCGAGGCGGCGTCCCTGCTGGAGGCGCTGGACGGCTCGGCCTGCCTCGCCGCGCTCGACGGCTCCGTCCTCGCCTTCAATCGGCGCTGGCGGGAAGAGATCGGCAAGGGACGGCGCACGCCGGGCGGGCTCCACGCCGCCTTCAAAGCCGCCCGCGACGGCGGCGCAGGCGCCGAGACCTGCGATGGCCGCCGCTTTGCCGTCAGCGCCACCGGCGAAGGAATGTTCCTGGTCCGCGCTCTGGGCGAGGAAGCCGCGAGCGAGACGCCGGCCGCGCCGGCCAGGCTCGACGCCTTCGCCGCCGCCTCGCCGTTCGGCGTCGCCCTCATCGGCGGAATCGATCCGATCACGGGCGTGGTCATCGAGGTCAACCTCGTCATGACCGCCATTGTCGGACCGGCGGCCAAGCCGGGCGCCCATCTGGCGGACCTGGTCGGCGAAGCGGGCGCTATGGAGCTTTCCGAGCGGATGAGAGCCGGTCATGCCGGACCGATCGAGGTCGCGCTCAACGGGGAGCGGACCGTCCATCTGCACATCGCGCCCTGCGAGCAGGGTGTCCTCGTCTATCTGCAGGACGTCACCGACCAGAAACGGATGCAGGCGCGGCTGGCCCAGCGCAATCGCATGGAATCCGTCGGCCAGCTTGCCGGCGGCGTCGCCCACGACTTCAACAACCTGCTCTCGGCCATCCGCCTGAGGGCCGATGAACTCCTCCTGCGCCATGCGCTCGGCGATCCGTCTTACGACAGCCTGGCCGAGATCCGCGAAACCGTCGGCCGGGCCGCCTCGGTGGTTCGCCAGCTCCTGACATTCTCGCGCCGGGCCACGCTGCAGCGCGAGGCCCTCGACCTGGGCGAGGCGCTGACAGACGCCGCGGTGCTGCTGCGCCGCCTGGTGCGCGAGGATGTCGAGCTCGCCATCGACTACGGGCCCAACCTGCCGCTCGTGAGGATTGATCGGTCCCAGCTGGAGACGGCGATCATCAACCTGGTGGTCAACGCCCGCGACGCCCTCAGGGCCAAGGGCGGCGGCGTGGTCCGCATCACCACGGCCCGCCTGACGCTCGCCGACGCCAAGATCCTCGGCTACGCCGGAATCGACCTTCCCGAACTGGCCCTCATCGAAGTGGCCGACAATGGACCCGGAATTGAGCCCGAGGCGCTCAGCAAGATCTTCGAACCCTTCTTCACCACCAAGCCGGTCGGCGAAGGCACGGGTCTCGGTCTCGCCACCGTCTACGGCGTGGTAAAGCAGGCCGACGGCTGGATCGCCGCGAATTCCAGGCTTGGCGAAGGGGCGACCTTTCGCATCTTCCTGCCGGTCCACACCCCGCCGCTGACATTCGAACCGGGTATTGGCGTGACCCCGGTGCGCGCCGCGCCGCGTGATCTGTCCGGCGCCGGCCGCATCCTGTTCGTCGAGGACGAAGCCCTGGTGAGGGGCATCGCCGCCCGATTGCTGCGCGCCCGTGGCTACGAGGTTCTGGAGGCGGCCGACGGCGAGGCGGCGCTCGCGCTCGCCAAGGCGCATGCGGGCGCCATCGACCTGATGATCTCAGACGTCATCATGCCCGGCATGGACGGCCCAGCGCTGCTGAAGGCGGCCCGGCCCTACATCGGCGATGCGCCGGTGATGTTCGTCTCCGGCTACGCGGAGGCCGAGTTCTCCGACCTGCTGGAGGGTGAGACTGGCGTCTCGTTTCTGCCCAAACCCCTGGACATCAAGACCCTGGCCGAGCGCGTGAAGGCGCATCTGCGGCCGCCGGAACAGGCCGCCTGACCGTGGAGGGCAAGCCCATGCGCGAGCGGCCGACCGCGCGGGTGCTGTTGTTCGACACCGAAGGCCGCATCCTCCTTATGAAAGGGCGTCTGCCCAGCGCGCCGGATTCGCCCGGCGCCTGGTTCACCATCGGCGGCGGCATCGAGCCTGGCGAGACTCTCTATGAGGCGGCGGCCCGCGAGGTGGCCGAGGAAACCGGGTTCACGGACGTGCGACTGGGCGAGATCGCCTGGTGCGGCGAAGTGACGCTGCTCGATCGAAAGCAGCGCCCGGTGCTGTTCAAGGACACCTTCATCCTGGCCCGCTGCGCCGGCGGCGAGGTCAGTCGCGAGGCCTGGCAGGCGCTTGAAGTGGAGTTCGTCGACGACATTCGCTGGTGGACGCTGGGCGACCTCGAGGCGACCTCGGAGGCGGTCTGGCCGCATGACCTTGTGCCGCGCCTGCAGGCTATCGTCGACCTGGCATTGGAACTTCCATTAAATCAATAAAAGCAATCTATTATAACAAGACTAACGATTGCTCAGGCGTCTGTGGGCGGGCAAGCGACAAAACCGGACAACCGTCGGCGATCGGACCGGGACGGACCGCCGAAATGATCCTTGCACTGACAATAGGAGGCTTCTTGCAGGCCGGGTGAAACGCCCGAGTTGTGGACCCACCCGGCCAAGCTTTCCTGCCCCTAAACAGCGGTTCTAGCGGTCGAATTTGGCGCCGATCGGACTCTTGGACCCGGGCGGGGGTGCGATGTTGCGTCGCGGCCCGTCGCCTTTTGGGAGGTCCTGAGTCGCGATAGTTTGTGGCTGGTCCACCCTGTTCGTTTCTTTAGTCGGTTCCATCGTGTCCTTTGTCGCGTTCGCGCGTAGAGTGGTTCGGTGGCGCCTCAAGCCCCGGGGGGGCGGTTTCGATGGCGGTCTTTTCATTTGCCTATAACCCGTTCGTAATTCTGCCGGTGTCCGTCCGGGCGGGTGCCCAGGCGGTCGAAGAAGCGTATCAACGTCGCCTCGCGGCCCGTCCGCAGGACGAGGCGGCCCTGAGCCGCGCCCGCAGATTGCTCCTGGAATCGGACAGCCGTCTGGCGGCGGAAGTCGCCTGGCTGGTCGACGTAGGTCCCAAGGACGCGGTCACGCTGCTGGGCGCCATGGCTGGCGGCAACCAGACGGCGCTGCTGGAGGCTCTTGCCAACCAGCCAGCCCTGTCCAAGGCCAATGTCGCGGCCGACGCCTGCGCGCGCACGAAGTCGACAGCCTTCCTCAAGCCCCTCATCGAGGCGCACCGAGCTCTCGACCCGACGACGCTGATCGACCTGATCAACGAAAACCACGCGGCCATCCCGATGGCCCTGGTGAGCGAGCGCCAGGCCGCCGCGGCCATCCGCGCCATCACCATGCTGCATGCCGGGTCGGCGATGGAAGCCATCGGCGCCCAGAACGACCCGGCCTTCGCGTTCGCGGCCGTGACCCAGGGTCCCGATGCGGCGACGGGAGCCTTCCTCGACGAACTGAGCCAGCAATACCAGCGGCGATTCCCGCCGGAAGCGCCGGCCGCCGCGGCCGAAGAGGTCTATGAAGTCGCCGCCGCGCCGGCGTCCGTTCCCGGCGCCGGCGAGCCGATTATCGTCCCGCGCGAGGAAGCGCATTCGGAAGTTCCCGTCATCGGCGGGGCCTTCGCCGACCTCCATGCCGGCGATCAAGGCTGGGGCGAGGGCGAACAGGGCAGGGCCGCCATGGCCACGGCCTTCATGGACGCCCAGCTGATCTTCTCCGAGCATGACCGCTTCGACACCTGGGGCAATGCCCGCAGGGTGCGCCGCGTGCTCTATGTGCTCGGCGGCTCGCTGGCGGCTGTGGTGCTGCTGATCCTGGTGTTCTTCAAGGGTCCGTCGGACAGCGACGTGCCGGCCAACAATACGGCCAGCACGCCAAACTACGCCCTGGCGCCGCCGCCGCCTGTCCATGCAAAGCATGGCCAGAAGGAGTGCATCACCGTCTCAGGCGCCAGCTACTGCACCACGCAGTAAAGCCCCTGCGCGGCAGGACTCCGGGCGCGCTTCCGCGGTAAACTATGATTCCTTGATGCTCCGTCGCGGAGGCGCGGCGACGTGACCGAAGCAGATCTGTACCTGTTGAAGATCGACGCCGTCGCCGGCGAGGGTTGCCGGTACGCGTGCGGCAAGGCAATGCGGTTGCTGGTGGTGTGCCGGGCCGCCTCCTCGGCCGCGGCCGCCGAGGCTGCGCTCACGCCCCTGGCGCTCGGCGGCTGGACCCAGACCCGAATGATCAGCGTCGCGCCCATGGCGGCCGATCCGACGGGCGTCGAGGGCGTGCCCGGCCAGGCGGCGCGCTATGCGATGGCCAACGGCTACGCGATCATCGCCTACCCCTGACGGGTGGTCGGCGCTCCCGGGGTGCGACGATCGGGCGCGGCGAAGTGCGACACTGTGACTCGGGCTGCAGAGTCCCCCAAGTCCGCGAATCCATTCATATTCCTGGCATGACCAGTCGTGATCTCAAGACGATTGAGGCCTGGACCGATCTCGTCGGTGACACCCGCGAGGCCGCTGAGGAAGCCAAGGCGAACGGCGAGGGCGAGGCCCTGCGCGCCGACGCCGAGCGCCTCGACACCCTCATCGCCTTCTTCAAGGCCACCCTCCCGACCGAATGACGGAGGCGGCCCCCGCCGCCGCCTATTGTTCGAGAACGAGCCCGCCCGTGAGGCGCCAATGGCCTAGTTCTAGAACATATTGCGAACAGAGAACAAAAAGGGTACAGAGATTCCTCTGGGCGAAAGGGCGGGAAATTCCTTCTCCCCCGCGCGCAGACCGGAATCATGGGTAAGATGGCGGGCAACATGAACAACAACGCGGCGCTGAGGTTGGTGGGAAAAGAAGACGGCGACAAGCAGCGGGCCCTTGAGGCCGCGCTGGCTCAGATCGACCGGGCCTTTGGCAAGGGCGCGGTGATGAAGCTGGGCGAGAAGGGCAAAGTGGTGGAGATCGAATCGACTCCCACCGGCTCACTCGGCCTCGACCTGGCGCTCGGCATCGGCGGTCTTCCCAAGGGCCGGGTGGTGGAGATCTACGGGCCGGAAAGCTCGGGTAAGACAACCCTCGCCCTGCATGTGGTCGCCGAGGTGCAGAAGGCCGGCGGCGTGGCCGCCTTCGTCGACGCCGAGCATGCGCTCGATCCGTCCTACGCCCACAAACTGGGCGTCAATCTCGACGATCTGCTGGTCGCCCAGCCGGATACCGGCGAACAGGCCCTTGAGATCACCGACACTCTGGTCCGCTCGGGGGCCGTGGGAGTGGTTGTGATCGACTCGGTGGCGGCGCTGACGCCCCGGGCCGAAATCGAGGGCGAGATGGGCGATTCCCTGCCCGGTCTGCAAGCCAGGCTGATGAGTCAGGCCCTGCGCAAGCTCACCGCCTCGATCTCCAAGACCCAGACCCTGGTCATCTTCATCAACCAGATCCGCATGAAGATCGGGGTGATGTACGGCAGCCCCGAGACGACCAGCGGCGGCAACGCCCTGAAGTTCTATGCCTCGGTCAGGCTCGATATCCGTCGGACGGGGTCAGTGAAGCTCCGCGACGAGGTGGTTGGCAACAACGTCCGCGTGAAGGTGGTCAAGAACAAGGTGGCCCCGCCGTTCCGCGAGGTCGAATTCGACATCATGTATGGCGAAGGCATCTCCAAACTCGGCGAAATCATCGACCTCGGGGTCAAGGCCGGCGTGATCGAGAAGTCCGGCTCGTGGTTCTCGTGGAACAGCCAGAGGATCGGCCAGGGGCGCGACAACGTGCGCGAGTTCCTCAAGGCCAATCCAGATATAGCCGCCGCCATCGAGGCCGAAGTGCGCGGCAATTCCACCCGTATCGAGGAAGAGCTGCTGATCGGCGCGGTCGAACCCAGCGAGGATTGACTCCAGGCAAGGCGCCAACTTGACCTTCGGGGG
>DASXGB010000233.1:0-20255 GCA_036489325.1 Caulobacteraceae bacterium
ACATCGTCGCGCCCAGGGACGAAGCGCACTACTTCTCCGTCTACCAGCTCTACCAGCCTCTGTGGAACGATCTGACGCCCGAGACGCGGGAGAAGGTGCTCAAGTCCAACTACGTGCGGCTCTTCGATGCCGCGCGGCGGAACGTGCGCGCCTGGGAAGCGGCCAATCTTGCCCCAGCCGCCGCCAAGCCTTGAGGTCAGGGCGCCCCGATTTGTCTCGAAAACGCGGCTTTGGTGCGGTCGAGAAGACTCGAACTTCCACGGGTTACCCCACAGCGACCTCAACGCTGCGCGTCTACCAATTCCGCCACGACCGCAAATCGCGAGCGGCGGGGCGTAGCAAATGGGCGCCCCCTTGTGAAGGCCGGGCTTTTCGCCGCCGCCGGCAGCGCCCAGATTGGGGGGATGACAAGCCTTGCTGAGCCTGAGGTCCTGTTTGGCAGAAACGACAGCGCCCGCGTGGAATGGGCGGTCTCGCGCCGCCCGGTAAACTATCCGCAGGCGGTGGCGGCCATGGAGGCGCGAGTCGAAGCGATCCTGGCCGGCGAGGCCGCGGAGCTGGTCTGGCTTCTGGAACACCCTGCCCTTTACACGGCCGGCGTGTCGGCCAAGCCCGGCGATCTTATCGATCCGGACCGCTTTCCGGTGTTCCGCAGCGGCCGCGGCGGCCAATTCACCTATCACGGGCCTGGTCAGAGGGTGGCCTACGTCATGCTCGACCTACGGGCGCGACGGCGCGACGCCCGCGCCTTCGTCCTGGCGCTCGAGGCCTGGATCATCGAGGCGCTGGCGCGGCTGGAGGTCACGGGCGAAACTCGGGCGGGCCGCGTCGGCGTCTGGGTCCCCTCGCCCCAGCCCGAGGCCAAGATCGCCGCCATCGGCGTCAAGCTGCGGCGCTGGGTAAGCTTTCACGGCGTCAGCCTCAACGTCTCGCCAGACCTCTCCCATTTCGAGGGCATCGTCCCATGCGGAATCCGCGAACGGGGCGTGACCAGTCTGGAGCGACTGGGGGTCGCGGCGGCGCCGGGTGCCGTCGACGAAGTCCTCGCGGACGCCTTTACGTCCGTCTTCGGTCCAATTTCCCTTAGCGATTACGCACCGGCGCCTTGATTTCCCCGAAGGATTTTGCGCCTTGTGTGCGCCGCCTCCTGTGCGGGAGCGGGCCCCGTATGGCCGTTCTGGGGAAGAGCGCCGCCGCTCCATGCAGCTGATCGACCGCTATCTCTTTCGTGAACTGCTTGGGCCCACCCTGCTGGCGACGGCGGCGCTGACTGGCGTCGCCATTCTGAGCGAGAGCCTTTCGACTCTCGATGTGATCGTCGACCAGCGTCAGAGCGTCTTCGTATTCCTGAAGATCATCCTGCTGGCCATGCCACAGCTGGAGGTGATGATCCTGCCGGTAGCCGTTCTGGTCGGCGCCCTGGTGGCGCTCAATCGGCTTCATACGGAGCAGGAAATCGTCATCTGTTTCGTCGGCGGAATGAGCCGCTGGCGGGTGATCGCGCCGGCGCTCACGCTGGCGTCCCTGGCCGCTCTCGCCAGCCTGATGCTGACGCTGTGGATCCAGCCCCTCTGCTATCGAGAGCTGCGTCGAACCCTGATGGACGTTCGCTCGGACATAGCCGCGACCCTGATCCGACCAGGTCGATTCTCGCACCCCGCCCCCGGCGTGACCGTCTTCGCCCAGGCAATGGATGACGATGGCACCATCCACAACCTTTTCATCGACCGCGCGCTTGGCAATGGACGCGACAGCACCGTGATGGCCCGAGAAGGCAAGCTGCAGAAGCGGGCTGGCGCGCCGATGATCGTCCTGCGCCACGGCGCCAATCAGGAGTTCTCCAAGTCCGGCGTGCTCAACTATCTTTCCTTCGACCAGTACGTCCTGGACCTTCGCCCCATGATGCCGCCTGACCGGCCGGTGACCTACAAGCTTTCTGACCGCTATCCCCACGAGCTTTTCTTTCCGGACCTGCGCGGCGCCTGGGAGCGGGCGAATCTGGGCAAGCTGCTTGCCGAAGGCCACGCGCGAATTGCCGATCCGCTCTACAACTTGGCCTTCATGAGCCTGGCTCTGGCCGCCGTCATCGGCGGCTCGTTCAGCCGCATGGGCTACGGCCAAAGGATCGCCGTTGTGGCTGTCGCCGCCCTGGTAACGCGCGTGCTGGGATTCGTGGTCGAGTCGGCGTCGGGTTCGACGCCGGCGCTGAACGCCGGGCAATACGCAATCCCAATCGGGGTGACGGTCGCAGCGTTGGCGGCGCTATTCGTCAGGCGTCAGCGGGCCAAACGACGCCGGTCCCCAGTTCTCGCCGGCGCGCCGGCCCAGGCGGTCGCATGAGCGGCTCGCCCGCCCGCATGCAGGCCTATGTCCTGGGCCGCTTCCTGGTCGGGATCGGCGCGGCGCTGGCGGTGATCGGCTCGGTCATCGTCCTCATCGACTTCGTCGAGGTTTCGCGGACCCTGGGCGGCTCGCGATTGGAACTAACCTTCATCGATCTTTTCTATCTGACGCTGCTGAAGTCGCCCTCGGTCATCCTGCTGCTTCTGCCGTTTGTCTTCCTCTTCGGGACCATGGGCGCCTTTGTGGCCATGAACCGGGGCAGCGAGCTGGTGGCCATGCGCGCGGCGGGCGTGTCGGCATGGCGCTTTGTATTGCCGGCGGCGACGGCAGCCTTCGTGATCGGCGTCGTCGCCACCACCGTGCTCAACCCGGCCGCGGCCACGCTCAATCAGACCTATGAAGACCGCCAGTCGGCCTTGGCCGAGGGCGTCCAGGGGGGACCCGGCGAAATCTGGCTGCGCCAGGGGGACGACCGCCAGCAGGTGGTCATCCACGCCAAGTCGCACGATACGGAAAACGACATCGTTCTCCTGAGCGGCGTTTCGGTTTTCATTGAGACGGTCGGGCCGGAAGGCAACCTCAGTTTCGCCCGACGCCTCGAGGCGTCCGAAGCCCGCCTGACGCCCGGCTTCTGGCGGCTGACGGATGTCAACGAAAGCCTGCCGGGGTCGAGCACAGCGCACTCGGACCGCATGTCGATCCCCTCGATGCTCGACCACAGGACGGCGATGGAGAAGTTCGTTTCCCCAAGGGCCGTGGCGTTCTGGCGTTTGCCTTCGACCATCCGCGCCGCCGAGCTCGCCGGCTATTCCTCCACCGGCTACCGGCTTCGACTGCAGCAGCTTCTGGCCGCACCGCTCCTATTTGCGGCGATGTCGATCCTGGGCGCGGCCTTCTCGCTGCGCCTCATGCGGCTAGGCGACCTGGCAGCCCTGGCTGGCGTCGGCGTGGCAGTCGGCTTCGTGCTGTTCTTCGTCGACGAATTCTGCGGCGCCCTGGGTAGCGCGGAGGTCATTCCGCCTTTACTCGCAGCCTGGTCGCCGCCGGTGCTCGCGCTTTTGGCGGGGGTCACTCTGCTTTGTTATACCGAGGATGGCTGACTCGCGGATAAAGGCGAGGATCGGCGCAAGAAAGGGCCGCGCGTGGGGATGAGATTGAGGGCTTGCGCGGCGACGGGCGTGTGTCTGGGCGCCCTGGTTCTCGTCGGCGCCGCGTCTGCGGCCGAGCCCCTCAGCAAGATGATGACGCAGCCGCCGAAGAAGGCGGCGCCGGTCCCCGACGATGGCCTGAAGGGCGGCGGCTTCTATCTCGAAGCGGATGCCCTGGTTCAAAACGATACGACACATGTGGTAACCGCCGAGGGTTCGGTGGTCGCCCGCTATCACGGCCGTGTGCTCCACGCCGACCAACTCGACTACAACCGCGACACCGGCGTCGTGACCGCCCGCGGCAATGTGGTGGTGGTCAACGCCGACGGTACGACTCAGTTCGCCAAGGCCATCACCCTCGACAAGGATCTGAGCCAGGGCGTGGCGATCGGCTTTTCGACGCGCCTTCAGGACAACGTGAAGATCGCCGCGGCGCGCTCAGAGCGGCACAGCGCCAACATCACCGAGATGGACAGGGTCATCTTCACCCCCTGCGAGGTGTGTGCGGAGAATGGCCAGAAGACGCCTACGTGGTCGATCAAGGCGCGCAAGGTCACCGAGGACAGGGCGCGCCACACCCTCTACTTCCAGGACGCCGTGATCCAGGTGAAGGGCGTCGGCGTGTTCTATTTGCCTGCGTTCTACGCCGCCGATCCGAGTGCGAGGCGCAAATCCGGCTTCCTGCTTCCGGTGGTGACGATTTCCGGACCCCGGGGCCTGTCTTACGAGCAGCCCTACTATCAAGTGATCACGTCCAGCGCCGACCTCACGCTCGCGCCGCAGATCAATACGAAGGTCAACCCATTCATTAATATTGACTTTCGAAAGCGCTTCTATTCGGGAATAGTGGATATTCGGGCCGGCTTCACCTATGATCGGGATTTTACATCGGGCGGAGACAAGTTCGGCCCCGATACGTTTCGAAGCTACATCCTCGGCAGTGGCCAGTTCGACCTGGGATCGCACTGGTCCTGGGGGTTCACCGCGGAGCAGACCTCTGACAAGCTGATCTTTGAGAAATATTCTATCCCAGACGTCTATAGCGACCGCGGGCTTTACGCTGCCGACGGCGGGCGCCTGATCTCGCAACTCGATGCGGTGCGTCAGGATCAGAATTCGTTTCTGTCGATCGCAGCGGTCGAAGTCCAAGGCCTCAGGCCCAACGACCTACAAAGCACCATTCCGACGATCGCGCCGCTCATTGAGGCGCACTACGAATTGCCCGAAGACATTCTTGGCGGCCGCTTGCGGTTTGACGGCAGCGCCGTGGCGCTTACCCGCAACCAGTCACCGTCGCTGGAGGGCATGGCCGGCATTGACAGCCGCCGCGCCACCCTCGGCTTCGACTGGCAGTCCAGCTTTACCCTCAGCAACGGCTTGAGGATCCAACCTTTCCTCCAGGGCCGCGGCGACGTCTACAATTTGAGCAACCTGGCCGAGCCCTTCGCCTCGAACGCCACTATTGCGCGAGCATTTGGCGACGTCGGCGCGCTGATCAGCTATCCACTGATCAAATCGACGCCGGGCGCGACCTGGATCCTCGAGCCCTTGGCCCAGATCGCTATCGGTCCCAACACCAAGCTCGATCCACGCATTCCCAACGAAGATAGCCAGATCTGGCAGTTCGATGAGACCAACCTTTTCGACGTCAACCGGTCCCCCGGCTATGACCTTTACGAGGGCGGCCAGAGCCTGACCCTGGCGGGCCGCGCGACCCTGATCCTGCCGGACGGCGGCGCCGGCAGCCTGACCGTCGGTCGGGTGCTGCAGGCTGAGAGGGATCCCTTCGCTCCAAAGCGCACAGGACTTCAGACGCCCCTGTCCGACTGGATCGTCGGGCTCGACGCCAATCTGTTCTCCAACGTGTCGGCATTTTCACGCTGGCGATTTGATTCGTCCAATTTCTCCGTCAACAGCGTCGAGACCGGCGTCAATTTCACCACCAGCCGAGTGTCGGGCTACGTAAGTTATCTGTACGAAGCGCAGTCGCCCACCGGCGGGCGGGTGAACAGCCTCGACATCCATGGAGAGGTCTGGGCGACCAAGCACTGGGGCTTGGACATCTATTCCATCGTCGATGGCGGCACTTGGCGGCAGAACGATGTCGGCCTGGTCTACAAGGACGACTGCCTCCGCGTCGAAATCCTCTACCGGCGCAACGAAACCTTCAACGGCACACTGGGACCTTCGAGCTCGGTGATCCTGCGCCTTTCGCTCGCCACATTAGGCAATACACGCTAAAGCGCCTCGCCGCTCAAATCGGGGGCCGGGGACAGTGATGAGGACGACGCAGTTTCCATGAAGTCATCTGGTATTTCCCGGCGTCTGGCGCGCCCGGTCGCGCTCGGCCTACTGACAGTTGCGCTTGGCTCGACCGCCCTGGCTCAGATCACGGCGCCGACCGTTTCGGCGCCCTCGGTCGAGCCCTCCGCGCCGCCGCCGGCGGGCGCCGACTCCGGCGGCCTCAACAGCAGCGTCGTGATCACCGTCAATGATGAGCTGATCTCGACTTACGACATCGTCCAGAGGATGCGCCTGCTCATCGTCACCGCGGGGATCCAACCGACCGAGCAGAACATCCCGACCTTGCAGCAAGAGGCGGCGCGATCACTGATCGATGAGCACCTCGAGATGCAGGACCTGCGAAAAGAGGGCAAGGAGCAGAAGTTCGACCTGGTGGCGTCCGACGCCGAGGTGAATGACGAACTGGCCGACATCGCCCGGAGCAACAACACCAGCGCCGATCAGCTACTCGCCCAACTGGCGGCCCAGGGCGTCGCCCCCGGTACCCTCAAGGATCAGCTCCGCGCCGAGATCAGCTGGCGTGGCTGGATTCGCGGGCGCTACGGTTCTCGGATCGCCATCGGCGACGACCAGATCAAGGCCTACCAGCAGCGACTGGAGGCCGAGGCCGGCAAGCCGCAATTCCAGGTGAATGAAATCTTCATCGACGCCGCACGCGCTGGCGACATGAACGCAGCCACGGCCGCCGCTCAGCAGCTCATCGACCAGATTCACAAGGGCGCGCCATTCGCGGCCGTGGCGCGGCAGTTCTCGAACTCACCATCGGCTGCGAACGGCGGCGAAGTCGGCTGGATCACGCCCGGTGAGATGCCCGCCGAAGTGGACCAGGCCCTGGAAAGCCTTCGTCCGGGTCAGATTTCGGCTCCGATTCCGGTAAAGGACGGCGTCTACGTCGTCTTCCTGCGCGACCGTCGGGCGGGCGGGGCCACGACTGTAGTCGACCTCAAGCAGGCTGCCGTCGCGCTGCCGAAGGACGCCACAGACGCCCAGGTCTCCGACGCCCAGGCAAAGCTGGTGGAGCTGAAGGCCAGGCTCCATGGCTGTGACAATATCGCTGTCGAAGGCGCGAAAATCGACGGTGTGGTCACGGGCGATCTCGGCGAGGCGGAATCCAAGGACCTGGCGCCTGCGTTCCGCGATGCGGCCGAAAAGCTCGAAGTCGGACAGGTCTCCGATCCCATCCGCACCGACGCGGGTCTGCACCTGGTGGCGCTCTGTTCCCGCCATCTGGGCGGAGCCCAGCTGTTGACGAAGGACGAGATCGAGAACCGTCTTTTCGGCCAGGAGTTGGCGATGATCGCCAAGCGCCAGCTTCGCGACCTGCGCAATTCGGCGACGATCGAAACCCGGTGACGGCGGCGCCCATCGCCCTCAGTCTGGGCGATCCGGCGGGCGTCGGTCCGGAAATCATCGCCGGCGCCTGGCGCGCCTTGAGGACCACCGGGCCTGTGTTCGCCGTCAGCGGCGATGCGGCGAGCTTGCGGCGGGTGGGCGCACCGGCCCTCTCGATCGAAACCTTGACCAAAGCCTCGGCCTGCTTCGCCGATGCTCTGCCGGTCGTGGATCAGCCCCTCGCCAGTGCCGTCGCACCCGGCGCGCCTGACCCCGCGGCAGCGGCCGCGATCATTGCCTGGATTGAGACTGCCGCGGCCCTGGCGCTGGCCGGCGAAGCCGGAGCCGTGGTCACGGCGCCCATCGCAAAGGCCCTGCTCTACGGGGCCGGCTTCCGCTTCGCCGGTCACACCGAATTCCTCGCCGAACTCACCGGGGGAGCGAAGCCGGTCATGATGCTGACGGCTAACGGCCTGCGCTGTGCGCTCGTCACGATCCACGAGCCGATCTCAAAGGTTTCAGGCCTGCTCTCGCCCAAGGCGATCGTGGCCGCCGGCCTGACGACCCACGCGGCTCTGAAGCAGGACTTCGGAATCGAGCGGCCGCGACTGGCGGTCGCCGCGCTCAATCCGCACGCCGGCGAATCCGGCGCCCTGGGCGACGAAGAGGCGCGGATCATCCGTCCAGCCATCGACCAACTCAGGGCCGCCGGTGTTGAGGCAAGCGGACCTCACCCAGCGGACACCCTATTCCACGCCGAGGCGCGCGAAAACTATGACGCGGCGCTTTGCATGTTTCACGATCAGGCCCTGATCCCCGTGAAGATGCTGGACTTCTGGAGGGGCGTGAACGTGACCCTGGGCCTTCCGATTGTTCGAACATCGCCCGACCACGGCGTCGCCTATGACCTTGCCGGCAAGGGCCGGGCCAGACCCGACAGCCTTATCGCGGCCATTCGCCTGGCCGCGGAGATCGCCGCAAGGCGAGCCTCCCAGTGAGATTATCGGATTGACGATTGCATCCCTGCCGCCGCTGCGAGAGGCCTTGAACGCCGCCGGCCTCGGGGCCCGCAAACGGTTCGGGCAGCACTTCTTATTGGACCTCAATATATGTCGAAAAATTGTTAGAATCGCTGAAGTTTATGATGGTGACAGCGTACTCGAAGTCGGCCCGGGGCCGGGCGGCCTGACCCGCGCCCTCCTGGAGGCTGGAGCCAGAGTCACGGCGGTGGAGAAGGACCCTCGATTCATCCCCCTGCTCCAGGATCTGGCCGCCGCAGCTGAAGGCCGGCTCAGGCTTATTGAAAGTGACGCCCTGGCGTTTGACGAAGCCGCCGAGCTTAGCCCTGGGACGGCAATCGTGGCCAACCTACCGTACAACGTCGCAAGTCCGCTGCTGGTCAAATGGCTGACCGGCCCGTTCAGGGCGGCCAGCTTGACCCTTATGTTCCAGGCCGAGGTTGCCAGGCGCATAACCGCGAAGCCGGGCGGAGCCGACTATGGACGCCTTGGCGTACTCGCCCAGGCGATCTGCCACTGCGGCATCGCCATGACCCTGCCGGCGCGAGCCTTCACGCCACCCCCGAAGGTAGACTCAGCCGTCGTCCGCCTCACACCGCGGGCAAACCGGCCGGCCGGCAATGTGTTAGAGCAGCTACAGGTTGTGACCGCCGCCGCCTTTGGCCAGCGGCGCAAGAAACTGCGATCGTCAGTCAAGGACCTCGGCGGAGCGGAGCTCTGCCACCTCGCCGGCGTCGATCCGGACGCTCGGGCCGAAACCGTGAGTGTCGACGGCTTCCTCGCCTTGGCCGAGCGCTCTGCCTAGTCGGGGCCGTCGGCTAAGCGGACGACGAAATCCGCCAACCACAGATTGCGGTCTCGCCGCTGACGCTCGGCGCGATAGATATCCTCGATGGCGGCATAGGCGTGCTCGAAGTCGTCATTGACGATCACGTACTCGTATTCGTTCCAATGGCCGATCTCGTCGCGCGCCCGCGCCAGGCGCCGGCTGATGACATCGGCTGAGTCCTGAGCGCGGCCATGCAGCCGCTTTGCCAGGGCGTCCAGGCTTGGCGGCAGGATGAACAGCCGCACGGCGTCATCCGGCAAAGCCCTGTGAATTGCGACCGCCCCCTGCCAGTCGATGTCGAACAATACATCGCGTCCCGCGGCAAGGTGGGCCTCCACCGGCGCGCGGGGCGTGCCGTAGAGATGTTCGTGGACTTCCGCCCATTCGAGAAACTCGCCATCGGCGACCTTGGCGTCGAACTCGGCCCGGGTCACAAAGTAGTATTCTCGTCCGTCCGTCTCGCCGGGCCGCGGCGAGCGGGTGGTGACTGAGATCGACAAACGGATTTCCGGATGACGCTCGGCCAGGCGGCGGCTGAGGGAGGTCTTGCCCGCGCCACTCGGGCTTGAAATGACGAGCAGCAGACCGCGACGCTCACTCGACATTCTGCACCTGCTCTCTGAGCTGATCGATCACCGTCTTCAGCTCCAGGCCAGCCGCGGTCAACTCGGCCGAAGCTGACTTCGCGGTCAGGGTGTTAGCTTCGCGCATGAACTCCTGGGCCAGGAAATCCAGTCTGCGGCCGGCCGGACCGGCCGAGTCAATGATCTCGCGCGCGGCTATGAGATGGGCCCGGATACGGTCAAGCTCCTCACGGACGTCAGCACGGGCGGCCTGGGCCGCCGCTTCCTGGATGATCCGGTCCTGTGGCGCAGCCTCGCCAAGCAGTTCCACCAGTCGGCGAGCGAAACGGTCGCGGACCAATTGCGGTTGAGTCGACGCGGCAGTCTCGGCCCTGATCGTCATCGCGTCGATGCGCGCCAGGAAGCCTTCAATAAGATCTCCGAGCGCCCGCCCCTCTCTAGCCCGCGCCTTCGCAAGGTCGTCCAGCGCACCGACGATGTCGTTGAGGAGAGATGCCTCGAGCGCGGCGCGGGCATCGGGGTCATCATCCGCGTCGGCGCTGTCCAACACCCCACGCAGGGCGAGGAGGCCGTCGGCGGTGGGCGCCGTGGCCCGGCCGGACTCGATGAGCGGTGAGATCGCCTCGAGGTAGCGCTCGATCACGTCCATGTGGATGCGCGCCGCGCCCATGCTTTCAGCGCGCCGGGCCTGAACGGTTATCCCCACCTGTCCGCGCTGAAACCTCGCCTGGGCGGCCTCCCGCGCCAAACGCTCCAGGCTCTCGAATCCGGCCGGCGCGCGGAACCGCACGTCAAGCGTGCGGCCGTTGACGCTCCGGACCTCCGTCGTCCAGGTCCAGGCGCCTTGTGCGCCGTCGCGGCGGGCGAACCCCGTCATTCCGCTGAGGCTCATCCCCCGCCTCCCCGACCCGTCTCGATCTGCGAGCGTTCGATCGACCGCCAGTGGGCTACGTTTTTCAGATGCGCCGCCAGCGTCGATGAAAAGGAATGCCCGCCGGTTCCGTTGGCCACGAAATAGAGATCGTCGCTTTGGCTGGGCTGGAACACGGCCTCCAACGCCGCGCGGCCAGGATTTGCGATCGGCGTCGGCGGCAGACCGGCGGTAGCGTAGGTATTGTACGGTGTTTCGCGGGCCAGTTCCGACACCCGCAGCCCATGGCCCAGTGGAGCGCCGCCGGTGAGGCCATAAACCACGGCCGGATCGCTATCGAGGCGCATGCCAACGCGGATCCGGTTCAGGTATACCGCGGCGACATGAGGCCGCTCGGCCGGCAGCGCCGTCTCCTTTTCGACGATCGACGCCAAAATGACCGCGTCCTCAGGCGAGCCATAGGGCAGACCGGCCGCGCGCTTTGGCCAGAGGGCCTGGATGAGCGCGTTCCTCGCCGCTTGCATACGCTCGATGACATGGGCGCGGGTTTCGCCAAAGCTGACCTGGTAGGTCTCGGGCAGGAGAGATCCCTCGGCCGCTACGGGGGCCGCGCCGATAAGCTCCGGCGCGGCATTGAGGATCGCCCCCGCCTGGGCCGACGTCAGGCCCTCCGGAATGGTGACGAAGTGGCGGACGATCGCGCCCGAGCGGATCGCCATCAATACCCGGGCAAGCGAGGTGCGCGCCGGAAAGTTGTATTCGCCAGCCTTCAGGCTGTGGGCGGAGCCGGAGACTTCGGCCGCCGCCATGAAAGCGATGGGCCAGCGGATGACGCCCGCCGCACCGAGACTCGCGGCAATCGCCGGCAATCCGGAATGCGGCGGGAGCACGACCCGCGTCGACTGGCCGATACGCGCTGGCGGTCCGGGTGCGAAAGCGAGTCCTGCGCCCACAACCGCTGCAAGTCCGGCAAAAACGGCCATGAACACAAGAATCCGGCGCGGCCCGTCGGCCCTTCTCGATCTCACGGAGCGGCGTGGGCCCCTGGAGGCGCCGCGCGCGCGGGGCCGGCGAGTCACGGGGCTGTCGTGAAGATGACGCTGGCGTTGGTGCCGCCGAACCCGAAGCTGTTGGACAGGGCCACGTCGATCTTGCGTGGTTTGGCCTTATGCGGCGCCAGGTCGATGGCGGTTTCGACGGACGGGTTGTCGAGATTGAGGGTCGGTGGGGCGATCTGGTCGCGGATGGCAAGCACTGAAAAGGCCGCCTCCACCGCGCCTGCGGCTCCCAGGAGGTGTCCGGTCGCCGATTTGGTCGACGACATAGTCACCCTGGCCGCAGCGTTGCCCATCATGCGCTCGACGGCCCCCAGTTCGATCTCGTCGCCGAGCGGCGTCGAGGTGCCATGGGCGTTGATATAGTCGATATCGGAGGGTTGCAGGCCGGCGTGTGCGATCGCCGCCCGCATGGCGCGAAAACCGCCATCGCCGTCCGGCGCAGGCGCCGTGATGTGGTAGGCGTCGCCAGCAAGGCCGTAGCCGACCACCTCGGCATAGATCCGTGCGCCGCGCGCCTTGGCGTGCTCCAACTCTTCCAGCACCAGCACACCGGCGCCCTCGCCCATGACGAAGCCGTCCCTTTCGACGTCATAGGGCCGAGATGCGCGCTGCGGTTCGTCGTTGAATTTCGTCGACATCGCCCGGCAAGCGATGAACCCGGCAATGCCAACAGGGCACACCGCCGCTTCGGCTCCGCCGGCGACCATCACGTCGGCGTCGCCATTCTTGATGAAGCGCATGGCGTCGCCCACCGCGTGAGCGCCGGTGGCGCAGGCCGTAACCACCGAATGGTTGGGCCCCTTGAATCCATGACGGATCGACACCTGGCCAGAGCCGAGATTGATCAGGGCGGAAGGGATGAAAAATGGGCTGACCCGTCTTGGGCCCCGTTCGTGAAGTTCCACCGCCGCATCAGCGATGGTCGATAGCCCGCCTATCCCCGATCCGATATTGACGCCTGTGCGCTCACGATCGGATTCGTCGGTAGGGGCCCAGCCACTGTCGCGCACCGCCTCGTCGGCGGCTGCAATGGCGTAAAGGATGAAGTCGTCGATCCGCCGCTGCTCTTTGGCGCTCACTACCTGGTCAGGATCGAAGCTTCCGGGAATGTCCGCCCCGCCGCCACCGCGGCCATCAACCCTGGGGACCTCGCAGGCGACCTTGCACGCATAGTCGCCCGGGTCGAAAGCGGTGATCCGTCCGGCGCCGGATTTTCCTTCGATCAGAGCGCGCCAACTGGTCTCCACGCCCCAGCCCAGCGGCGTAACTAAGCCCAGACCGGTGACGACAACGCGACGCATGCAGAGATGTCAGGCGCCCAGGCGCTCTCCAATGAACTTGACCGCATCGCCAACCGTCTGGATGTGCTCGGCCGCGTCGTCCGGGATTTCAATGTCGAACTCTTCCTCGAAGGCCATGACGAGCTCAACATTGTCCAGGCTGTCAGCGCCGAGGTCGTCGATGAAGCTTGCCTTTTCGGTGACCTTTTCCGGGTCGGCGTCCAGGTGCTCGATGACGATCTTGCGCACGCGCTCGAGAATGTCGGACATGTTCAGATATCTAGTCCCTCTCTGTCAGGCCCGGCCGAAGGCGACCTTCCGGCTCGATCCTGGTGGTTTGTCATCGAAGGCCGGCGCGCCGGCCCAAGGCTCTGTTGTCTAAGGTGATCCGCCTAGCATGTTCCTTTGGGTCCGCCTAGCGGCCCAGCCGCGACCGTCGTGAGGCTCAGATCATCGCCATGCCGCCGTTCACGTGCAGCGTCTGGCCGGTGACATAGGCCGCCTCTTCGCTCGCGAGGTAGACGCAGGCGGCGGCCACCTCTCCGCCCGCACCCAGCCGGCCGGCTGGAATGGTAGACAGTATATGGCTTCGCTGCGTCTCGTTCATGGCGTCGGTCATCGGGCTCTCGATGAATCCAGGCGCCACACAATTGACGGTGATCTGCCGGCTCGCGACCTCCTGTGCCAGGGCCTTGGAAAAGCCGATCATGCCCGCCTTCGAAGCGGCGTAGTTGGCCTGGCCGGCATTGCCCGCTACTCCGACGACAGACGAGATGCCGATGATCCGACCCCAGCGGCGGCGCATCATGCCTCGCAGGGCTGCCCGGGAGAGGCGGAAGTAGCTCTCGAGGTTGACGGTCATCACTGTTTGCCAGTCTTCGTCCTTCATCCGTAGCAGCAGGCCGTCACGCGTGACTCCGGCGTTGGCCACTAGGATGTCGATTGGCGACCCGGCGGCCGCCTCGGCCCTCTCGGTCAGGCTGTCGACGGACGCCGCGTCGGTAAGGTCACAGGCGACTTGGCTGGCTCGCCCGCCGAGCTCACCGGCCAAGACTGCGAGCGCGGCTTCGCGGGTGCCCGAAAGGACGACATGAGCGCCCGCACCGTGGAGAGCTTTGGCGATGGACCCGCCGATGCCGCCGCTGGCGCCGGTGACCAGAGCGGCGCGCCCCGACAGATCGAACATAACCTCTCCCTCTCTCGTACTCAGATCGCCTTGGCGAAGGCTTCCAGATCGGCCGGCGCGTTAAGCGCAAACGTCGTCGCGTCAGGGACGATGCGCTTGGCGATACCGGAGAGGACCTTGCCGGCGCCTGCCTCGGCGAAACGGTCGACACCGCCGTCGTCGGCCAGCCATTCGATGCTTTCCCGCCAGCGCACCCGCCCCGTAATCTGCTCGACGAGTAAAGCCCTGATCTGTTCGGGATCGTCCGCCGGCCTGGCGGTGATGTTGGCGATAATGGATGGTCTTGGGGCGCGGATGGCGGCTTCTCCCAGCGCCTCCGCCATCTCCTCGGCCGCTCGGGCCATCAGCGGACAATGGAAGGGCGCCGAGACGTTGAGCGGTATGGCCCGCGCCCCCAGCTCCTTGGCCTTTTCGATAGCGAGATCGACCGCCGCCTTGGCGCCGGAGATGACGACGTTGCCGGCGTTGTTGTCGTTGGCAACGACGCAGACGCCGACCGTTGCACCCGCCGCGGCGGCAGCTTCCGCCAGGGCCAAGTCACTTTTGGGACCAATGAGCGATGCCATAGCGCCCTCGCCCACCGGAACGGCGCGCTGCATGGCTTGACCGCGCAATTTCAGGAGATGCGCCGCGTCGCGCAGTCCGAGCGCGCCGGCCGCCGCCAGGGCCGAGTATTCGCCCAGCGAGTGACCGGCGACAAAAGCCGCACGCGTGACCTCGATCCCGAAGTCCTGCTTGAGCGCTCCCATAGCGGCCAGGCTTACCGCCATCAGCGCCGGCTGGGCGTTCTCGGTAAGGGTCAGCGCCTCGGCTGGACCCTCCCGCATCAGCCGGAAGAGATGCTGGCCAAGCGCCTCGTCAACTTCCTCGAAGATCGCCCGCGCCGCGGCGAAGGCTTCCGCCAGCTCGACGCCCATTCCCACGGCCTGGCTGCCCTGACCGGGAAATAGAAAGGCGAGGCTCATGGTCCGGCGGTTCCCTTTCGCCGCTGAATCGTCGCCGCGAGGGTTAGGTGAAAGGCCGCCGTCTCACAAGACGGTCCTGACCTGGGCGTTAATCTGGGGCATGATGGGATGACCCTAAGGAGAAACGCCATGAACCGGCTCGCCCTAACTGCCGCAGTAGCCGCGCTTGTCGCCGCACCGGCCGCCTTCGCCAACCTGATGGTGGGAGACAAGGCGCCCGACTTTTCGACCCAGGCTTCGATGGCCGGCAAGGCGTATCCATTCAAGCTCGAGCAGGCGTTGAAGAAGGGGCCGGTTGTGCTCTATTTCTTCCCGGCGGCTTTCACGCCGGGCTGCACGATCGAGGCGCACGACTTCGCTGAAGCCGCATCGCAGTACAAAGCCCTGGGCGCCACACTCATCGGTGTCACCGCCGGCAACATCAACCGGCTCACAGAGTTTTCGGTGAGCGAGTGCCGTTCGAAGTTTCCTGTGGCGGCCGATCCCGACGCCAAGATCGCGGCGCAGTACAATTCGACGTTTGCCGAACATCCCGGCTATTCCAACCGCACAAGCTATGTGATCGCCCCGGACGGCAAGGTGCTTCTGGTCTATTCCAACCTCAATCCCGACGACCACGTGGCCCAGACCCTGGCGGCGGTGAAAGCTTGGCGGGACAAGCACCCGATGTGATCCGCCCCAAGCGGCTTGCCTTCCAGACCGATTGCGGCTAACTGCCCGCCTCTTTCAACGGGCTCGGTCTCGCGCGGAACGTCAAAGGGTTCGGGAAGCCTCCCGGCCGCCGCGACGAGAGCCATCGTCCCCGAGGAGCGCCTTCCCGGCTCCCCGAGACGCCGCGCCCTAGATGCGGAAGCCAAAGACGCCATGGCGTTCTACGAGCATGTGCTGATCGCCCGTCAGGATATCTCTCCGGCCCAGGCCGAAACCCTGAACGAGGAGCTAAAGGCCCTGATCGAAGGTCAGGGCGGCCATGTGGCCAAGATCGAGTACTGGGGGCTGCGCAACCTTTCCTATCGCATCCGCAAGAACCGCAAGGGACACTATTCGCTATTGGCGATTGATGCGGCGCCGACGGCGGTGAAGGAGATGGAGCGGCAGCTTTCCCTCAACGAGGACGTGCTGCGCTATCTGACTCTGCGTGTCGACCAGCTCGACCTGGAACTCTCCCCAATCCTTGCCCGCCGCGACCGCGAGCGGCGTTTCGACGACATTCCGGCCTGAGGCTACCATGAGCGACGAAACCACCATTTCCGAATCCCCCTCCACCAGCGGCGCCCCGCGACGCAACTTTATGCGTCGTCGCAAGGTCTGCCCGTTCTCCGGCGCCGGCGCGCCCAAGATTGACTACAAGGACGTCAAGTTGCTCCAGCGCTACGTTTCGGAGCGCGGCAAGATCGTCCCATCGCGGATCACCGCGGTTTCGGCCAAGAAGCAGCGTGAACTGGCTCAAGCCATCAAGCGCGCCCGCTTCCTCTCCCTTCTGCCTTACGTCACGCGCTAGGAGGGCGACATGAAAGTCATTCTGCTCGAACGCGTGGAGCGGCTGGGCGGCCTTGGTGAGGTCGTCAACGTCAAGGACGGCTTCGCCCGCAATTTCCTGCTGCCACGCTCCAAGGCTCTGCGCGCCAACTCCGCCAATATGAAGGTGTTCGACGGCATGCGCGTCGACATCGAGGCGCGCAACGCCAAGTCACGCGAAGCCGCCGAGAAGTCCGGCACGAAGCTGGACGGCGCCACTTACGTTATGATCCGCCAGGCCGGCGAGAGCGGTCAGCTCTATGGGTCAGTCTCCGGGCGCGACGTGGCCGACGCCGTCAACTCAGATGGCGGTAAAGTCGACCGCGCCATGGTCGTCCTCGACCGTCCGATCAAGACGCTGGGCCTTCATCCGGTGAAGCTTCGACTGCACCCCGAAGTCGTGGCGACCATCCAGATCAACATCGCCCGCAGCAAGGACGAGGCGGAGCGCCAGGCTCGCGGCGAGGACGTCATCGCCAGTCAATTCGACGCCGATCGAGCGCTTGACGCCGGCGCCATAGCCGAACTCCTGGAAGGCGGCGCCGGCCAGCACGAGGAAGTCGTCGAAGAGGCCTGACGGAGCGGCCTTCGGGCCATCCACAGACGACGGTTTTCTGGGGACATCGGCGCCGATGCGCCCCTTTTTCGTGCGGGCCTGAGCTATGGTCTCCGACCTCATGGCCCTGGTTCCTCTCCTCGATCTGCGTCCGTCCGCCCCAACCGATCAGACGCTGCATGCGCCGGCGAACATCGAGGCCGAGCAGGCTCTCCTCGGCGTGCTTCTCTATGACAACAGCGCGTTCGAGCGCCTGAGCGACAGCCTCCAGGCTTCGGATTTCTTCGAGCCGTTCCACGGCCGCCTGTTCGACGCCGTTC
Organism: Caulobacteraceae bacterium; assembly: GCA_036489325.1. Classification (GTDB taxonomy): domain Bacteria; phylum Pseudomonadota; class Alphaproteobacteria; order Caulobacterales; family Caulobacteraceae; genus Acaudatibacter. Next base: position 17,314 of record DASXGB010000233.1, read on the forward strand.
AGGCCCACATCCGACGCGGCCAGCTCGCCGAACCGATCCTGATGAATGATCAGTTCCAGCGGGATCCGGCCTTCGAGGAACTCGGCGGGATGCGCTACCTGGCAAGCCTGGTCGAGCATGCGCCGCCAGCCGCCAATGCTCCGGACTATGCTCGGGTGATCCACGATCTGGCGCTCAGGCGAGCGCTGATCCGCATCGGCGGAGAAATCTCGGCCGACGCTCAGACAGGCGATCCGGATCTTAGCGGCCGCGAGCAGATCGAATCCGCGGAACAGAAGCTTTTCACCCTTGCTGAGACCGGGTCGACCAGCCAGGGCCTCGTGGGCCTCGGCGAGGCGCTGCAAGGCGCCGTGGAGATGGCCGCCAACGCCTATAGTCGCGAGGGGGGGCTTTCGGGCCTGTCGACAGGATTGGCGGACCTGGATGAAAAGCTGGGCGGCCTTCACGCATCGGACCTCATTGTGTTGGCGGCGCGCCCCTCCATGGGCAAGACAGCGCTCGGGGCCAACATCGCCTTCGATGTCGCCCGACACTACGAGTACGAGGTGCTCCCTGATGGGGGTCGGCGCACCGTGCGCGGCGGAGTGGTCGCGTTCTTCTCCCTGGAGATGAGCGGCGAGCAGTTGGCGCTGCGGCTTCTGGCCGAGCTCACGGGCGTGCCGTCCGACCGTATTCGCAAGGGCCAGATCAACGCCGCCGAATTCGGCATGATCCGCGACGCAGCCGCTGAAATCGCGGGCGCACCATTGCACATCGACGACACTGGCGGCATCTCCATCGCCAAGCTGGCTGCCCGCGCCCGGCGGCTCAAGCGCACCGCTGGTCTCGACCTGATCGTCATCGATTATCTGCAGCTGGTCACTGGAGCCGAGAGTTCGCGGATCGACAATCGGGTCCAGGAAGTGACTCAGATCACCCAGGGACTTAAGGCCCTGGCCAAGGAGCTCGACGTGCCCGTCCTGGCGCTTGCCCAGCTCTCACGTCAGGTCGAGAATCGCGAGGACAAGAAGCCCCAGCTCGCCGATCTGCGGGAAAGCGGCTCGATCGAGCAGGACGCCGACGTGGTGATGTTCATCTACCGCGAGGCCTATTACGTCTCGCGCGCCGAGCCCAAGGACAATACCGAGGCGCATATCGAGTGGGAGGAGAAGCTCGACTCTATCCGGCACATCGCCGAGATCATCATCGGCAAGCAGCGCCACGGACCTATTGGCGTGGTCCGTCTGCACTTCGACGAGGATCTGACTAAATTCTCGAACTATGCCCGCGAGGGCCGGTACGAGGCGCGATGAACAGGGGCGCGCCCAGATCCGAGCGCCCCCTTCCCATCAGAACAATCCGCCGCCCATCACCGAACCGTAAAACACCATCCTATTGAGTTCACCCAGCACGGCGCCGACGAGCAGAGCCGCTACGAGCGATGCTCCCATGCACACGATCGCATAGCCGGATGACTTATCCGCTGGCGTTTTCATCATCTTGGGCGCGCCAATCCAGAACGTGTAGAGGCTGTAAAACAGCGCCACGAGGACCACCAAGCCACCGAGCCAGGGAACAATCAGGGCGATCTGCGCGACCCATACTGCCGTCCATGAATAGACGGCCAATTTCATCGCCTGGACCTGGTTCTTTTGGCCATCAAAGCTGGGGGCGATTGCGTCGAGAAGGAATCCGACAGCGAATATTGTCACCAACGCTTCAACGTAGGAGATGACCGCCGAACCGACGATCGCCACCGGCCCCAAGTGTGGGACGAATGGCATGAAGTTGCTCATGAGGCCGAGTTCCGAAAAGCCCATTAGCATTTTCACAGCCGTCACGATCGGACCGATCGCCGCCAGGATACAGACGTAGCCTGTGAACAGGCCCTGCACAGTCGCCGTCTCACCTTCGATGACATCCCACTCGGCCGCGGGTTTGGTGATCATGCCCATGACGCGCGCAACGAGGCCGGCGCTGCGGGGCTGTTCCACTACGCTCATTTTCCGTCCCTCCCGGCTCCGCCTTTCCGTGACGGCAGCACCTGCAAAGGCTAGCGCAATTGCGGCGCCCGGGCGAGTCGACGCTCGACGGGCGTTGGGACGGCAGACGCCGGAACGCGTGTTCCTGTATAGTTCCGGTTCGGCGAAACGAATCGGCGTGACATGGCTCGCGACGGCGCGCTCTACCTCTGCCAGTCCTGCGGCGCGGTCCATCCCAAGTGGGCCGGCCAATGCGGCGCATGCGGCGCCTGGAACACCCTGGTGGAAGAGTCCGTGGGCGCCCCGCCCGGCGCCCTTCCCCGCCGCGGCAAATCTCCCGGGCTCGCCTTTGAGGCTCTGACCAGCGAGACCGCCCCCCCTGAGCGGATCGCGACCGGTGTTGAGGAATTCGACCGGGTTGTCGGCGGCGGCGTGGTGCGTGGCTCAGCGGTGCTCCTCGCCGGCGACCCGGGTGTCGGCAAGTCGACGCTTCTGCTCGACGTCGCGGCCCGGGCCGCCAGAGCCGGCGCCTCTTGCGTCTACATTTCCGGAGAGGAGGCGGCCGAACAGATCCGGGCGCGGGCTGTGCGAATGGGCCTCGCCGACGCGACCGTGAAGCTCGCCGCCGAAACCTCGTTGCGCGCCATCCTGGACGGCCTCAAGCGCGAAGCCTGCGATCTGGTTGTGGTGGATTCGATCCAGACCTTGTGGAGCGATGCGCACGAAGCCGGCCCCGGCTCGGTGACGCAGGTGCGCGCTTGCGCGGGCGAACTTGTTCGCCTGGCCAAGCGGCGAGGCCTCGCCGTGGTCCTTGTCGGTCATGTCACCAAAGACGGTCAGATCGCCGGTCCGCGGGTGGTCGAGCATATGGTCGACGCCGTTCTCTCGTTCGAAGGCGAGCGCGGCTATCCGTTCCGCATCCTGCGCGGCGTCAAGAACCGCTTCGGCGCCACCGACGAGATCGGCGTTTTCGAGATGGGC
>DASXGB010000262.1:0-4241 GCA_036489325.1 Caulobacteraceae bacterium
GACGAGGCCCTCCGTCAGGAGATGCTCGTAGCGGATCAAGCCCTCAAATGAGACGTCCGGCGCGTCCGGCATCTTGTTGCCTGAAGGCTGGATCTGGGCGCAGGCCACGCAGGCCACTGTATAGGCGAACGAACCGAGCCAGGAATGCAGCAGGCCGACCCCGCCGTGGATGGTGAGGCCGTTGACCGGCCGCCAGTCCATGGCCAGGTCGGCGCCGTAGATTTCGGCTTCGTGGATATTGGCCAGCTTAATCAGCGAAACCTCCCCGACGTTGGTGAAGGTCTGAGCCTGATAGTCGTGGTAGTCGTAGTAGAAGACGCTCGAATCCAGCAGTAGAGCGCGACCGAACAGCTGGGATTTCCAGCCGATTTCGACGTCGGTGAGATGCTCGGGCTTGTAGGGCGCCAGAGCCGCCGAGTTGGTGGTGATGCCGTTGAAGAAGCCGCCGCTCTTGGTCGATTCCGCGGCGCTGAAATAGACGAGGTCGCGCGGGTCGGGATTCCAGTTGAGCCCGACGTGCCACGACAGATTCGAGTCGCTGATCGTCTGGTCCAGGAACGTTGGCGCTATGAACGGATAGGGGATGGTCGTCCCCGAAATGTAGAAGATCGTGCCGCCGGCGTAGGACCGCTCCTCGTACGTGCCGCGAAGGCCCGCGACCGCCGTGAGCGTAGCGGTGATCGGGACCTTCACCTGGCCGAACACGGCCTCCGACTGGGTCGTCTGATCCGAGTGGATCAGTACGTCCGCGCCAAGAAAGTCTCTCAGGGAGCCCGGCGAATAGGACTTCACCCTGTCCCAGGAGTAATAGGCCCCAGCCAGCCACTGAATGGCGCCCACCTCGCCGTTGAGCCGGAACTCCTGGCTGAACTGACGGACGAAGTCGTGCTGGTCGAATTCGGAGATCACCGCCGGCGAGGCGTCGGCGTCGATATAGAAATTGCGCGCGAAGTCGATGTAGCCGGTGATCGACGTCAGTTGGGCCCAGCCCATGTCGTAATCGACGTGCAGCGTGGCGTTGAACACGTCGGTCTTCAGCGGCGCCAGGTGGTTATAGGCCCCTACGAACGGGTTTGGATTCGTGTCGGTGTAGCCCAAGAAATCGACGCAGTTGGCCGGGGCGGAGAAATTCGGGCAGCCGCCGCCATAGCCCGGGACCGGGATCGTGCCGAAGAACTTGCCGACTCCGATCTCGGAACGGTTTTCCTCACCTTCCAGCTTCAGAAGCACCTTCAGCTTGGCGCTGGGCTCCCAGAGCAGCTGGCCGCGCTCGCGGAAGACGTTCTGTCGTCCGAGGTCTCGGTCCAGCACCGTGCTGTACCAGTATCCGCGTTCCTGGTGGTCGGTTTCGGCCGCCAGCCGCAGGGCGGCGGTGGACCCCAGGGGGATATTGACGTCTCCGTTGGCCTCGAAGGTCTCGTAGTTGCCGTAGCCGGCGGTGATATCCCCGTAGAGATGATTTAGCGTCGGCGCCTGGGAGATCAGGTTGATCGCCCCCGCCGTCGAATTGCGGCCGTAGAGTGTGCCTTGGGGCCCCTTCAGCACCTCGACCCGCGCCAGGTCGTACATGCCGAAGTCCATCTCGGCGAACGATGCCAGGAAGACATCGTCGACATAGACGCCGACGCTCGAGTTGTTGGTGGATGAGAAGTCATCGAGACCAATGCCGCGGATGGTCATGATCTGCTGCAGGCCCGGGATGTTGGTCTTGACTTCGAAGTTGGGGACGATCGTCGCCAGGTCAGTCGCGCTGGCGATGCGCGAACGCTGCAACTGATCTGAAGAGACCGCAGTGACGTTCACGCCCACCTTCATGATGTTTTCGCGGGTGCGCTCCGCGGTGACCACGATTTCGCCGACGCTGGTGGTCTTGGGCTCGTCGGCCGCGAGCGCGGCCGTGCCTGCGGCTAGTGCGATGGCGGATGCCCCCAAAGACAGCGCGATCCGATCCCTTAGCCTCATGCCCGTTCCCTCCCCTTGACGGCCTGAATATTGTGATTTTGACGTTTCAGTATGTTAACATGTTCTTCCGATTTTTGATATTGTCAATACGTCAGACGATATGGTATGTGTTTGAACCTGTTCGGGTGTTTCTGGCTCGATGGGGAAATCCGTGCTTCAACCGGGAGCAATGACGGCCGAATCCATCGCCGCCGGTCGTGATGTGCGCCGCGACGCCCTGCTCGAGGCTGCCGCGGCCGAATTCAACGCCCGCGGCGTTTCTCGCGCTTCCATTTCACGGATCGCAGCCGCCAAAGGGCTGACCCGGGCGGCGGTCTATTACTATGTGCGCGACCGCGAGGACCTGGTGTTTCAGGCCTACGCCCGCAGTTGCGAGAGGACGGCGCGCGATCTCGCCGCGGCCGAGACCGTGCGCGGTGGCGCTTTGGGCCAGCTCGAATCTTTCGTCCGTCGCGCCCTTGCCCCGGATCAGCCGACCGAAGCGGTGCTGGGCGACCTTGACTACCTTTCCGGCGCCGCTCGCCAGACGATCGCCGCGGCCCATGGCGCCAACGTGGAGAGGCTGCGGGGCCTCATCCGCCTGGGCGTCGCCATGGGGGACCTTCGCGCCTGTGACGACGAGATCGTCGCCCAGGCCCTGATCGGCATGGTCGCGTGGATTCCGCTGTCGGCGGAATGGGTCGAAGGCTTCGACGCCGACCATCGCTCACGGGCGACAGAAGCGCTCGTCGACATCCTTGTCCACGGCGAAGCGGCCGATCCCGACTGGGCTTTCGCCCCCTCGATCGGCATCGAGACTTTCTTCGCGATGGCTCCCGACCCCTTCGACCTGGCTCAGGTCGCCGAGGCCAAGCTTGAGCGCCTGCTGATGACTGCCTCGGCGGTGTTCAACCGGCGCGGGATCGACGGCGCATCTCTGGACGATGTCGTCAGGGCGCTGGGGGCGACGAAGGGCGTCTTCTACCACTATCTCGACAACAAGATGGAGCTGGTGGTGCGGTGCCAGGAGCGCGCCAACCGTCTGTACGACGCCTTCGCCGAAGCGGCCGACCGGCATGGCCGCACCAGTCTGGAGAAGGCGCTCATCGGCTTCTATCTGCTCGTCCAGGCTCAGGCGCGGGGCTTGTCGCCGCTGGTCCAGCTGGTCGGCCACGCCGCCTTTCCGCCCGCCGCGCACCGGGCGATGCTGAAGCGCAACCGCGCCGTACAACAGCGCTACCAGTCGTTCGGCGAGCTTTCCCTCATCGACGGCGCTATGCGGCCGATCGACTTCAACGCCGTTTCGCAACTGGCCGCCGGCGTCTTCGAGTGGCTACCGAAGTGGTTCGACCCGGCCGACCCCAGGGCTGAAAGCGGGCTCGCCGCAGAGTTGGTCGGCTTCTTCGCCCACGGCCTGAAAGCGCGGACATGAGTGCAGTCATGAGCATTGAAGGCGTGGTCGCGCCGGGCTTTGAGCGTGTTCGGGAAGCCTTCGCCGCCAATTTCGAACGTGAGGGCGACTATCAGGAAACCGGCGCGGCGCTCTGCGCCTATCGGCACGGCAAGCTGGTCGTCGATCTGTGGGCTGGATTCGCCGACGCGGCCCGAACCCGACCGTGGACCCGTGACACCCTGATCAATGTCTGGTCCGCGACCAAGGGCGTCACGGCGGCGGCCGTGGCCGTGCTCGTGGACCGTGGATTGATCGCGTACGAGGACGAGGTTTCCAAAGTCTGGCCGGAGTTCGCCCAAGCTGGCAAGTCGAAGATCACTCTCGCCCAGCTCCTCTCGCATCAGGCCGGCTTGCCAGGTTTCGCAGAGCCGACCACGACCAATGACCAGCTCGACTTCGCCGCCTGCGTCGCCAAACTCGCGCGCCAGGCCCCGGTCTGGGCCCCAGGCGAGGCCACGTCCTACCACGCCATGACCTACGGTTGGCTGGCCGGCGAGGTGATCGCCCGTGTCACCGGGCATTCGCCGGGCGCTTTCATAGCCGAGGCGGTCGCCAAGCCGTTGGGCGCCGACATCTTTGTCGGCCTGCCCGAGTCCGAACAGCCGCGTGTGGCCGAGATCCTGGCTCCGAAGCGGCAAGCGGAGATGCCTCCCCTGACGCCCGCCGCGCTCATGGCCGTGACCAATCCCGCGCAATTGCCGACGGCGCCCAACGATCGCGCCTGGCGTGCGGCCGAGCTTCCCTCGGCCAACGGCCAGGCCAGCGCCCACGGCCTCGCCCGTCTCTATGCCGCCCTGGCCGGTAAGGGCGAACTCGAGGGTGTGCGCATCCTCTCGGCGGAGGGGGT
>DASXGB010000263.1:0-2003 GCA_036489325.1 Caulobacteraceae bacterium
CGGCGCCGGCGCCGGCGCCTCCTTTCCGGATGCGGACTATGAGGCCGCGGGGGCCACGATCGCCTCCGACGCGGCGCTGACTCTGGGCGGCGCCGACATCCTGCTGAAGGTGCGCGCGCCGGAGCCTGAGGAGATCGCGACGCTGAAATCGGGCACGATCGTCGTCGGCCTGCTGGATCCGCACCGCGAACGGGCGGCGCTTGAGGCGCTGGCCGGCGCCGGGGCCAACGCCTTCGCCATGGAGTTCGTCCCGCGCATCACCCGGGCCCAGGCGATGGACGCGCTCTCCAGCCAGGCCAACCTGGCCGGCTACAGGGCGGTGATCGAGGCGGCCGAGGCCTATGGCCGCGCCCTGCCGATGATGATGACCGCCGCCGGCACGGTGGCGCCTGCCAGGACCTTTGTCATGGGCGCGGGCGTTGCCGGCCTGCAGGCCATCGCCACCGCCCGCCGGCTGGGCGCGGTGGTCACGGCCACCGACGTCAGGCCCGCGGCCAAGGAGCAGGTGGAATCCCTGGGGGCGAAGTTCATCGCCGTGGTGGACGAGGAGTTCAAGGCCGCCGAGACCGCCGCCGGCTATGCCAAGGAGATGAGCGCCGAATACCAGGCCAAGCAGGCGGCGCTGGTCTCCGACCACATCAAGAAGCAGGACATCGTCATCACCACCGCCCTGATCCCGGGTCGCCCTGCGCCGCGCCTGGTGAGCGCCGACCAGGTCGCCTCGATGCGGCCAGGCTCGGTGATCGTCGACATGGCGGTCGAACAGGGCGGCAATGTCGAGGGCGCCAAGCCGGGCGAGACGGTCGACGCCGGCGGGGTGAGGATCCTCGGACTTGGCGACCTGACGAGCCGGATCGCCGCCGACGCCTCCTCGCTCTACGCCCGCAACCTTTCGGCCTTCCTCACCCTCCTGATCGACAAGGACGGCAATCTGGCGGCCAACGCCGAGGACGAGATCCTGCGCGCGTCCCTGGTCACCGGCGGCGGGGCCATCGTCCACCCGGCGCTGCGGGGATGAGGGCGCTCACACACAATCGTCATCCCGGCCAAGCGGCGCAGCCGCGCGAGCCGGGACCCAGGAGCGGCCACGCAGGCGCCTGCGGCCCCTGGGTCCTGCATCTCCGCGCTTCGCGCTACGTGCGGGATGACGGCATGAGGAATGGAGAAGGCTAGCCATGGAAGCCGTCGACCCCACCATCTTCCGCCTGGCGATCTTCGTGCTCGCGGTGTTCGTCGGCTACTACGTGGTGTGGAGCGTGACGCCGGCCCTGCATACGCCGTTGATGAGCGTCACCAACGCCATCTCTTCGGTGATCGTGGTCGGGGCTTTGCTGGCCGCCGCGGCCCAGGGCAGTCATGCCGGCCATGCCGGCGCGCTGTGGATCTCCAAGGGCGCCGGGGCGGTGGCCGTAGGCCTGGCCGCGGTCAACATCTTCGGCGGGTTCCTCGTCACCCAGCGGATGCTGTCGATGTACCGCAAGAAGGACCGCTAGGTGTCGGCCAACCTCGCCTCCATCGCCTATCTGGTCAGCGGCGTCCTCTTCATCCTGGCGCTGAGGGGCCTCTCCAGCCCCGCGACCAGTCAGCGCGGAAACATCCTCGGCATGACCGGCATGGCTATCGCCCTGGCGGTCACCCTGCTGACGCTGGCGCGCGCCCACGCCCTGGACAGGACGACGCTGGCCCTGATCATCGCCGGCTTCGCCATTGGCGGGACAGTGGGAGCCGTAATCGCCCGGCGTGTGCAGATGACGGCCATGCCGCAGCTGGTGGCGGCGTTCCATTCCCTGGTCGGACTCTCGGCCTGCCTGGTGGCCGTGGCCGCGATCCATACGCCGGCCGCCTACGGAATCGACGCCCCCGAAGGGGTGAAGCTGGAAAGCCTGATCGAGCTCTCCATCGGCCTCGCCATCGGGGCGGTGACCTTCACCGGTTCGGTGATCGCCTTCGCCAAACTGAACGGCAACATGTCGGGCGCGCCGATCCTGCTGCCGGCGCGGCAC
>DASXGB010000273.1:0-8164 GCA_036489325.1 Caulobacteraceae bacterium
CGGCGCCGGCGAGGCGGATTTCGGTGGCGAACGGCTGCGGGCGGACGAGGCTCTCGCCCGCGCCGGCCTCCAGCCACTGGTCCTGCAGCCCAAAGAGGGCCTGGCGCTGCTGAACGGCACGCAATTCTCCACCGCCTACGCACTGGCTGGCCTCTTCGAGGCCGAGCGCTTGTTCAGCTCGGCGCTCGTCACGGGGGCCCTCGCCACCGAGGCGGCCAAGGGTTCGGACACACCGTTCGATCACCGCATCCAGGTGCTAAGGGGCCACGTCGGCCAGATCGAGACCGCCGATGCGCTGCGCGCCCTGATGGCCGGCTCGGCGATCCGCGCCTCCCATCGCGACGACGATCCGCGAGTTCAGGACTGCTACAGCCTGCGCTGCCAGCCACAGGTGATGGGCGCGGCCCTCACCGTGCTGCGCCAGGCGGCCGCGACCCTGGCGACCGAAGCCAACGGCGTCACCGACAACCCGTTGATCTTCGCCGACACCGACGAAGCGCTCTCAGGCGGCAACTTCCACGCCGAGCCGACAGCCTTCGCCGCCGACATGATCGCGCTGGCGCTGTGCGAGATTGGCTCGCTGGCCGAGCGGCGGGTCGCCATGCTCACTGACCCGGCGCTTTCCGGTCTGCCGGCGTTCCTGACGCCCCACCCGGGCCTCAACTCCGGCTTCATGATCGCCCAGGTCGTCGCCACCGCCCTCACCTCGGAAAACAAGCAGCGCTCGACGCCGGCGAGCGTCGATTCCATCCCCACTGGCGCCAACCAGGAGGACCACGTTTCGATGGCGGCCCACGGGGCCCGCCGACTGCTGCCGATGGCGCAGAACGCCTGCGGTATCGTCGGCATCGAACTGATGGTGGCGGCGCAAGGCTGCGACTTCCACCGGCCTTTGGCCTCCAGTAAGCCGCTGGAGGCGGTCCGGACGCGCCTTCGCGCCGTGGTGCCAACCCTGGCCGAGGACCGGCTGATGTATCCCGACATTGCGGCGGCGACGGCGCTGGTCACCGATGGCGCGCTGATCGAGGCGGCCGCCGCCGTTCCGCTCCCCGGGGTCGGCTGAATGCCCGAGTGGCTGGAGATTCGCCGGGGCGCCGCGCCGCTGATCGTTTCGATTCCCCATGCCGGAACCGAGATTCCGCCGCACCTTTCCGGCCGTTTCGCCTCGCTGTGGCTCGCCCAGCGCGACGCCGATTGGTGGGTCGACCGGCTCTACGACTTCGCCGGGGACCTCGGCGCCACGACCGTGCGCACCCGCCTCTCGCGCTCAGTGATCGACGTGAACCGGGACCCCAGCGGCGCCTCGCTCTATCCTGGCATGGCGACGACCGAGCTCTGCCCGACCAGCACCTTCGACGGCGAGGCGCTTTACCGGTCGGGCCACGCACCCGACGCCGATGAGATCGCCGCCCGCCGGCGCCTGTTCTTCCAGCCTTATCACGACGCCCTCGCCGGCGAGATCGCCAGCCTGCGAAGCCGCCATCCGAGGGTCGTGCTCTACGACGCCCACTCGATACGCAGCCGTGTCCCGCGGCTCTTCGAGGGCGAGCTGCCGCAGTTTAACATTGGGACCAACGGTGACCAAAGCTGCGCGCCTGACCTCACGGTCGCCGTCGAAGCTGTGTGCGACGGCTCGAACCACTCGCGGGTCACCAACGGCAGGTTCAAGGGCGGCCACATCACCCGCAGCCTGGGAAAGCCCGCCGACGGCGTCCACGCCATCCAGATGGAACTCGCCTGCCGCGGCTACATGAACGAGCCGGCCGGCGAACCGGCGGCGGACGCCTGGCCCCCACCCTATGACGCTGACCGCGCCCAGCCGATGGCGGCGATCCTCAGAGGCGCCCTCGCCGCCTGCCTCGCCTTCGCTTCAGGACAGCCATGACCCGCCTCGACAATTCCCGCGTCATTCGCAGCCCCCGGGGGCCGGAGATCAGCGCCAAATCCTGGCTCACCGAGGCCCCGCTTCGGATGCTGATGAACAATCTCGATCCGGACGTCGCCGAGCGGCCGGAGGAGCTGGTCGTCTACGGCGGCGTCGGCCGCGCAGCCCGCGACTGGGAGAGTTTCGATGCCATCGTCGCCGTGCTCAAGCGGTTGGAGGACGACCAGACCCTGCTCGTCCAGTCCGGCAAGCCGGTCGGCGTCTTCCGCACCCTTCCGGACGCGCCACGCGTCCTCATCGCCAACTCCAACCTCGTGCCCCGCTGGGCGACCTGGGAGCATTTCAACGAGCTCGATCGCAAGGGCCTGGCCATGTACGGCCAGATGACCGCCGGCTCGTGGATCTACATCGGCGCCCAGGGAATCGTTCAGGGGACCTACGAGACCTTCGCCGAACTTGGCCGACAGCACTACGGCGGCGACCTCGCCGGGCGCTGGATCCTGACCGGCGGCCTTGGCGGCATGGGCGGCGCGCAGCCCCTGGCGGCGGTCATGGCCGGCGCCTCGTGCCTCGCGGTGGAGTGCCAGCCGTCGCGGATCGAGATGCGCCTCAGGACCGGCTACCTGGACCAGACGAGCCAGGATCTCGATGAGGCCCTGGAAATCATCCAACGTTCCTGCGAGGCCAAGAAGCCAATCTCAATCGGCCTGCTCGGCAACGCCGCCGAGATCTTCCCGGAACTTCTCGCGCGCGGCGTCCGCCCCGACGCGGTCACCGACCAGACCAGCGCCCATGACCCATCGAATGGGTACCTGCCCGCCGGCTGGACGATCGACGAGTGGATGGCGCGGCGCGAGAGCGATCCGGCCGGCGTCGCCAAAGCGGCGAAAGCCTCGATGGCGGTCCAGGTGAAGGCCATGCTGGGTTTTCACCGAGCGGGTGTCCCCACCGTCGACTACGGCAACAACATCCGCCAGATGGCCAAGGAGGAGGGCCTCGCAGACGCCTTCGATTTCCCGGGCTTCGTGCCGGCCTATATCCGCCCGCTCTTCTGCCGTGGCGTCGGGCCGTTCCGCTGGGCGGCGCTCAGCGGCGATCCGGAGGACATCTACCGCACGGACGAGAAGGTGAAGGCGCTGATGCCGCACGATGCGCACCTGCGCCACTGGCTCGACATGGCCCGCGAGAAGATCAAGTTCCAGGGCCTGCCGGCGCGCATCTGTTGGGTGGGTCTGGGCGATCGCCATCGCCTTGGGCTCGCCTTCAATGAGATGGTGGCCAGCGGCGAGCTGAAGGCGCCGGTCGTCATCGGCCGCGATCACCTGGATTCCGGGTCCGTCGCCTCGCCCAACCGAGAGACCGAGGCCATGCGCGATGGATCCGACGCGGTGTCGGACTGGCCGCTGCTCAATGCACTTCTGAATACCGCCGGCGGGGCGACCTGGGTCTCGATCCACCATGGCGGCGGCGTCGGCATGGGCTTTTCGCAGCACGCCGGCATGGTCATCGTCTGCGACGGGACCGAGGCGGCCGCCCGCCGGATCGAGCGGGTGCTGTGGAACGATCCGGCGAGCGGGGTGATGCGCCATGCCGACGCCGGCTACGACATCGCCCTCGATTGCGCCCGCGAGCACGGGCTCGATCTGCCCGCGATCCTATAGGCGCCGGCGCCGCGAAAACGGTCACCATAAAACGCCATAAACATGGTGATTTCTCCATAAAGAATGGTGTCCAGTACCCTTGACACGCTGCGCCTTTGGCGGCCGTTGGAGCCGTTCGAAATCCGCCGCAAACGCGGTCGTTTCCCGCTAGTGGAGCCTCGAACCGCCGGTGTCTCGCCGGCCACGCCGTTTGCCGGCGGGATGCAGGCGATGCGGGAAAATTCTCCCACCGTAAAACACCGTAAGATCGGGCGTTTTCTCCGTTGATACGGTGAGCGGGCGGGCGCCTGAGCTATGAGAAAGTCCCAACCGTAAAACACCGTAAGAACGGGTGTTTCTCCGTAGAATACGGAGACGCCACCGCGGACCGCCTTCGCAGGATCTGAAAACCCCGCAAACGTTGGCGTTCACAATGTCAAAGACCAGCCCATGGGCACCCAAGGCAGTGCGATTTGCATTATGCGACTTCATGAGACGAAAGTCAAGGATTTTCGGGCCGGTCAAGGGGCTGAAAGGGCTCAGGCGCTTGCGGTGACCCAGCGGTTCACATAGGCGTCGAGGTCGACGAGCAGGCGACGCCAGGCTCCGGCCATGTCCGGATTCCAGTCCCGCCCGCAGGCTTCCTCGACGACCTCGGCGACCACGCCGAAGAAGGTGGCGAACACCTCGCGCGGCACGTCGTAGCCTTCGTGCGTGAGCACCTCGGCCTCGATCATGTGGTCGGCGTAGCGACGCTCGCCGATGAAATCGAGAATCGCCTCGAACACCCGCATCAGCATCTCACCGCGGATGACGCTCTTCCCGTCCCGCCAGAACAGGGCCTCCATCGGCGGCTGACGCTCAAACAGCACCGCGTAGACGCGAGGCGTGAGATCGCCGGCGCGCTCACCCGCGAGGGCAAGGCTATCTTCGATCGCTTCAGCGTCGGCCGGATCGGTGCGCTCCATGGGATCGGATGAAACGGTCCGCCGCCCGATAAGTCAACAGCCATTGACATACCGGCGACCTGGGCGGAATCTGCTCGGCGCGATCAACCGGAGACGCCCTCATGAACATCGCCGTGAAGCCCGAGGCCGTCAGCGCCGCAGACGAGGCCTGGACCCTGCCGTTGGCCGAGCTCAATCCCGCCCGCACCGACCGCTTCCAGAACGACACGATCTGGCCGGTGTTCGAGCGGCTTCGGCGCGAGGATCCGGTCCACTTCACGGCCGACAGCGAGTTCGACGCCTATTGGTCGATCACCCGCTGGGACGACATCATGGCGGTGGACACCAACCACACCGACTTTTCCTCGGCCGACGGCATCGGCCTCGCCAACAAACGGGCGATGGAGGAGCAGGAAGCGGCCCTGAAGGCCATCGGCCAGGAGCCACGCCGCCGCGGCGGGGCCGGCTTCATCACCATGGACGAGCCCGAGCACAGCGTACACCGCAAGGCGGTGAGCCCGACGGTGGCGCCGGCGAACATGGCCAAGATGGCGCCGGTGGTGCGCGAGCGGGCCGGCGAGATCCTCGACTCCCTGCCGATCGGCACGCCGTTCGATTGGGTGGACCTCGTCTCCAAGGAGCTAACGGCGATGACGCTGGCCACGCTCTTCGACTTCCCGTTCGAGGAGCGGCGCAAGCTGCCCTGGTGGTCGGACATGGTCATGAACACGCCGGGTCACGGCCCGGTGGAGAGCTGGGCCCAGAAGGCCCAGGCCGTCTACGAGTGCTTCGGCCGGTTCGAAGAACTGTGGAACGAGCGCCTCCAGGGAGGTGGCGGCAACGATCTCATTTCGATGCTGACCCAGCATCCCGAGACTCGGGCGATGTCGCGCGAGCAATACCACGGCACCGTGATCCTGCTGATCGTCGGCGGCAATGACACCACCCGCAATACGATCTCCGGCTCGGTCTATGCGCTAAACAAGTTCCCCGAGCAGTACGATAAGCTGCGCGCCAACCCGGAGCTGGTGACGCCGATGGTCTCCGAGACCATCCGCTGGCAGACGCCGCTCGCCCACATGAGCCGGGTCGCCATGCGCGACATCGAGATCGGCGGCAAGACCATCAAGAAGGATGACCGGGTGGTGATGTGGTACATCTCCGGCAACCGCGACGAGGCGGTGATCGACAACCCCAACGCCTACATCATCGATCGTGAGCGGCCGCGGCATCACATGTCGTTCGGCTTCGGCGTGCACCGCTGCGTGGGCAACCGGGTGGCGGAGATGCAGCTTACCATCATCTGGGAAGAGATCCTCAAGCGTTTCCCGAGGATCGAGCTCGTTGGCGATCCCGTGCGCTCTTATTCCTCGTTCGTGCATGGCTTCGAGAGCATGCAGGTGACCATCCCCGCCCGCGTCTGATCGCAGCGAATGGACATGACCGACACCCTGTTGGAGGCGCGGCCGCGCAAGCGCGACGCGACGGCGACGCGAGCCCGCATCCTGGCCGCGGCGATGGATCGCTTCGCGCGGCTCGGCTACGAGACCGCTTCGCTGCGGGAGATCGCCGCCGAGGCCGGCGTCGATGTCGCCCTGATCGGCCGCTACTTCGGCGGGAAGGAAGGGTTGTTCACCGAGGCCCTGAAGGCCTCGATCCATCCAAGCCGCCTCACGGAGCTCGACCGCGAGACCTATGTGCGGGAGGTGGCCGAGGCGATGGCGAACGGGCCGCGCGACGGCCACGCCGACCAGCACGGCTTCCAGTTCCTGCTGCGGGCCGCGACCTCGCCGGCCACGGCGCCGCTGCTCAACCTCGCCGTTCAGGAGCGGTTCCTGGGCCCGATCCGCGACTGGCTGGGCGGCGATGACGCAGAACCGCGAGCCCGGGTGCTCGCCGGGGTGATCATTGGATTCCTGGTCGAACGGCTTATTCGCGGCAAGGCGCTGAGGGGCCGCGAACGCGACGTATTCATCGAGCGCGCGACGACGATCCTCTCGGCGCTGGTGAGCTAGCTCTCCCACAGAGAGTCAGGCGGCGGCGCGCATCGCGCACATCCAAGTCAGGGCTCAGATCCTGCGTTGCTGTCCCCCACTTTTCGTCGGCTTCGCCTACTTCCGTTGAAAGTGTAAGGCCACGCTTTGAGGCGCCATCCCCCCATGCTAGGGCGCCTACAGTAAGCTTCGACGGTCACCGGCGAGGCCGCATCGCCGGTGAAATAAGGTCGCAAAAAGTGAGCCTGGTGCGCGATCCGGACCCAAGTGCTCCTCCCGACGGTGATCAATTCAAGCAAATCCTTGACGCGGTTCCCATCGCGATTGCGGTGGCCGAGTTGCTGCCCTCCGAGCGCATTGTCTATGTCAACGAAGAGTTTGAGCGGCTGACGGGCCGGCCTCAGGCCGAACTGGTAGGCCAAGGCTGGGAGGCTGTTCCAGGGAACCTCGACGGCGGGGCCTTGGGCGTCTTGGTCAGCGAGGAACGCGACTATCTTGGCGCCTTCACCCTGCCCTACGCCGATGGGTCGTTGCAGGTCGACGCCTGGTCAAGCCTGATCGAAGACGGTGAAAAGGCCGTCTACCGCATCCTGGCCCTGGCCGAACTGACCCAGCCGCGGACTTCCGTCTTCGAGAAGCTGGAGGACAGCGTCCGCGCGAAGGACGCGCAGCTGCGCGAGCTGCAGCATCGCGTGAAAAACAATCTGCAGATGATCACCGCCCTGATCCGCGCCGAGGCGCGCGGGGTGGTGGACGCTAAGACCGGCGAAAGTTTCGAGCGCCTGGCCGGACGCATCGAGGCCCTGGGCGTGCTCTATCGCGCGCTCTCGGAGTCGGAATCCGAAGGATCGGTCGACCTCGGGACCTACCTGACCGAGGTGGCGACGGCGGTCATGGCGGCAAACGCGATGGAAGGGGTGCGGCTGAACCTTCAGGTGGACAGCTGGCCGATCCCGATCGACATCGCCATGCCTCTGGGCCTCGTGGTCAATGAGTTGATCACCAATTCCCTCAAGCACGCCTTCCAGGGCCGCGAGCCCGGGACGATCTCCCTGCATTGTGCGGCCGGCCCGGAAGGCTGCAGGGTGGAGGTCGCTGACGACGGGGTCGGTCTTCCGGCGGACGTCAGCTGGCCCGGACCCGGCAAACTCTCTTCAATCATCGTCCGCGCGCTGCTGCTGAACGCCCGCGCGCGCAGCGAAGTCGCGTCCAGCCCCGGCGAAGGAACACGGGTGGTGTTCGCGTTCGACGCCGTTCCCGCAGAGGCTTCCCCGCAGGCCTAGCCCCAGGGACCGCCGTGATCGCCGCCACCTTGTACGGTCGGCGGCTTGGTCTTGCGGGCGAAGGCCCGGCGCAGCGGAGTCAACCGGAACTCGGCCAGGACGCAGCCGCCGGCTACGCCGATCAGCAGCGCCACGATCGAGTGGGCAAAGTCGATCGGCTGGGTGAAGATCGCGCCCAGGATGTGCGGCGGCATGGTCACTCCGTCATGTCCGACGAGCGAAGAACCTCCTGGCGCTGGCGCACCCCCCGGTCCCACCCGTCCAAGCAGGGAAACACCGCGAGATTGATCGCGGCGGTGGGCCATTGCCTGTGACCGGGGTCCCAGATCAAGCTAAACATTGTTCACAATTGGCGATTGCGTGTAACGCGCGACGCTTGGTCGCAACTTGCCTGGATTTTGGGCGCCGCTCAGCG
>DASXGB010000295.1:0-17947 GCA_036489325.1 Caulobacteraceae bacterium
GCGCGAGCTGGCCGATACCCTGAAGAAGGAAGGCGTCGAGGTGAAATACGCCATTCACCCGGTCGCCGGCCGCATGCCCGGCCACATGAACGTGCTGCTGGCCGAAGCCAACGTGCCCTATGACGAAGTGTTCGAGCTCGAGGATATCAATTCGGAGTTCGCGCAGGCGGACGTCGCCTTTGTGATCGGCGCCAATGACGTGACCAACCCGGCGGCGGAAGAGGACAAGACGTCGCCGATCTACGGCATGCCGGTGCTCGACGTGGAGAAGGCGCGCACGGTGCTCTTCGTGAAGCGCGGCATGGGGTCGGGCTACGCCGGCGTCGAGAACGAGCTCTTCTTCCGCGACAACACCATGATGCTGTTCGGCGACGCCAAGAAGATGGTCGAGGGGATCGTCAAGGCGCTGTAGGGGTCGCGTCAGGACGCCCGGAACGCCTCGCGCAGGGCCTTGATCCGGTCATTGAGCGCGACCAGATCGTCCACCGACATGGCCGCCTTGTCATAGAGGGCGTCCGCCAGCGCCTTGGTGTTCGCCCGTACGCCGCGGCCCTGGTTCGTCAGCAGCACCCTCACCTGCCGCTCGTCCGACGGGTTGCGCCGCCGGTCGACATGGCCGGCCTGTTCCAGGCGCTTGACCAGGGGGGTGATGGTGCTGGGTTCGAGATCCAGACGCGTGCCGATGGCGGTGATGGTCTGGTCGTCATCTTCCCAAAGGACATTGAGGACCAGGTATTGCGGATAGGTCAGGCCCAGCTGGTCCAGCCACGGCTTGTAAGTGCGGCTCACCGCCATGAAGGCGCCGTAGAGCGAAAAGCCGAGCTGTTCGTCCAACGGCAGGGGGAATATCCGGTCCAAGCTGGCGCCCTTCCTCGCTTGCGACGACGATAATTTATATCGCGATAAATAATACCTTGACAAGCATTTTCGCCGCGCCTAGCCATTAGTTATCGCGATAACGATTATCGCGGAAGTAACAGGGAGATTGGAAATGTCAGAATCCAGCGCCATCAAGAACGTTGTCCTGGTCCACGGCGGTTTCGTCGACGGATCGGGCTGGCAAGGGGTCTATGAGCTGCTCGCCAAGGACGGCTTCAAGGTCACCGTCGTGCAGAATCCGACCATCACCCTCGCGGACGACGTCGCGGTCACCCGCCGCGCCCTGGAGGCGCAGGACGGCCCGGCGATCCTCGTCGGCCATTCCTACGGCGGCGTGGTCATCTCCGAAGCCGGCGCCGATCCGAAGGTGAAGGGCCTGGTGTACATCGCCGCCTTCGCGCCCGACGCCGGGGAGTCCGTCTCCTCGCTGATCGCCAACCCGCCGCCCGGCGCGCCCACGCCGCCGATCCTGCCGCCGAAGGACGGCTTCCTGTTCCTTGACCGTGACAAGTTCGCGGCCTCGTTCGCCGGCGACGTCGAACCGGCCCAGGCCGCGTTCATGGCCGACTCTCAGGTTCCTTGGGGCGTCGCCGCCCTGGACGGCCGGGTGACCACGCCCGCCTGGAAGTCCCGGCCGAGCTGGTACCTGGTGACCGCCGACGACGGCATGATCCCGGCCCCCGCCCAGCGCCAGATGGCGGCCCGCGCCGGCGCCACGGTCGCCGAAACGCCCGGCAGCCACGCGATCTATGTGTCGAACCCACGGGTGGTGGCGGACCTCATCGAACAGGCGGCCGCGGGAGCCGCGAAGTAACTCCCGATCTCCAAGGATCGATTGCGGACTGGGCCCCGAAGCCAGCCTTCGGGGCCCATCTTCTTTTGGCCCGGCCGCCGATGGCCTCTTCAGCCTGAGGCGGTCTATCCTTTCGTCGATGAGCACAGCCGAGACCACGGCGCCCAATCTGACCCAGGCTCGCAGCCAGCTTCTCCTGGACGGCTGGTGCGTGGTTCCAGACGCGCTCTCGGCCGCCGAAGCCGATCTCATCCTGGAGCGCCTGTGGGTTGCGGCGGATGAATACCGCCGGCGCGGGCGCGAGACGCATGTCCGGGGCCTGGATCCCAACGCCGCCAATGTCCGGGTGTTCGAGCTCCTCGATCTCGATCCGGTGTTCCGCGAGCTGATCCGCGCGCCGTTGGCTCTGGGCCTCGTGGAGGCGCTGCTAGGGCCCGACTTCCTGATCTCCAACTTCACCGCCAACATCGCCCGCCCCGGCTCGCGGTCGATGAGCCTGCATTCGGACCAGGCGCTGGTGGTTCCCGAGCCGTGGCTCGCGCCGTGGTCGATCAACATTATCTGGTGCCTGACCGACGTGCGGGCGGAGAACGGCGCAACCCTGTTCATCCCGGAGAGCCACAGGGTGACGCGCCTGGCCGAGCTGGGGACCGATCCGGCTTCGCGCCTGCGGCCCTTCGAGGCGCGCAAGGGCGCAGTCATCGCCTGGGACGGGCGCGTCTGGCACACGTCCGGGGCCAACGTCACGGCGAACGAAGAGCGCGCCCTGCTGTTTGGCTATTACTCTCGTGCCTTCCTGCGGACGCAGGCCAACTGGAACGCGGTCCTGTCGGCCGAAACCCAGGCCGGTCTCGACCCAGAGTTCCGCCGCTTGCGGGGCCTTGATCCCACCGCCAACATCGCCCTCGCCGCCGGCCTGCTCGCCAGCGACCTTGGCGGGCATCGGCGAGCCGATTAGGCCCCGAGATTGCACCCACTGGGGCGCGCGGCTAAAGACGGCGCCGGGCCATGGGCCGCCTTAGCTCAGCCGGTAGAGCGGCGCATTCGTAATGCGTAGGTCGGGTGTTCGAGTCACCCAGGCGGCGCCACCCTTCCTCCATGATCGCGACTATCGATTCGCCTCAAAAAAGCGCGCCTCTGCGCGCAGGGCGTAGAGAGACTCAACCTTGGCGATTCGGCCCCCCGGATTGTCGCTAACCGGGAGGAGTGCACCCATGAAGACAATCTTCGTTTTCGCGGCCAGTCTCGCGATCGCAATCGGCGGTATCGCCAGTACAGCGGGCGCTGTCGGCTGCGTCTCGGGAGCGGTCGTGGGCGGCGTCGCTGGCCATTACGCGACGACCGGCCCGAACCACAAACACCACACTCTGGCAGGCGCGGCGGCGGGTTGCGTCGCCGGCCACATGATGGCGGAGCACAACAAGAAGGTCGCCCATGAGCGCGCCGCCGCCGCCCAGGCGGGCGCGCCGCACCACTGATTGCTCTGGCTCGGCCCGGACCCAGACACGGACTCGGGGCGGCGCGGTCGCCTGACCGCTAGGAACCGGCCCTCCCCATCGAGGCCAGGGGCTGGAAACAGCCGAGGATGAGGCGGCTGGCGTCGAACGGCGGCTCGCCGGAGCTGTCCATGCGTGGATCCTCATGCATCCTGGCCTCGGCCGCCTGGAAGAACTCCCGGTCCGGCCAGACCTGCCAGGTGAAGACGATCTTCTCGCCGGGCTTGGCCGCAACGGCGCGGCGGAAGTCGGTCTGCTTGCCGTCTGGCACGAAGTCCTCCCAGCTCTCGACGATCTCCAGACAGCCGTATTCCTTGTAGAACCGGGCGCCGCTCTCGGCCCAGGCGCGATAGTCGTCCATCCGGTCCTCGGAAACAGGAATGACCAGTCCGCAGACATACATGGCTGAGGCTCCTCAGGGGTTCGGGGGTTGGCGGTCGCCGGATGGAAAGGGCATACCGCTCAAGGTGGCGTTGCGGACGTCGGTCACCCCGACGGGCTGCATGTGGCCGGGCTTGCTGTCCTCAAGCGCGCAGATTTGGAAGTTGGCAAACAGGGGGTCGGTGTCGCCGGTGAGGGGCACACGCTTCTCGTAGGCCTGGATGATCCCGGAAACGTCATCCCGGTCGTCACCGATTTCGACGGTCCGCTTGGTCCCGACAATCCAGATCACAAAGCGTCCGTCTCCCGTGTAGACGATGAAGCGACCATGGACCCAGTGGCAGTCGCCCTTCCGCTGCGGCTGGGCCTGGACGGTTCGCGGCGCGGCCAAGGCCGGAGTCGTCACGATGGCAAGCACAAGACAGGATGAGATGAGGACGTCGAGGCGCCTCATCGGGCCGTCGCTTTCAGCAGCGCCTTGGGGGCCTTGAGCCGCCAGGCGCCTTCGAGCAGAGCCGCCAGCTCAGCCTCGCCGATGGCGGCCAGCCGAACCAGGACGGCCGGAAAGCCGCGATAATGCGGCTCGTCGAAATAGATCTCCGGAGCGGCCTCGATCAGCATCTCCTTGCGCTCAAGCTCGCAGCGCACGGCCAGGACCGCGGGACACGGCCGCCGCCGCTTCTTCGGGTCGAACCGCTCCATCCAGGTCCAGGCGAACCCTTTGCCGGCGACCTCGAAAACGAGGCGATCGCCGTCCGACGAGTCGCGGACCTCAGAAAGAGCCGAAGCGATCGCGCGCACTTGGGCCGCCTCAACCATGCTTGACCCCGATCCGCTCGGGCCAGGTGAAGATCTCTAGGCCGTCGTCGCGGACGATCCCGGCCAGGGTGATCCGGGCCCCTTCGGCCGTGCGCAGAGCGAGCGCCGTGGGCGCAGAGACGGCGGCCAGGATTGGCGCGCCCATGATCGCCGCCTTCTGGATGAGCTCGACCGAGATCCGGCTGGTCATCAGGATGGCGCCGCCGGCCGCGCTTCGTCCCTCGCGCGCCAGGGCGCCGGCCAGCTTGTCGAGAGCGTTGTGGCGACCGACGTCCTCGCGCACAGCGACGATTCCCTCGCCCGGAACGAACAGGGCGGCCGCGTGGACGGCGCGGGTCTCGCGGTTGAGCGCCTGCAGATCGGCAAGGGCGCTCATGGCCGCGATCAGGTCCGCGGCGGGGATTGTCAGGGGGGACTCGACTGTCGGAAGCGGGCGCAGGGCCTCGGCCAGGCTGTCGACGCCGCAGAGGCCGCAGCCGGTGGGTCCGGCACGGGTCCGTCGGCGGCCGGCCAGGGCCTGGGCGCGGTCGGCGGCCAGCCATAGGCGGAGCTCGATCCCGTCAGGCTGGTCGGCGATCTCGACCGCGCGGATGTCGCCGGGCGCGGAAACGACACCTTCGTTCAGCGAAAAGCCGACCGCGAAGTCTTCCAGGTCGGCGGGGGTGGCCATCATCACCGCCTCGGTCCCGCCGTCGTAGACCAGGGCCACGGCGGTCTCTTCAGGGATGGCGCGGCGCGAAGGCGCGGAGGTCCGGCGGCCGACTTTGAGGCTGGTCACGGTGAGGGATGGCGCTCGGCCCATCCGGCGAAGCTATCCGCCCCGCCCCGACAAGTCACCGCGCCCAAACTTGGTGCTGGGCAGCACTAGGTTTCACTGAGATCTCCGGGCATGGAGGCTGCGACGCCGGAGGAACACTCGGGCAGACCCGCCGCCAGGAGGGCGGCGTGGTGATGTGCGATGTCCTCCTCCCGCTTGTAGTAGAGGGTGGCGAGGAAGGCCTCGACACAGAAGTCGGGATCACGCTTGCGTACGTCGTCTGCGTAGCGATGCGCGGCGGCGCTGTCGCCGAGCTGGGCGGCGCAGGCGGCGAGGAATGCATAGTGAGGCAGGATGGGGTTCGCGATGTGGCCGAAGGCGGCGATCGCCTCATCGTAGCGGCGGGCCACGAACAGGGCGCGACCGAGGTGGTTCCAGAACCGTTCCGGGTGGCAGGGATTGAGACGCATGGCCTTTTCGATCCATGCGATCCCCTCGTCCGCGCGCCCGAGCCAGGTCAGAACCTCGCCTTGCTGGACCACGACGAGATCGTCGTTGGGATTGAGGTCGAGGGCGCGCTCCTGGTGGAAAAGGGCCTTGTCGTGCCGGCCCCTGACCAGGGCCACGGCCGCCAGGATGCGGTGGACATCGCTGTCGTTGCTGTTGAGGCGCATCGCCGTATCGAGCTCTCGCACGACATCCCGAAAGACGCCGTCGCGGTCGGCGCAATAGCCGTTCACCCAGGCCTGACCGAGGGTGCAGGCTCTCCAGGCGTGGGCCTGAGCGTAGAGGGGGTCGAGCTCAATAGCGCGGTCGAGGTGAACGAGCGCCTTTTCGTTGTCCGCCTTGGTCGAGCGGTGGTGCAGCAGCTTGCCGGCGAGGAGACACTCATAGGCGGTCATATTCTCGGTCGGTTTGCGTCCGGCCTTCTCGCCGGTGGCCTCCTCGACCCGTCCGCTGAGCGTGGCGACGATGGCGGCGGTCACTTCGTCCTGGAGGTCGAAGATATCTTCGAGCTGGCGGTCGTAGCGTTCGCCCCAGATGTGGCGTTCGGCTTGCCCGTCGATCAGCTGGACGGTTACGCGGACGCGCGAGCCAGCTTTGCGCACACTTCCCTGGACGACATATTGGACGTTGAATTCGCAGGCCACTTGGCGCGCGCCGACGACCTTGTCCTGGTACTGGAAGGCCGAGTTGCGTGAGATGACGAAGAGGTGGCGGAAACGCGAGAGCTCGGTGGTGATGTCCTCGGTGAGGCCGGCGGCGAGCACATCCTGCCCCGAATCGCCGCTGATGTTGGCAAACGGCAAGACGCAAATGGAATTCGCTGGCGGATCGGTCCGACAGGGCGCGGGCGGTGATGGTGATCCGGACTGGCCCTTGTCCACGAACCGCTTCACGTCGGCGACGAAGGCGCGCCAGGCGCTTGCGCCCGGGTCGCCCGACCAGGCGGAAAGATCGGCCGTGTGGGTCAGCTCGAACATGATCGGGCGCTCGCACGGCTCGAGCATCACCGGCGCCAGCGTTCCGTTGCGGTCGGCCAGAGTCGCTTCAGCGCGCACCCAGCGAGACTCCACAGACTTCTTCGACCACAGGACGACCACCGCGCGGGCTTCGCGCAGAGCCTGTTCGATCACCTGGTCGTAGGCTTCGCCCGAGCGCAGGGCATCGTCCACCCAGACACTCAGCCGCTCGGCCGCGAGAGCGTCGGCGAACCGTCGCGCCGCCGCGCGGTCGTCGTGGGCGTATGAAATGAAAACGTCCGCCACGCCCGCAATGGAACCCGAAGCCCAAGCCCACCGCAACGTTTCTTTCCGTCACCGGAATGGGCCCCCGCACCGATGAGCGCCCTGTTACCCCTGGGACCGCCCTCGCCGTAGGGGCCTATTGTCGCTAAACCGCCGGGATGGCGGAGACGCGCGAAGCGACGACGGACGAGATCGAAACCCTCGTCGGCCAGCTTGTCGCCCGCCACGCCGGCCGCCGCGGCGCGCTGCTGCCCGTGCTGCATGATCTCCAGGAAAGGCTCGGCTGGCTCCCCGATGCCGCGGTCCCGGCGATCGCCCACGGCCTCAACCTCTCTCGCGCCGAGGTGCATGGGGTCATCACCTTCTATCACGACTTCCGTCGCGCCCCGCCGGCGAGGCACATCGTCAAGCTGTGCCGGGCCGAAGCCTGCCAAGCCCGCGGCGGGCGGCGGATCGAGGCCGCGGCGGCGGCGCGACTGGGCGTCTCCATGGGCGAGGCGCGCGCCGACGGCCAGGTGGCGCTGGAGCCGGTCTATTGCCTGGGTCTTTGCGCCGTGGGTCCCGTCGCCCTGGTCGACGGCCGGCCGTACGCGCGCCTCGACCAAGCCCGCCTCGAGGTGATCGCAAAGGAAATCGGACTGGGCGAGGACGGCGCGTGACCCGGGTTTTCGTCTCCAAGGACATGGCCTCCGTGGCTCTGGGGGCGGACGCGGTCGCCGCCGCGCTGGCCCAGCTCGGGGCCGAGGTCATCCGCACGGGCAGCCGCGGCCTCTTCAATAGCGAGCCGCTGGTGGAGGTGGTGACGGCGGAGGGCCGCATCGGCTTCGGTCCGGTGACGCCGGACGACGCGGCGCGCGTGCTCGCGGGCGACCACCCGAACCGCCTCGGCGAGGTCGCCGCCCTACCCTTCTTCGCCCGTCAGACGCGCCTGACTTTCGCCCGCTGCGGGATCATCGATCCGCTGAGCCTCGACGACTACGCCGCCCACGGCGGCTGGAAGGGACTGGAGGCGGCGCGGGCGCTGAAGCCTTCCGAAGTGGTCGATCGGATCCAGGATTCGGGCCTGCGCGGCCGCGGCGGCGCCGGATTTCCGGCCGGGATCAAGTGGCGGACGGCGCTCGAAGCGCCGGGAGACGAGAAGTTCATCGTCTGCAACGCCGACGAGGGCGATAGCGGCACCTTTGCCGACCGCATGCTGATGGAGGGCGATCCGTTCCTGCTCATCGAAGGGATGGCCATCGCCGCCCACGCCGTGGGCGCCAGCGAAGGCTATGTCTACATCCGCTCGGAATATCCTTTCGCGATCGACACGCTGCGGCGGGCGATCGAGGCGAGCGTCGGGATCGTCGCCCCGTTCCGGATCGAGGTCAGGGCCGGGGCCGGGGCCTACGTCTGCGGCGAAGAGACCGCGATGCTGGACTCCATCGAGGGAAAACGGGGCCAGGTCCGGGCCAAGCCGCCGCTGCCGGCCCATGCGGGCCTTTTCGGCGCGCCGACGGTAATCAACAACGTCCTGACCCTGGCCGCCGCGCCTTATATCCTCAACGAGGGTCCGGAGGCCTATGCCGCCCTGGGCTATGGCCGCTCGCGCGGGACCGTGCCGATCCAGCTGGCCGGCAATGTGAAGAACGGCGGCCTTTTCGAAGCGCCCTTCGGCCTGACCCTGGGAGAGCTGGTGAACGACATCGGCGGTGGAACCGAGAGCGGCCGTCCGGTGCGCGCCGTTCAGGTAGGCGGGCCGCTCGGCGCCTATTTCCCGCCGGAGCGGTTTGAGCTGCCGTTCGACTACGAGGCCCTGACGGCCGCCGACGGCCTGGTGGGTCACGCCGGGATCGTGGTCTTCGACGACACCGTCGACATGGGCGCCATGGCCCGCTTCGCCCTGGAATTCTGCGCCGTAGAGAGCTGCGGCAAGTGCACGCCCTGCCGCATCGGTTCGGTGCGCGGGGTCGAGACCCTGGACCGGCTGCTCGGCGGTAAAGGGCGCGCGGCCGACCCGGTCGAAGCCCTGGCCCAGATGCGCAACGCCGGGCGAGGCCGCCGCGAGCCCCTCGACGAGGCCCGTCTCATCCTCGATCTCTGCCAGACCATGCGCCACGGCTCGCTGTGCGCGCTCGGCGGCTTCACGCCATTTCCGGTGTTGAGCGCCATGCGTTATTTTCCCGAGGACTTCGGCCTCGCCCCGGGCTGGGAGGCGATGCTGGAGCCGGCGGAGGCCATATGACGGGAATTCGCGAGCGCGATTTCGGCACGCCACCGGTCGCCGTGAACGGCCCCGCCGCCGTCAGCCTCACCATCGACGGCGAGCGCGTCGCGGTTCCGGCCGGGACCTCGATCATGCGCGCCGCGGCTCTGGCGGGAAACAAGATCCCCAGCCTGTGCGCCACCGACATGCTGGAAGCCTTCGGCTCCTGCCGCCTGTGCCTGGTCGAGATCGGCGGGCGGCCGGGCTTCCCGGCCTCGTGCACCACCCCG
Source organism: Caulobacteraceae bacterium (assembly GCA_036489325.1). GTDB lineage: Bacteria > Pseudomonadota > Alphaproteobacteria > Caulobacterales > Caulobacteraceae > Acaudatibacter. The sequence continues at coordinate 9,349 of DASXGB010000295.1, forward strand.
GTCGCCGAAGGCATGAGCGTTCGCACTCAGACGCCGGCGCTGGCCAGGCTACGCCGCGGGGTGATGGAGCTCTACATATCGGACCATCCGCTCGATTGCCTGACCTGCGCCGCCAACGGCGACTGCGAGCTGCAGGACATGGCCGGCGCCGTGGGCCTGCGCGAGGTCCGCTACGGCTATGAGGGGGAGAACCACTTCGCTGCGTCGATCGACGCCTCCAATCCCTATTTCGACTTCGATCCGGCCAAGTGCATCGTCTGTTCGCGCTGCGTGCGGGCCTGCGACGAGGTGCAGGGGACGCTCGCCCTGACCGTCCAGGGCCGCGGCTTCGCTTCGACGATCGCCGCCAGCCAGGACGAGCCGTTCTTCTCCTCCGAGTGCGTCTCGTGCGGGGCCTGCGTCCAGGTCTGCCCGACGGCGACACTTCAGGAGAAGAGCGTGGCGGCGATCGGCGCGCCGGACCGGGCCATCGTCACAACCTGCGGCTATTGCGGCGTCGGCTGCGCCCTCCGCGCCGAGATGCGCGGCGAGGAGCTGGTGCGGATGGTCCCGTGGAAAGACGGGAAGGCCAACCACGGCCACAGCTGCGTCAAGGGCCGCTTCGCCTGGGGCTACGCCCAGCACCGCGACCGGCAACTCGCGCCGATGATCCGCGCGCGCATCGACGAGCCATGGCGCAAGGTCTCCTGGGACGAGGCCATCGCCCACACCGTGGCCGAGTTCCGCCGCATCCAGGCAAGCTACGGTCCGCTCGCGGTGGGGGCCATCACCTCCAGCCGCTGCACCAACGAAGAGACCTTCCTGGTCCAGAAGCTGGTCCGCCAGGGCTTCGGACAGAACAACATCGACACCTGCGCCAGGGTCTGCCACTCGCCGACCGGCTACGGCCTGAAGACGACTCTCGGAACCAGCGCCGGAACCCAGGACTTCGACAGCGTCGCCGCCACCGACGTGATCGTGGTCATCGGCGCCAATCCCACCGACGGCCACCCGGTGTTCGCCAGCGCCATGAAGCGGCGGCTGAGAGCCGGCGCGCGCCTGATCGTCATCGATCCCAGGCGGATCGACCTCGTCCGCACGCCCCATGTGAGGGCCGACCACCATCTGCCGCTGCGGCCCGGGACCAATGTCGCCGTGCTGACCGCCATGGCCCACGTGATCGTCACTGAGGGTCTAGTTGATGAGGACTTTGTCCGCGACCGCTGCGAGACCGATTCCTTCGGGGACTGGGCGGCGTTCGTCGCCGAGCCGGCCCGATCACCCGAGGCGACCGAGGCCTACACCGGCGTGCCGGCGGAGGAACTGCGCGCCGCGGCGCGGCTCTACGCGACCGGCCGGAACGGCGCCTTCTACTATGGCCTGGGCGTCACCGAGCACAGCCAGGGCAGCTCGGCGGTGATGGCCATCGCCAACCTGGCCATGGCCACCGGCAACATCGGCCGGCCTGGCGTGGGGGTGAATCCCCTACGCGGCCAGAACAACGTCCAGGGGTCCTGCGACGTGGGCTCATTCCCGCACGAGTTCTCCGGCTACCGGCACATCGCCGACGACACGGTTCGGGCCCTCTTCGAAGCCGACTGGGGCGTGACGCTGAGCCCCGAACCCGGCCTTCGCATTCCCAACATGCTGGACGCGGCGGTCGATGGCGAATTCAAGGGCCTGATCGTCCAGGGCGAGGACATCCTGCAATCCGACCCCAACACCCAGCACGTGTCGGCGGGCCTGGTGGCCATGGAATGCGTGGTGATCCACGACCTCTTCCTCAACGAGACCGCCAACTACGCCCATGTCTTCCTGCCGGGATCGACTTTCCTGGAGAAGGACGGCACCTTCGTCAACGCCGAGCGGCGCATCCAGCGGGTGCGCAAGGTGATGTCGCCCAAGGCCGGCTACGCAGACTGGGAAGCGGTGCAGCTCCTGGCCCGCGGCTTCGGCCTCGACTGGAACTACTCGCACCCCTCAGAGATCATGGACGAGATCGCCCGCCTGACGCCGACCTTCGCCGGCGTGAGCTACGCGCGCCTTGACGAAGAAGGCTCGATGCAATGGCCGGTGAACGAGAAAGCCCCTTCCGGCACGCCGGTGATGCACATCGGCGAGTTTGCCAGGGGCAAGGGCCGGTTTGTGGTCACCGAGTTCATCCCCACGGATGAAAAGATCGGCCCGCGCTATCCCCTGCTGCTCACCACCGGGCGGGTTCTCAGCCAATACAACGTGGGGGCCCAGACCCGGCGCACGGAAAACGTACGTTGGCACGATAAAGACGTGCTGGAGATCCATCCGCACGACGCCGAGGACCGGGGTCTCAATGACGGCGACTGGGCCCTCATGAAGAGCCGTTCTGGCGAGACGAGCCTGCGCGTCAAGGTCACGGACCGGGTGGCGCCGGGCGTCGTCTATACGACGTTCCATCACCCGGCGACCCAGGCCAATGTGGTCACCACCGAGTTTTCCGACTGGGCCACCAACTGCCCCGAATACAAGGTGACGGCGGTCGAAGTCGCGCCAACCAACCGGCGCTCGGACTGGCAGGATACCTACGACGCTCAGGCGCGCGCGAACCGCCGCATCGAGGCGTCGTCGCCGTGACGATCGCGGGATGAACACCGACGAGAAGCTGGTCTACATGGCCAACCAGATCGCCGCCAATTTCGTCGCCATGCACAGTGCCGATCCCGCGGCCGCCGCCGCCGATCACATCGCGAAGTATTGGGATCCGGGCATGAAGCGGCGGATCTTCGCCCTCGTCGGGGACGGCGCAAAGGGACTGGAACCTCTGGCCGAGACGGCAGTTCGTTCTTTGATCGAGGCGGGCGCCCCTTATGGTCGCGCTCTAGGAAAAGGCGGCCAGTCCGGTTAGGGAGGGCCATCATGACCGAATCGACTTGGCTCGTCGCCCGGCCAAATCCCGCCCATGCGCCCGAGTCCTTCTTGCCCCGCACCCTGCCGGGCAAGATCTCGTGCATCGTCTGCGCCTACAACGAGGCCGAGCGCATCGGCGCCATCCTCGAGGCGGTCAGCGGTCACTCGGCGCTGGCGGAGGTGATCGTCGTCAATGACGGGTCCACCGACGCCACCGCGGCCCTCCTGGCCGAGTATCCGAACATCCGGGTCATTTCCTACGCCCCCAATCGCGGCAAGACCTATGCCCTCAGCCGCGGCATCGCCGTGGCCCGCGGCGAGTATCTAATGCTGCTGGATGCGGATCTGGCGGGGGTGCGGGCCGCCGATATCCAGGCCCTGGCCGATCCGGTGGTCGACGGCTGGGCCCAGGTCAGCATCAGCCTTCGCGCCAATAGCCTGTTGGTCTACCGCGCCCTCGGCCTCGACTTCGTGTCAGGCGAGCGGGTGATCCCGGCGAGGATAGGGCGCGAGGCGATCGCCGAGATGCGCCGCCTGCCCCGCTGGGGCGGTGAGGCCTTTCTCAACCGCCTGATCGTGCGCGATCGCCTCAGCCTGGCGGTGGTCGACTGGCCGGGCGTGTTCAACATCCGCAAGCACCACAAGGTCGGCGCCTGGCGCGGCATGATCGAAGAGCTGAAGATGACCCTGGACGCCACGCGCGTGCTGTCGCCATGGGGACTGGTCGCCCAGAATCTTTCGCTGCTGTCGCTGGTCCGCAGGCCTCAGAAGCGTCAGAGCGAGATGTCGTGGACGAGATCCTTGAATAGGCGCCGCCGCACCAGCCAGTAGGAAGCGACCAGCACCACCAGGGCGAAGGTGAACAGGCTGACGGTCACGAAGTCCACATAGCGCGTCGAATGAAGGACGCTAGCGCCCAGGAAATAGCCGAGGGCGAATCCGATCAGTTCGAACAGGATCACCTTCGGGAAGGTGCCGATCAGATTGAGGCCCATGTAGCGGGCGAACGACATCCGGCTCGCGCCAGCAAAATAGAGGATGATGCCCCCCAGCGCCTGGGTCTTGCCGATCATGATCAGCTTCCAGTCGTTGTCGTGGAAGCGTTTGGCCAGGGGCAGAAGGCGATCGGGTGTGATCCGCAGGCGCTTGTTGATCCAGTTGAAGAGGGGTCCGTGGCCGTAGCGGCCAAGGCAATAGTAGAGGGCGTCACCGACCAGGTCGGCGGCCACCAGGAGAAGGCAGGCCGACACCGGATCGAATTGTCCCAAGGCCACCAGGGCGCCGGCAATGGCCGCAATCGTTGGGCCTTCGACAACCGCGATCGGCAGCAGGACGGCGTAGCCGTAGCGCGCGATCAGGGGGATGACGCGTATCACGAAGACATGCGGCAACAGCATTCCCTCATCGCCGGCGCTTTCTTACGGGCGCCCGTTGTCCAGTGAATAGCCGCAAGCGCGCGTCGCACCAACGCCAAACTCGCGGGGCCGCAATCCCGATGCCCCTGCACGCGAACGAATTTTGCGCGCCCGTCATCGTGACGCGAAGGCGCTCAGGGTGTCGATGACCAGCGCCACCTGGTGGGGAAAGAAAATGAACACCGCCGCCGCCGCGCCGATCAGGCAGACGACGACGAGCCCACTGCTCAGAATGCGCCTCTGATTGCTGCGCGCGGTATCTGCCGAATAGCCGACATAGGCGATTCCCATCATGACCACCGCCGCGATGACGGTGAAGGCGATGGAGCTGACCAGCACCCTGTGCACGAAATCCGCTGGTCCCATCGGTGCTCCTCTGGCGAGCCGGCGCTCAAGTTAAGCGCCCGAGGCGAACGACGCCCTCTTTGCCGGAGGTCGGGGCCATACAAACGGTCGACCGCCGGCGTCTCCCACGCCGGAAACCACGCACGCTCCGCGGATGGCCGCGGACAGACTTAGTTAAGCACCCTATTGGTCTCTGTATAGCGCCGAGGCGCAAGCCAGGTCCTGGGCGACGTGGCCGAGTGACTTGTAGACGGTGATCTCGTCCGGCGAGCGGCGGCCCTGGCGGGCGCCCGACAGAACCTCGCCGATTTCGCCGGCGATGTGGTTGTCATCGACGGCGCCGGCCGCCTTGGCCCGTCTAAACTCCCCGCCCTGGGCGATGACACCCTCGCGGCTATCGACGAAGAATCGGGTTTTGGCGACGAGCTCGACGTCGGCCTCGGCCTGACCGGCGTGGCCTGCGCCCACCAGGTTGACGTGGGCGCCAGGCGCGATCCAGGCGCCCTGAACGATCGGCTCGGTCGCCGGCGTCACCGTGCAGATGATATCGGCATGTTCGACCGCGGCGCGGGCGTCGGCGGCGGACTCGCACGGAAGGCCCAGCTCGTGCGCCACGCGGCGGGCGAACTCGGCGGCGCGGGCGGGGTCACGACCCCAGACCGTGAGATGCTCGATCGACCGTATCGTGGCGATCGCGCGGGCGTGCTCGATGGCCTGGCGGCCGTAGCCCAGGATCGCCAGGCGGCGCGCATCGCTCTGCGCCAGGGCGTCGGTGGCCATCGCGCTGGCCGCGGCGGTGCGCAGGGCGGTGACCTCGCCGGCGTCGACGATCGCAACCGGCGCGCCGCACGGACCATCGAAAAGGACAATCACACCCTGGTGCGAAGGTCCGCTGTGATCGAAATTGTGCGGAAAGACGCTGATCAGCTTGGCGCCGAATGGCCCGTCCGCGGCCAAGGCCCCCGGCATGACGCCGAACATGTTGTCGCCGGCGAGCGGCAGGATCGAGCGCAGCAGCTGACGGGTGTGACCGGCGGAGAAGGCGGTCATCGCCTCGCGCATCAGAGGGATGCAGACCTCATAGGTGAGCTTCGCCCTGACCTCATCCGCGCCGATGAACCGCATCGTCTTGTTCCGTTTCGCGTTTCCGCCTGCGAGCCGACCTTGACGGATCGTCCTTTCGGCTCAATCGGCAACTTAACCGTTCAATGGGCGTTTGCAGAGCAGGGGACGACCAGGACGGCGAGGTTCGCCGGCCGCCATAAGCGCGCCGCGGCCATTGCCCAGCTCTCTTCGGGGAACGAAACATGCGCGTTTTGAATTCCACGGCCCTGGCGCTGGTGATTGGCGCAGGCGCGTTGCTGACCGCCCTGCCGGCGTCGGCCAACAATCCCTGTCCGGAGGGTGCGCCGCCCGTGGTCGCCCAGGGCGCTGGACCGCCGCCGCCGCTGATCCATGAGGAGCAGCCGGCCGCGCCGGGCTACGGCTATATGTGGACGCCGGGCTACTGGGGCTGGAACCCAGTGGTCTACGATTATTACTGGGTGCCGGGGCTCTGGGTGCTGCCTCCGGCCATCGGCCTTCTCTGGACGCCTCCGTGGTGGGGCTGGGTCGGCGGAGTCTACGCCTTCACGCCCGGCTTCTGGGGACTGTCCGTGGGCTTCTACGGAGGCATCAACTACGGCTTCGGCTATGGCGGCTACGGCTATGACGGCGGCTACTGGCAAGGGCACACCCTCTGGTACAACCGTTCGGTCAACAATCTCGGCGGCCTGCACGTCAACGCCACCTACAACCGCGCGGTGTCGGTGAACCACAGCGCCGGGTCCACAAGCTTCAACGGCGGCCCGCACGGCGTGCACGCCTCAGCCACCCAGCAGCAGCTTGCGGCCGCGCACGGCGGCCGCAACTTCGGCGGCACCGCCGCCCAGGCCACTCACGCACAGGCGACGGCCGGCAACCCGGCGCTGAGAGGCGCCGCCCACGGCGGCCACGGCGGACTGGCGGCGGCCGGGGCCGGCGCAGCCGGAGCCATGGCGGCCCATGGGGCGATGCATGGCGCGGCGACTCACGGCGCCACAGCCCATGGCATCACGCATGGCGGAATGGCCCATACCGCGACCCATGGCGGCGGCCATGCGACAAGCCACGGCTATGCCGGGTCGTACGGCGGCCATGGTGGCCATGGCGGCTATTCATCCCACAGCTACGGCGGCTCCCACGGCTACGCCGCGCACGGCTACGGCGGTGGCTATCACGGTGGCGGCGGAAGCTTCGGTGGCGGCGCGGCCTTCAGAGGCGGCGGTGGTGGTGGCGGCCACGGTGGCGGCGGGGCCTTCCACGGTGGTGGCGGCGGTGGCGGGGCCTTCCACGGCGGTGGCGGCGGTGGCGGGGGCGGCCACGGTGGCGGCGGTGGTGGTCACGGCGGTGGCGGCGGCGGACATGGGCCACACGGCTAGTCTCCAAGCCTAGCTTTCCCGTCAGGCGCTTGAGCGTAGCGCGAGCCTGTCTTGCGCGGCGCTTTTGGCTGTGGTGAATTCAAACAAGCGTTCAACATCTCCTGGAGCATCACGGGCATGGCCCACGACGGCGAAGCCGCGGCCAAGGTCGATGATCTTGGCTTCGATCCCAATGCGCTGCGCGAAAAGTATCGCGCCGAGCGCGACAAGCGGCTGCGGTCCGACGGCAACGAGCAGTACGTCAACATCGAGGGACAGTTCGCCCACTACCTCGAAGATCCCTATGTCGAGCCGGGCTTTTCCCGTGCGCCGCTGACCGACGAGGTCGACGTGGTGGTCGTCGGCGGCGGCTTCGGCGGCCTCCTGGCCGGCGCTCGCCTGCGCGAGGCGGGGGTCAAGGATATCCGCCTGATCGAGAAGGGCGGCGATTTCGGCGGCACTTGGTACTGGAACCGCTATCCCGGCGCGGCCTGCGACGTGGAATCCTACATCTACCTGCCGCTCCTGGAGGAAATCGGCTACCTGCCGGTGGAAAAGTACTCGCGCGCGCCGGAAATCCTGGCCCACAGCCGCGCCATCGGCCGTCATTTCAACCTCTACGACGGCGCCCTTTTCCAGACCGAAGTCACCCGCGTGAACTGGGACGAGAAGGCCTCACGCTGGATCGTCTCCACCAATCGCGGCGATGCGCTGCGCGCGCGCTTCCTGATCATGGCCAACGGCCCGCTGCACCGGCCCAAGCTGCCGGGCATTCCGGGCGTGGAGAGCTTCAAGGGCCACTCTTTCCACACCAGCCGCTGGGACTACGACTACACCGGCGGCGATTCGACGGGCGGCCTTTCAAAGCTGAAGGACAAACGCGTCGGGATCATCGGCACCGGGGCGACCGCCGTTCAGTGCGTGCCGCACCTGGCCGCTGGCGCGAAAGAACTCTTCGTCTTCCAGCGCACCCCCTCTTCGATCGACGTGCGCGCCAACCGGCCGACCGATCCGGACTGGGCCGCCAGCCTTGAGCCCGGCTGGCAGCAGCGGCGGATGGACAATTTCAACATCCTCGTCTCCGGCGGGTTCCAGGACGAGGATCTGGTGAACGACGGCTGGACGGAGATCATCCGCAACCTCCTGATCCTGGCCCGCCGCAACGAGCGCGCCGGCGAGACGGCGCCGACGGACGTGATCGAGATGCTGGAGATCGCCGACTTCCAGAAGATGAACCAGGTCCGCGCCCGGGTTGATACGGTGGTCGAGGATCCGGCGAAGGCAGAGGCGCTGAAGCCCTACTACCGGCAGTTCTGCAAACGGCCGTGCTTCCACGATGAATATCTGGACGCGTTCAACCGGCCCAACGTCACCCTGGTCGACACGGCAGGAAAGGGCGTGGAACGGATCACCGAGCACGCGGTGTGGGCCAACGGCAAAGAGTACGAGATCGACTGCCTGATCTACGCCACAGGTTTCGAGGTCGGAACCGAGTACACCCGGCGTTCCGGCTATGAGCTCTATGGCAAGAACGGGACC
>DASXGB010000320.1:0-1826 GCA_036489325.1 Caulobacteraceae bacterium
CCTCGGCCAACAGCTTCAGATGCCGGGAAACCCGCGGCTGGCTCTGGCCCAGCACACGGGTGAGTTCGAGCACCGCCAGCTCTTCGCGCCTCAGCAGCGCCAGTATGCGCAGGCGCGTCGGCTCGGCAGCCGCGCGCAGGACATCCACTGCCTGATCCGAAGTGAGGGTCATTAGGATATAAAGATATCCTTATATGAGAATGTCAAGGAAGTTGACGATTGGCGGCCCAGGTCGGCGCACCGCGCAAAAAACCCACTTGACTATCTTCGACACAAGTCCGATATATCTGCTGTTCGATATATCTCGAACGCTACGAAATAGGTACATATTCAAATGAGACACGATCGTTTTTCCCGCCAGGACCGCCGGGCCTGCTCGCCGGACTGGCGCGGCCACATGGGCCGCGACGAGGTCCGCATGTTCGCCCGCCACGCCATGGAACGTCACGGATTCGGCCGCCACGGCCGCCGTGGACGGGTGTTCGGACAGGGCGACCTTCGCTTCGTTTTGCTCAAGCTGATCGCCGACAAACCAAGTCACGGCTATGAGCTGATCAAGGAGATCGAGGACCGGCTCGGCGGCGCCTATAGCCCCAGCCCCGGCGTCGTCTATCCTACCCTCACCCACCTCGAGGAGCTCGGCTACATCCGACCGGTAGAGGCGGAAGGCGCCCGCAAGGCCTATGAGATCACGGACGAGGGCCGGAAGGTCCTCACTGAGAACAAGGCCATCGTCGAGGAGATCTTCCGCCGGGTCACGGCGGCTGCCGAACACGCTTCGGCGGTTCCGCCCCACCAGATCGTCCGCGCCATGGAAAACCTGCGCCTGGCGCTTCGGCTGCGCCTCGAACGCGGCAAGCTCACTGACGAGCAGATCGCCGACGTGGCCGCCGCCCTCGACGCCGCCGCCCAGACCCTCGACCGCGAGTAAGGACTAGTCCGAGACCGGATTGGCCACCGGCTCGCCGGCGAAGAAGCGGCGCAGGTTCTCGCGCAACAAGGCAACCATCTTGGGCACGGCCGCCTCGGTGGCGCCGGCGGTGTGCGGCGTCAGCACCGTGTTGGGCGTCTCCGCCCAACGATCGGGCGGCGTCGGCTCCTTCTGGAAGACGTCCAGAGCCGCCATGCCCAAGCCGCCGGCTCTGAGCGCATCGATCACCGCTTCCTCGTCGACCACCTGGCCTCGCGACACGTTGACCAGAAGGCCGGACGGACCGAGAGCCTCGATCACCGCCTTCGAGATCAGGCCGGTCGTTTCCGGCGTCGCCTTGCAGGCGACGATCAGGATGTCGCTCTCCGCCGCGAGCGCTGCGAGGCTTTCCTGCCGCGGCCAGGGCGCGTCCGGCTTTTCCCTGGGCCCCCACCAGGCGATCCGGAGACCAAAAGCCTCGGCCCGCCTGGCGATGGCGGCGCCGATGGCGCCCAGACCGACGATTCCGAGCCGCCGGCCAGTCAGAGAGGCGGTGATGGTCTTTTCCGTCGGCTTCCACTGTCCGCCACGCAGGAGCGCGTCGCCATCACGGATGCGTCGCCAAGCGGCCAGGAGCAGGCCCATGGCGTGATCGGCCACGTCCTCGTGATTGACGCCCGGAGAATGGCTCACCTGAAGCCGGCGCGACCTGGCCCAGGCAAGGTCGACGCCGTCATGGCCGGACGTGAAGCAGGCGATGAGTCCAAGCTTGGGCAGTCGATCGGCAAGCGCCTTGTCGACCGGAAACTCGCCGGCCACCACCATCGCGGCGATGGTGTCCACCGCCTCCAGCGGCGGCCCCTCCCAGAACCGCCAGACCGTGTAGTCGGCCTCCAGGATCGGTCCAAGAAAGCCG
>DASXGB010000152.1:0-4023 GCA_036489325.1 Caulobacteraceae bacterium
CTCGTACTTGAAGCTCAGCCGCAGGCGGCTGCGATAGGCCTCGACCTCGCCGTTCTTGCCGAGCGTGATGTCGAGCTCGACCACCTCGGCCACACGCAGGTCCCTGAGGCTGCCGGCGGCGGCGGCGAGGGCTTCCTTGGCGGCGTCCTCCCAGCTGGACTTGCTCGTGCCGATGATTTCGGTGACGCGGTAGACGCTCATGACGGACTCCCTGCGGAAGCCCCCCGTCACCGGCATTGGGCGCGGCGATTGTCGCGGCGTCAAGGCGGCCCTGGCGCTGGCTTCGGCCCCACGGGCCGGTAGACCAGCAGCGCCGCGCCTTCGCTTCCCCTAGCGGGTGCGGCGACCAGCAATCGGTCGAGGTCAGGCGCGTAGAGACCGGTCCTGGCGCCATCGCGCGTTCTGATCCGCGTGGATCCTTGCGACCGTGCAGGATCGATGTCATCGATCGCGCCCGCACCGCAGATCACATAGACGAGCCCCCGGCGCTGATCGAAGGCGACGTCGTCGGCGTCGCCGCAGGTCGATCGGTCGAGGCTCACCGCGCCTGAGCTTGTATCGAGCAGCTGCAGGCGGGCCGGCAGCCTGAAGACGACAGCGAGCCTCCCGCCGCCGGCGTCCAGAGCCATCGGGAAGTTCCACAGATGGCCGGCGGGCCAACGGGCGACGATCCTCCCATTCGTCAGGTCGCCGACCACAATCGTCCTGGCGTCTGGAAGGTTGACGAACACCTTGGCGACGCCGAGCGCGAAAGCTTCCGGGTGGGCCGGCAGGTCCAGCCTGGCGACCACCCTGAGGCTGGCCGGATCGATCACCGCCAGCGCGCCCGAACCATAGCCGACCACGATCCGTCCCTGGCCGTCCACGCGCATGTTGTCCGCGTCGGCGCCGAGGGTCACCCTCCCCACGGGCGCTAGATCTCGCGCTCGGAAGAAGCGTACCGAGCCGTCTCCGCCGCTGGCCACCGCAAGCTCGTCCCGCGCCGGAAGATAGGCCACGCCCTGCGGCTCCTTGAGGTCGGAAACGCGGCCGAGCGAGAAGCCTCCGGCTAGGTCCACCGCCTCGACCGATCCGGCGCCCAGCTCGGCGATGAAGACGCGCCGGTGGGCGGGGTCGATCGCCATGTGATCGATCCGGCCGCGCACGCCCGACAAAGGAATGGTCCGCTCCAGCACCAGCGGCGCGCCCGTCACGCCGACGTCCGGCTGCGCCCGACACGCTCCCGTGCTCGACAGGACGAGGAACGCGGTAAGCAGTTTCAGGAGATCAGCCATCGGCGCTCCGGTTCGCGCGTTGGACCCTAGCGGCCGGTCGGGACTGTTCAACCCGGCTGCCTGGGGGTATTTCACAGGGCGTCGGGCCTCCAGCGGGCGCCCGGCTGAAGACGGCCCGCCGTCCAAGACCCGCTCCTGAGCCCGTCCCCATGGACGGCAAGGAGTGTGCGCCATGGATGGAGCCTCCCCAGCATGACCGCCGCCGTCCAGAGCCGCGTAGCGCTGGTCTGGCGGGCAGACGCCGCTGTGCGAGCCAGCGCCGCCGCGCAGCCCGGCCGCCTGGCGCCGATCATCGACGCCCTGGCCGCCGAGGGCGTCACCGCCGAACCGGTGGTCTATTGCGAAGAGGCCCAGGCCGAGGTGAGCGCGCAGTTGCTGGCCATGGACGCCGTACTGGTGTGGGTCGATCCGATCTCGCAGGGCCGCGACCGCGGCCGCCTGGATTCCCTGCTGCGCGACGTGGCCGCCCAAGGGTGTTGGGTCAGCGCCCACCCCGACGTCATACTGAAGATGGGGGTCAAGGAGGTCCTTTATCGGACCCGCGATTTCGGCTGGGGGACCGACACGGACCTCTACCTTACGGTCACGGATTTTCGAGCGCGCTTCCCGCCGCGGCTCGCCGCCGGCGCCCGGGTCTTGAAGCAGAACCGGGGCAACGGGGGGCAGGGCGTGTGGAAAGTCGAGCTAGCCGCCGGCGCCGCGCCCGGCGAAGACCGCCTCGCCGAGGTGCTCCACGCCCGGCGGGGCAGCCAGATCGAGCGCCTGTCGCTTGGCGCGCTGATGGACCGCTGTGGGGCTTATTTCGCTGGCGACGGACGGCTGATCGACCAGCCGTTCCAGGCCCGCCTGCCTGAGGGGATGATCCGCTGCTATCTCGTCCAGGATCGCGTGGTGGGCTTCGGCCGCCAGCTGATCAAGGCGCTGATGCCGCCGGAGGCCGGCGAGCCGGGTCCGCGGATGATGTCCGGCGCGGACTATCCGCCGCTCCAGGCGCTCAGGGACGCGATGGAGAGAGACTGGGTCCCGGCGCTGTTGCGCCGGCTGGAAATCAAACCGGACGACCTGCCGGTGGTCTGGGACGCCGACTTCCTGCTCGGTCCGAAGACCGCGACCGGCGAGGACACTTTCGTGCTTTGCGAGATCAATATCAGCGCAGTCATGCCGATCCCCGACGAGGCCCCGGTGGAAATCGCCCGCTGCGTCGCCCGGCGCCTAGAGGCGCCGCCGCCTTAGCCCGCCTTGCGAGTCGACCGCCAGCTTCGGCAGGGCGTCGACCTCACCTGGAGCGACTGACGCCGCTCTCGACCCTGGCAGGGGTGTTCGCCTAGGCTCTCACCGTAACTGTCCTGACGCGCGGCGTCGCCCTGGCAGAGGCTTCTGATGACCGACGAGACCGAATTCGCGCCCATCGCCACCGAAGCGGTGGACTGGGAGACCTTCGACCGCGGCCGCTTCGGCAGCCGCTTCCGCCATCTCACCCGCGCCGTTGTCGGCGAGCGGCCCTATCACGTCGGGGTCGCGATTGAGGAGCTCCCGCCCGGCAAGCAGTCGTGTCCGCTTCATTTCCACATGCTCGAGGAAGAGCACCTGCTGGTGCTGGAGGGCGAATGCACCCTGCGACTGGGCGACAAGCGACTTCGCTTCGCGGCGGGGGACTACGCCTGCTTCCCGGCCGGGGTGAAGACGGGCCACTGCCTCGTCAACGAGACCGACAACGTCTGTCGCTACGTCGTCATCGGCGAGGACAACGCCAACGAGTCCTGCGTCTATCCGGACTCGAACAAGGTCTCCAACCGCTGGCTAGGCGAGCGCTACGACCGCGCCGCGCTGATGGAATACTGGGACAAGGAGGAGTGAGGGGAGGGTGCGCGATCACCTCTCCCGGCGGGAGAGGTCGAGACGCGATCGCCAGATCGCGCCCGGGTGAGGGATTAGGGAAGGAGGCAGCGTACCCCCTCACCCTCCCATGGCTCCGCCATGGGGCCCTCCCTCTCCCTATGGGAGAGGGTTTTAAAGAGTGTCGCCGGCGGCCTTCTCCGCGGCCTTGGCCTCGTCCCACAGTGCGTCCATTTCGGCGAGGTCGGACTGGGCCGGGGTGCGGCCGCGTTCGGCCAGCGCCCGCTCGATATGGCCGAAGCGGCGGACGAACTTGGCGTTGGTGGACCGCAACGCATCCTCGGGGTCGATATCCAGAGCTCGGGCGATGTTGGCGCAGACGAAGAGGACATCGCCGAGCTCGTCCCGGACGCGGGCCGAGACGCCGGCGGCGATCTCGACCTCCAGCTCGGCCACCTCCTCGTCGAGCTTGGCCAGGATCTCGGCGACTGTGGGCCAGACGAAGCCCACGCGCGCGGCTCTGGCCGACAGCTTCACCGCCCGGGTGAGCGCCGGCAGGGTCGGGGCGACCGCATCCAGCCAGCCGGCGCCCTTGGCCTCGCGCTCGGCCGCCTTGGACGCCTCCCAGGCTCGCGTCTGCTCCTCGGCGGTGCGGACGGTGGCCCCACCGAAGACATGCGGGTGGCGACGGACCATCTTTGCGACCACTGCCTCAGCGACGTCGTCGAAGGCGAAAGCCCCGGCCTCCTCGGCCATGCGGGCATGGAAGATCACTTGGAAGAGGAGGTCGCCGAGTTCCTCCTTCAGGTCGCCGAGATCGCCGCGCTCGATAGCGTCGGCGACCTCATAGGCCTCCTCGACGGTGTAGGGGGCGATGGTGGCGAAGCTCTGCTCCAAGTCCCAGGCGCAGCCG
>DASXGB010000190.1:0-2312 GCA_036489325.1 Caulobacteraceae bacterium
TCGCCTTCATCGCCGCCAGCCTGGCGTTCCTCGTCTTCGGCGTCAGCCGCCAGCTTTCGGCCGGCGCCGACTCGACGATCACGCCGATCTTCGCCGGCGCCCTGGCGCTGCTGGCGGGCTCCGGATCGCCGCATTACGCCGCCCTCGCCGCCGCTCTGGCCCTGATGGTCGGGGTCCTGGTCGCCGCCGCCGGCGTGCTGCGCATGGGCTGGATCGGCAACCTGCTCTCGACGCCGGTGACCCTGGGCTTCCTCGCCGGCATCGCCGTCCACATCGCGGTCTCGCAGCTGCCGGCCGCGCTCGGGCTGCCGGCGCTCTCCGGCTCCAACCTCGACAAGATCGCCAAGCTCATTGCGCTCGCGCCCCATGCCAACCTCGTCGCGGTCGCGCTGACCGCTGCGGTGCTGGCGGTCATCGCCGTCTGCCACCGGATCAGCCCCAGGCTGCCAGGCGCCCTGGTCGGCGTGGTCGGGGCCGCCGTGGCGGTCCACCTCTGGCGGCTCGACGAGCACGGCGTGGCGCTGCTGGGCGCCGTGGCCGGCGGCCCGCCGCGGCTCGGCGTCCCGGCCGTGGGCCTGCTCGACCTCCTGCACATCGCGCCCCTGGCGATGATCGTCGCCCTGGTGGTCATGGTCCAGACAGCGGCCACAGCCCGGTCATTCCCGCCGGCCAGCGGCCTGCCGGACGAGAACGGCGATTTCATCGGCCTGGGCCTGGCCAACCTCTTCGCCGGCGCCGCCGGCGCCTTCCCGGTCAACGCCAGCCCGCCGCGCACCGCCATCGTCGCCGAGAGTGGCGGCCGCTCGCAGGTCGCGGGACTGGCCGCCGTCATCGTCGTGCTCCTGATGCTGCTGTTTGGCGCCAGCCTGCTGGCGACCATCCCGGTGGCGGCGCTCAGCGCCATCCTGCTGTTCGTCGCCGCCCGCATCGTCCGGGTCGGTGAGATCGCCACGGTGATGCGGTCCTCGCCGCTCGAGGCCCTGCTGATCCTGGCCACCGCCGCCGCCCTGATCGTCCTGCCCATCGAGCAGGGCGTTGCGGCCGGCATCGGCCTCTCGCTCCTGAACGGCCTGTGGGCCGGGGCGCGCCAGAGGCTGCGGCCGATGGCCCACGTCCCAGGGACCAGCATCTGGTGGCCGATCGCGCCCGATCATCCGGGCGAGCAAGTGCCGGGGATCGCCGTGCTCGCCTTCCAGGCGCCGCTCACCTTCCTCAACGCCGAGCTCTTCGAGCGCGACATGCTGGCGGCGATCTCGCGGCCCGGCGTCAAGCTGGTGGTGTTCGAAGCGGCGGGCGTCGTCGACATCGACTTCACCGCCGCCCAGAGCCTGAAGGCGGTGGTCGAGGCGGCCAGGCGCAACGGGGTCGCCTTCGCCATCGCCCGGCTGGAATCGGTGGGGGCCGAGCGGGCTCTCGACCGGTTCGGGCTGCGCCCGATCATTGGGCCCGACCACATCTTCCGATCCGTGGCCGAGGCTATCTCCGCCCTGCGCCCGGGCGATGCGCCGGCCCCGGCCACCTAGGCCTTACCCCTGAGGGAGAGGCGCTGGACCAGCGCCGCCATGGACGCCGCGTCGACGAAGTAGAGATAGCGGTAGTCGCAGGCGAGTGAGATGACGAAGAAGCTGGCCGCAAAGGCCAGGGCCGCGACGATCAGCCCGACGGTGGCGATCATCTCCGGCCGGCGGCCGGTCGTCACGTCGCGCGCCGCCAGGACGAGGAGGACGAGCGCGAGGCCGCCCCAGGCCAGGTGCGAGAACACCGGTGTCCTGAGGAAGGCCGCGGCGTAGTCGCCATCCCAATCGTCCCGGTCGGTGTCGCGGGCGGCGAGACCCGCCGCGACGAGCATGCGCGGATCGCCAGGATCGACGCCCACCAGCACCGGCGCGCAGGCCTCCACGTGTGGCGTGGCGAGGGCCTGCCAGAAGGCGGCCCAGCGGGTGCTGAGATAAAGCCCCGGCGCGGCGAGCGCGGTCGCGCGCCACTGCCGGCCGATCCACGGCGTCGGCTCTTTCACCAAAGGCTTCCACGCCTTCAGCTCCAGGATCGGATCGGCGCGCGTGACGTCATAGGCAGGCGCGGCCTGCCGCCGTACGAAGCTGGCGAGGGCCGGCGCCCCACGATCCAGCACGGCGAGCGGCAAGGCCGGCTCGCGCCGGACTTCGCCGGCGAGGTCATAGACCTGCAGGCTCATCCATTGCCGCGCCGCCTCCGGCTGCCGGTCGCTGTGGGCGATGAAGACAAGGTCGGCGGCTGTGACGCCGGCTGTGACGAAGGCGGCCGACGCCGCCCCGGCGATCGCGAAGGATCGA
>DASXGB010000199.1:0-2209 GCA_036489325.1 Caulobacteraceae bacterium
TTCGCCATCGCCATGACCTGCGAGGCGACCGAGGCCGAACTGATCGCCACCGTCTTCCCCCATCCGACGATGAGCGAGGCCATGCACGAGGCCAGCCTCGACGCCTTCGGCCAGGTGCTGCACATCTGAGCGCGCTCATCCTCGTCCGCCACTGCGAGTCGACGGGCCAGCAACCCGACGGCGCGCTGAGCGAGGCTGGCGAAGCCCAGGCGCTCAGGCTGGTCGACCGCCTGGCGATGCTTGCTCCGGACGCGATTTACTCGAGCCCCTATCGGCGGGCCGTGGCGACCGTTCGCCCATTCTCCATCCACGCCGACCTGTCCATTCGCGAGGATCCGCGGCTGCGTGAGCGTGAGCTTTCGCAGGGGCCGCTCGAAGACTGGCTCGACCACGTTCGCCGCTCGTTTGGCGACCTCGATCACCGGGCGGCTCCGAAGGGCGAGACCCTGCGCGAGGCGCAGTCCCGTGGGCTCGCCGCCATCGCTGACATCGCCGCCGCCGGACATCGCCGCCCCGTCGTCGCCAGCCATGGCAATCTGATATCGGCCATCCTGCGCGCCGCCGACCCGGATTTCGGGTTTGAAGACTGGCGGGCGCTACGGAATCCCGACCTTTTCCAACTCACGCTCGAATCCGGACGGCCGGCGGCCTTCGCCCGGATCGAATAGCGAGACTTGAAATTGACCCGGCAAGACGCACCTGATCCAACTCGCCTGGGCCGGCGGATGGCTTCGCGAAACGGGACGACATGACAGTTAACAACCGCATCGTCCTTTCCAGCGACCACGCCGCCATCCCGCTTCGACAGGCCATCGCCGCTCACGTCGCGGCGCAGGGCTGGGCGGCGGTCGACATTGGCCCGACGACGCCGGAGAGCACACACTATCCTCAGCACGGACAAGCAGCAGCGCGGCTGGTCACCTCCGGCGATTGCCGGTTCGGCATCGTCCTGTGCGGCACCGGCCAGGGCATCATGATGGCGGCGAACAAGGTCAGGGGCATCCGTTGCGGCGTCTGCGCCGACACCTTCTCGGCCCGCATGATCCGCCAGCACAACGACGCCTACATGCTGGCCATCGGCGCGCGCGTGGTGGGCGAAGGACTGGCGCTCGAAATCGCGGATGCCTTCCTGAACGCCCAGTTCGAGGGCGGGCGGCACGCGACGCGGGTGGAAATGATCGAGTCGCTGGAGGGAAACTTCCCTCTCCCGGCGGGAGAGGGAGGGGCCCACGCGGAGCGTGGGAGGGTGAGGGATTAGGGAAGGAAGCCGCGTAAACCCTCACCCGGACGCAATCTCGCGATCGCGTCTCGACCTCTCCCTCAGGGAGAGGTGAACTGTGCGTCGAGCGGAAAGGACGAGAAATGGCCAAGATCCGGATAGCCAGCATCGGCCTGTCGATCGACGGTTTTGTCGCGGGGCCCGACCAGAGCCTCGATCACCCGCTCGGGGTCGGGGGCGAGGCGCTGCACGACTGGGCCTTCGAGACCCGGTCCTTCCGGAAGATGATCGGACGGGAGGGTGGCGAGTCCGGCGCCGACGACCGGATCTGGGCCGAAGGATTCGCGGATGTCGGCGCCTGGATTATCGGCCGCAACATGTTCGGACCGGACCGGGGCCCTTGGGGTCCCGACCCTTGGCGCGGATGGTGGGGCGAAGAACCGCCATACCATCGGCCGGTCGTCGTCCTCACTCGTCACCCACGCGAAGATCTGGTCATGCAGGGCGGCACGGTCTTCCATTTCGAGACCGGCGGGATCGAAGCCGCCTTGGCGCGCGCCGTCGAAGCCGCCGAGGGTCGCGACGTGCGCATCGGCGGCGGCGCCGACACCCTAAGGCAATATCTGCGGGCCGGGTTGGTGGACGAGATGCGCCTCGCCCTCGCGCCCAGTCTTCTGGGCCGGGGCGAGGCCCTGTTTGAAGGCCTCGATCTCGCCGCCGCCGGCTATCGATGCGACCGCGCGACGCCAGGTGAGCGCGCGACCCACCTCTTCTTCTCGAGATCTGAGAAGGCCTGACCTCAGAGGTCGGCCGGGGAGAGGCCTTATCCCGCTTCGGCCTCAGCGATCCGCTGGATGGCGACATAGTCGGTCTTGCCCGAGCCCAGCACCGGCACCTCGAACGTCTTGACGATCTTCCGAGGCACAGCCAGCTCCGGCGCGCCCTGGGTCCTGGCGTGGGCGACCAGCGCCGAGGTCTCGGCGTCCGAGC
>DASXGB010000210.1:0-3752 GCA_036489325.1 Caulobacteraceae bacterium
TTGGCCTCGGGGCTGCCGATCAGATAGCCGCTGACCGAGACCAGGGCCTTGCAGCGCTGGGGCCACAGCGCGGCGATGATGTCGGCTGTCCGCGCGCCCAGGTCAAAGCCGCCGATGATCGCCCTGTCGATCTTGAGCGCGTCCATGAGGGCGGTGGCGTCGAGCGCGACCGCGCTCTGCTGGGCGTTGCGGAACGTCTCGCTCGAGCGAAAGCGCGTGGCTCCGCAGCCGCGCATGTAGGGCACGATCACCCGGTAGCCTTTCGACGCCAGGATCGGGGCGACCTCGACGAAGCTGTGGATGTCATAGGGCCAGCCATGCAGCAGGATGACCGGTGGGCCCTCGGCCGGTCCGGCCTCGGCGTAGCCGACGTTGAGCAGGCCAGCGTCGATCTGCTTGATCGGGCCCAACGAGGCGCTGTTCCCGGCCGAGGGTATGGGCCCGGTCGCCTTCTGGGTCTGGGCGGCGGCGTCAGCCGCGACCAGCTCGGCGCCGGCGAAGGTCATGGCGGCGATGGCAAAGAAGTCGCGGCGGTTTTGGCTGGAGGAGTCGGGCATTTGGGTCGTCCTGGGTTTGACCGCTGTGGGCTTGCGCGCCCGCCAGGAGACGGCGGGGCTGTGGCTCAGACAATGCCCGGGGCGGGCCGCTCCACGCCCTCTCCTGGCCGCTCGCGACGACTCATCATGTCGCCCCCTCGTGATCGCCGGAATAAATCCGGCCTCGCCGCCCCCGGGGCAAGCAACGCGCGCGCCCAGAGTGGCATTCACTTAGCAAGATCACCCGGCACACTAACGGTTAACCGAGTCAACCCGGCTCAAGACTCGAACGCGTAGATGAGCGCACTGGCGGGGAACACGGCCAGGACGTCCACACCCATCTCGGACGTTCGGAACGTCTGCTTTCCGGGGGCAATGTCGCCATCGACCCATTGCGGACCTTTGGATGGTCGGCTATCGGGCCGCCGTCGCGGCCGCTTCCGGCGTGGCTAGGCGCGCCTCTGCCTCGGCGATCATGGCCTGGAAGCGCGGGTCGTCGCGCAGGGGATCCATGTCCGGATCGACCTTGGTCCACTCGAGGTCGGCGCGGGTCACCTGGGCCAGATGGGGGCCGAGCAGGTCGAGCGCGCCGTCGATATTCCCCAGATGGGCGCCGAGGGCGCAGGCGAAGTCGTAGCGCATCGTTTGATTGTCCGGATCGATCAGCAGGGCGCGGCGGATCCAGTCGCGGCACCGGTCGGTTTCGCCAAGCACCGCCAGGGCGCCCACGCCGTAGCCCATCGCCATCCCGTTGCTGCGGTCCTGCGCCAGGACCGCCTCGGCGCGGTCGAGGGTCATGCGAGCCGCCCGGGTGGCCCCTTCCGCGTCGCCCAGCGCTTTGTAGCAGGTCATCAGCAACGCCGGGGTATTCACGTACGTCTCCATCAGCGCCGCCGCCTTTTCATAGAAGGGAATGGCGTCGGCGATGCGCCCTTGGCTGAAACACAGACTGGCGGCGGCGTTGTTCGCCTCGAAGCACTCGGGATCGAGACGCAGGGCGATCCGGGCTTCCTCCCAGGCCTCGTCATACCGACCCTCGCTCCGAAGAATTCGGGCCTTGGCGGCGTGGGCCTCGGCCAGGTCGGGATCGAGCGCCAGCGCCTTCTCGATCGCCGCCGACCCGTCGAGGTCCCCTCGCCCGAAGCGGAAGCGCAGCTTTGCCTGCGCGGTCCCGATCAGGGCCCAGGCGCGGGCATAGGCCGGGTCGATCTCGATCGCCTTGTCGCACAGGCGGATGACCGCTTCGTTCTGGCGCGGATCGCCATCGTTGCCGACCCATCCGTGCTGACGCGCCATGAGATAGAGGTCGTAGGCATCGGCGTTGTCGGTGCCGCGGGTCTCAATGGCCTTCTTCTCTTCCGGCAGAAGCTTCAGCTTCAACGCCGCGACGATGGCTTCGGAGATCTCGTCCTGCAGGGCGAAGATGTCATCCAGGTCGCGGTCGTAACGGTCGGCCCATACATGCCCGCCCGTGGCCCCGTCGATGAGCTGGGCGGTGATGCGCACCCGGTTGCCGGCCTTGCGCACGCTGCCTTCGAGCACATGGCTGACCTTCAGCTTCCCCGCCACTTCCGGCACCTCGACCGCCTTGCCCTTGAAGGTGAAGGCGGTGTTGCGCGCGATGACGAACAGGGCCGAGACCTTGGAGAGGTCGGTGATGATGTCCTCGCTGATCCCGTCGGAGAAATACTCCTGCTCGGGATCGCCGCTCATGTTGGCGAACGGCAGCACACAGATGGAGAGCTGGGGCTTTGCCCGCGGAGCCGACGCCAACGATGCGGCCGTCGCGGCCGCGCCGCCGCCGATTAAGGAGGCGACGCTTTCGGCCACCTTGCGCCAGCCAGGGTGAGCGGAATCTCCCGACCAGCCGTTCATGTCGGCGCATTGGATTTGGTTGAAGGGCATCGGCGGGTTCGCGCCGTCCACTCTGAGCTGCACCAAAGTCCCGGCTTCGCGCGCGGCGTCCGCCTCGGCCCGCACCCATTGCGACTTCACGGCCTCCGTGGACCAGACCACGACCACCGCCTTGGCTTCTCGGAGCCGCTCCTCGATCACCTCGGCGTAGGCCCGGTGCGCCGGCAATTCATCGTCTCGCCACACGCCATATCCGAGCGCCCGCAGGGCCTCGCCGATCTGGCGAGCCTGGGCCTCGGTCGACCTGGCGTAGGAGATGAAGACGTCGGACATGCTGATGCGGCCCCGCCCATGGCCGGCGTTTGGACCCTAGCGACCCAATGTCGAAACGATCAAGGAAAAGGTCGGAACACGGGGGGACGCCGATGTCCGCCTGCCACCCTCAGCGGACCTTCGCAGAGTCCGCTTTCCGGCCGGAAGCCGATGTCTGCTGACGGCGCCGTCGCGGGCCGATTTGATGCCAAAGCGGTCATACTTTTAGGGTTATCTCCACCCTGTGGATAAGTCGATCACCCAGGTCCGCTATGCGAAGGACGGCCGGGTCTCCCGCGGCTATTTCGAGCGCTCCGAGCCAAAAGGCGCAATGTTTCAAGGCCGTCGGATCTGGCGCGGAAGGCTGCCATGCTGCGCATATTGATCGCTGACGACCATGAGATCGTCCGACGAGGCGTCCGGATGGTGGTTGAGAACCAGCCTGGTTGGGAGGTTTGCGCCGAGACGGCCGATGGCGAGGCGGCGCTGGACCTGGCGCTGCAACTTCGGCCTGACGTAGCGGTCCTGGCGGTTGCGCTGCGGCGCCTGGATGGCGTGGCGGTAACCCGCCGGCTGCGAGCGCAAGTTCCCGACGTTCGGGTGTTGCTCTTCACCTCTAACGACGACTACGAGACCGTGGCGAACGGGCTCGCCGCCGGGGCGCGGGGCTTTGTGCTGAAGTCCGATAGCGCGGGGAACCTTGAGGCGGCGATCAGCGCGCTTGGCGCCAACCGACCCTACTTCTCCTGGCAGGTCTCGGAGCAAATCCTCGACGCAGCGACGAACGAGCGGGGCGCGAAATCCTTCACCCAACGCGAGCTCGAAGTGGCGCAGCTGATCGCGGAGGGTCACACCAACAAGGAGATCGCTGGCCTACTCAGTCTCAGCACCAAGACGGTGGAGAGCCATCGCAGTGCGGCCCTGCGCAAGTCCGGCTCGTGCACCAGCGCCGGGTTTGTGCGCTTTGTCATCAAGCAACATTTGATCACCGCGTAAGGGAACTTCCCAAGACGGCCCCGTTCCCCCCGGACCTATGCGGAAAAACCCTGA
>DASXGB010000211.1:0-3981 GCA_036489325.1 Caulobacteraceae bacterium
TTATCCGGGCGTCGATCCGGGCCTGCTCGGCGAGTGCCGGCGCCTCATCCTGGCGATGGTCGCCGCGTGGCGCTGGGATGCGACCGACCAGTTCCCGAACGGCCGTCGTGTCGGCCATGAACTTATCAGCACCCTGCGCAGAGGCCCACCGTGGCCATCCCTCGAGGTCATGATGCAGCGCCTGGCTGGGTCCGAGGCGACAGGCGCCACCACCTCTCCCTGAGGGAGGTCGAGACGGGCTCGCGAGAGCCCGCCCGGGTGAGGGTCTACGGCGCCAAGAATGGAAATCCGCAGATCCCACCTCCTCCGTCATCCCGCGCGCAGGCCGCCAGGCCGGAGACGCGGGACCCAGGGGTGAATTAGCGCCGGCGCTTACCGCCCCTGGATCCCGGATCGGCGCCGCTTCGCGGCTTGTCCGGGATGAAGGTTTTTGGTTGACATCGCGTCCAAAACATTGCATAATGCGAGTTCGTTTGCCCTGTCTTTCAGGGCGGATCTTTGACATCGTGAAAGACGCGACCAATCCACCGGATTTTCATTTTCGGTGACGGCCGGAGGCTGGCCGAAAACCACCGTAAGGAACGGCGAGCCCAACCGTAATTCACCGTCATTTGCGGCGCGTGGCCGTTCCAGAGCCCACCGTATTTACGGAAAAACGCCCGCTTTTACGGCGTGTTTCGGTCGCCTCCCACGCGCCGCAGGCGGACGTCCTGTCAAGGTCGCTGGACACCATTCTTTATGGGGAATCGTCCATGTTTATGGACGTTTATGGTGGCCGATTTTCCCCGATCGCCGGCGCCTCGCCGGCTCTTGGGCCGGCCGCCGTATCTACGGTGAAAACGCCCGATCTTACGGCGCTTTTCGGTCTCCGATTTACGGTCGCCCTTACCTTCACCTCTCCCTCTCGCCTTGGCGAAGCCGAAAGCTTCGCTTCGGCGAAGCCAGGGAGGGAGAGGTCGAGACGCGATCGCCAGATCGCGCCCGGGTAAGGGTATACGGCGCCGCTCTCTTCCCCCTTCACAGGGGGATGGCCGGCCAGACGATAAACTCCGGCCGGGATGGTGGATCGGAGGCTCCGACGTCGCGCCGGCAATCACCCGGCTTCTCAGGCGACGCCCCCAACCGTGATCTGTCCGCCTTCCGCCAGGGAGCGCTGCGTCGCCGTGGAGAGGGTGAGCGCTTCGATCGCGCGGTCGACATCGAGCAGCTCAGGCTCGGCCCGCCCGGCGATGCAGTCGACGAAACGCTGCAGCTCGGCCTGGTAGGGGTTCCAGCCGGGGACGGCGACATCGCGCGGTCCGCGGGCGTCGTCCGAGACGGTGAAGCGGCTGTCGGGCGGACCGTCCCCGAAGCTGTTGTGCAGCTCGAACACCGCGCCCTCGAACAGGGCGCGGAAGCCGACGGTGAAAGGATGGCCTCGCGGCATCAGGCCACTGGCGGCGATCGTCGCCTGCCGGCCATCCGGGTAGCTGAGCAGCGCCGAGATCTCGCCCGGGGTCTCGCCGCCATGCCTCGCCGCGCTGGCGTAAAGGCGCGTGGGCGCGCCCAATAGCCAGCCGGCGACGTCGAAATCGAAAGTCATCAGCTCTGTGGACGGGTCGCTGTAGTGGGCCTTGTGGTCCGGCGCGCCCGCCCGCAGGTACGAGCCCAGCCGCCAGGTCGAAAGGCTGAGAAGCCGCCCGTGCGCCCCCGATGTCACCGCGGCCTTGAGGTGCGCATAGGGCGCGACCGAGCGCATCAGGAGGCCGACCTGCAGCAGCCGCCCGGCACGACGGGCCGCCTCGCGCATCCGGCGGGCCTCATCCAGCGCGAGCGCCAGGGGCGTTTCGCAAAATACGTGCTTGGCGTGGTCCAGGGCGGGGATGACGAACCGGTGATGGAGTTCGCTCGGCAGGCAGACGTCGATCGCGTCCAGCGTCGGATCCTCGATCAGCGCGTACGCATCGGTGTGCGGCCGCGCCCCGCAAAGCTCGGCGACCGAACGCGCGCGGTCCGGGTCGCGGGCGAAGACGCTCGTCACCTCCGCCTCGGCGATCTGGGCGTAGGCGCCGGCATGCTCGGCGCCCATCGCCCCGGCGCCCAGGATGCCGATCCTGATCTTGCGGCTCGCCACGAGACTGCTACGCCGCCTTGGCGAGCGTCTCGTCAGCCCGCGAGCGCGGCGCCTCGCGCTATCGGCCCCGCCGCAGCGCCGCCACCTGGTCCCAGGTCAGCGACCGGCCGGGATAGGCCACGGCCTTGAACGGCCAGTGCGATCCGATCCAATCTCGCAGCGCCTTGTAGAGCCGGCCATCCAGCGCCTCGGCGTGACTCGATCGGATCCAGCAGTGGACCTCCGCGTCATGGCCGTGCAGCGCCGTCGGCTCGATGTAGAGGCACCCCAGGCACAGGGACTCGTCCAGGCTCATGACGGTGTAGGCGAACGATCGGCGCCCCTGGAACTCCTTGTGGTGCCAGCCAAGGTCGATCAGGTCCTGCTCGAAAGTCAGACCCTTGGGCCACTGCCCGGCCGGACTGAACACCTTCTGCAGGCGCTCGACGCTGGTCATCACCGCGTCATAGTCCTTCACCACGTCCGAGATCGCCAGCATGCGAACACGGAAGTCCGGCGTTTCGAAGCCCGCGGGAACCTCGAAATCCGCGGGTACGAAAGGGGTCATCGAAGCCTCCGGAGCCGGTCTGTCATCTTGAATCCTGAGCTGCGAAGTCACGGAAGCCCGTAGGCGCTCCACCTCGCCAGAGGTAGAACGTCAGCGCCCCACAAGGAAAGTCCGCGCGCTATGACCGCCAGCCTCGAAGTCCACCTCGTCAAGCGCCCCGAGGGCATGCCGACGGAGGACGACTTCGCACTCGTGGAGACGAGCCTCGCCGAGCCGGCCGACGGCGAGGTCCGGGTGCGCAACCTCTACATCTCGGTCGATCCCTACATGCGCCCACGGCTCGCGGCCGCCCAGGCCCTGGGCGTGGCCATGGAGGGCGGGGCGATCGGGCGGGTGGAGGCCTCGCGCGATCCGTCGCTCGCCGAAGGCGACCTGGTGCTGAGCCGGTTTGGCTTTCGTACCGCCTTCGTCGTCCCCGCCCGCGGGATGGGCAAGATCGCGCCTGACCCGACCTTGCCGGTGACCGTCCACCTCCACGCCCTGGGCGGCACCGGCTTCACCGCCTATGGCGGCCTGCTCCACATCGGCCAGTTGAAGGATGGCGAGCAGGTGTTCATCTCCACCGCCGCGGGCGCGGTCGGTTCGGTCGCCGCCCAGATCGCCAAGATCAAGGGCTGCTACGTGGTCGGGTCGACCGGTTCGGACGACAAGGTCCGCTGGCTCCTGGACGAGGCCGGCCTCGACGCGGCCATCAACTATCGCGCGGCCCCGATCGGTCAGGCCCTGCGCGCCGCCGCGCCCAAGGGCATCGACGTCTACTTCGACAACGTCGGCGGCGATCATCTCGATGCGGCGCTTAGCGTCATGAACCCGCTCGGGCGCATCGCCGTCTGCGGCGCCATCAGCGGCTACAATTCGCCGGGCGCGCGCACGGAGGTGCGCAATCTGTCGGCGATCATCTACGGCCGCATCAACGTCCGCGGCTTCACCGGGGCAGACTTCGGCCACCTGAGAGACCGGTTCCAGGCCGACATGACCGAGTGGCTGAAAGCCGGGAAGATCAAGTACCAGGAGACGGTGCGGGACGGGATCGCCGCCGCTCCCGGCGCCCTAATCGGGCTGCTGAAGGGCGAGAACGCCGGCAAGATGCTGGTCAAGGTCGGGGATTAGGTCTGCGCTCCGCGCCTCAGCGGACGTCCGCAGAGTCCGGGGCGGCGCCTACAGGCTCGCCGGCACTCCCCAAGTTGACCTGCGGCGCTGATTGCGGCAGATCGGGCGCCATCGTTCACCGCGCCTTGCGGTGGGCCGCGGGGTACTGCCCCGCGGTGGATTGAACGTCCGGACTTCAGAGTCTGGGCGGGAAATCTGCCGCGGGGCGCCG
>DASXGB010000266.1:0-11435 GCA_036489325.1 Caulobacteraceae bacterium
TCAGTTCTCGGCCACCCGCATCTCGCCGCGGAAGTATTCGTCGATGGCGTCGCCGACCATGTCCATCAGGGCGTTGCGGCGCGCGGGACTGGTCAGCCGCGCCTGATCTAGTGGGCTGGTGATGAAGCCCATCTCCAGAAGCACCGCCGGGACGTCCGGCGCCAGCAGCACGAAATAGCCGGCGTCTCGGTGGGACTTGGGCAGGACGTCGATCTTCTCGCTCAGGCGGTCGACGAGAAGTTGGGCGAATTCGTTGGACCGGTTGAGGGTGCTGCGCTGGGTGAGATCCAGCAGGATGCCCTTGACCGCCGGATCATTGCGCGGCGCGGCCTTGGCGAACCACTCATGGCCGGTCAGGACCTCCTTCACCCGCGTCTCGCCATGACCGCTCAGGGTGTAGACGCTGGCCCCGTGGGTCGCATCGTTGTCGCCGGCGGAATCGGCGTGCAGCGCGATGAAGAGGTCGGCGCCGGCCTGGCGGGCGATGCTCACCCTCGTCTCCAGCGGCACGAAGACGTCGGAACTGCGGGTCATCACCACCCGGTATTGGCCATCGCGCAGCAGCCGGTGGCGAAGATGCAGAGCGGCTGCGAGCGTAATGTCCTTTTCGTTCTCGCCAGCGCTCTGGGCGCCCGGATCATGGCCGCCGTGACCGGCGTCGATGACGATCACCTTGCGCGACGCCAGGGCCACGTGGGCGGGACGCTCGCGCTCGGCCGGCGGGGCAGGCGGCAGCGCCGACTGCTGGGCGACTGCAGAGGCGTCGGTCGGCTCGCGGATGAGTTTGCCTGTCCGGCGTGGAGCGCGCGAGACAGCGAGCACGGCCACCGCGTCCTTGGACGGCGCCGTTGCTCGCGGCGAGGCCGGCCGCAGCGCGGCCGCCTGGCGCTCTGGGCGTACCTGATCTGCCCAGGGGGTCAGGGGGACTGGATACCGGGTGGCGAGCACGGTCCTGGGTTCGGTGGCCGGCGCGGCGGCTGCGGGGGGCAAGGCCGATGCGGATATGACTGTCGCGGGTCTGGCGGCGATCTCGACCCTGGCTTGGTCCTTCGGGGCCGCGTCGGCGATGACCGTCGGCGCCTTGGCCGCGACATCGTCCACGCGCGCAAGGTCGATAACGTAACGATACATCGCGCTCTCGGCGCTGGGCGGGATCACGAACGTCCGCACCACCCGGCTCCTGCCGCTGAGATCGAGGGTGAGGCGCGAGCCTCCCTCCCCGGCGTCGAGCCGCCAGGCCCTGACCAGGCCATGACCCAGACCCTGAAGGAGAATGCCGGCGTCGGGCCCGCGCAGCATGTAGTTGACCTCGTCGGAGCCGGTTTGTTCTCGCTGGCCTGTCACCGGGACCGGGCTGTCGACCACCACGCGCGTGGCGTCCGCTCCGTAACCCACCCGGACGTCGATGCCCGCCTGGCCGCCCTGCGCCAGGGCCGGCCGCGCCAGCGCGACGAGCGCCCATAGGACGAGCGCGATTCGGCCCAGGGTCATGGGCAGCGGCAAGGCTTGGGCTCCAGGCGGCGCGCAAAGCGCAAAACGCCCGGCCATATGGCAACCGGGCCGTGCACAAAGAGTTAAGGGAATCGCTTACGGGCCAAGCGCTGGTGCGGCCAGACGCCGCAGCCCGGCCCAAAGCTTTCCTTCCCTTTCGGCCAACGGTCCCATACATTGGCGTTACGCAATCGCCGTCCACGGACATTCCGCGGCGTCTTTTGCGCGGCCCCGCGTCGGGCCAGGTGTCCTTCATCGGATGCAGACGCGACACGCCATTCGCGTTCACTTCCGAAGAAGCGAGCGCATTCAGAGACACACAACCATGGGCGGCGCCGCCTTCCCTTCGAGCTCGATCCAAGTCCAGGACGCCATCGGCGTCCGCCGGATCGGCGTGCTCGCTGGCGTGCGCGCCCGCAGCCGGCGCCCGGACCCAAGGTCCGCATGGCGCCTCGGAGTTATCCAATATGTCCAAGAAGATGCTGATCGACGCCGCCCACCCGGAAGAAACCCGGGTGGTGGTGCTCAACGGCTCCGAGATTGAAGCCTTCGATTTCGAAAGCCGCGCCCGCAAACAGCTTCGCGGCAATATCTATCTAGCCAAGGTCACCCGGGTCGAACCCAGCCTGCAGGCGGCGTTCGTCGAGTATGGCGGCAATCGCCACGGGTTCCTCGCGTTCAACGAGATCCATTCCGACTACTACCAGATCCCCCACGCTGACCGCGAAGCCCTGCTGCGCGCGGCCGATGAGGAGGACGACGACGAGACGGCGGCCGAGGCCGAGGCGTCCGAGAGCCTGGGTGGCGAGGACGACGAGGTCGACGAAGAGGTGGCGCGCCGCCGCCGCAGGATGATGCGGCGCTACAAGATCCAGGAGGTCATCAAGCGCCGGCAGATCATGCTGGTGCAGGTGGTCAAGGAGGAGCGCGGCAATAAAGGCGCGGCGCTCACCACCTATCTGTCCCTGGCCGGCCGCTACTGCGTGCTCATGCCCAACACCGATCGCGGCGGCGGCATCAGCCGCAAGATCACCACCGCAGCCGACCGCAAGCGCCTGCGCGGCATCGTGCAGGACCTCGACGTGCCCAAGGGCATGGGTCTGATTGTGCGCACCGCCGGAGCCAAGCGCACCAAGGCCGAGATCAAGCGCGATTACGAATATCTGTCGCGCGCCTGGGGCAATATCCGGGACACCACACTTCACTCGATCGCGCCGGCGCTGATCTACGCCGAAGAAGACCTGGTGAAGCGAGCCATCCGCGACCTGTTCGACAAGGACGTCGAGGCGGTGATGGTCGAAGGCGAGGCCGGCTATCGCGACGCCCGCGATTTCATCCGCATGCTGATGCCGACCCAGGCCAAGAAGGTACAGAACTATCACGGCGCCGCGCCGCTGTTCGCCGCCTACAAGGTCGAAGACCATCTGGCGCAGATCTACTCGCCCACCGTGCCTTTGAAGTCCGGCGGCTATCTGGTGATCAACCAGACCGAGGCCCTGGTGGCCATCGACGTCAACTCCGGGCGGGCAACGCGCGAGCGCAATGTCGAAGCCACCGCGCTGAAGACCAACATTGAGGCGGCCGCCGAGGCGGCCCGGCAACTCCGCCTGCGTGACCTTGCCGGTCTGATCGTGATCGACTTCATCGATATGGAGGAGGCCAAGAACAACCGGGCGGTTGAGAAGGTGCTGAAGGACTGCCTGGCGCAGGACCGGGCCCGCATCCAGATGGGTCGCATCTCATCCTTCGGCCTCATGGAAATCAGCCGTCAGCGCCGCCGGACCGGCATCCTCGAGGGCACCACCGAGGTCTGCCCGCACTGCGCCGGGACCGGCCGGCAGCGCACGGCCGCGTCGAGCGCCCTGGGCGCCCTGCGCGCTCTCGAGGTCGAAGCCATGCGCGGCGGCGGCGAAGTGGTTCTGCGCACATCCAAAGAAACCGGCCTCTATATCCTGAACCACAAGCGGGACGCCCTCATCCGCCTGGCGCAGAGCCACGGACTGTTCGCCAACGTGGTGCTGGACGAAATCCTCAGCGCCGCCGATCACCAGATCGAGCGGGTGTCCAGCACGCCCTTCGAGCGGCCGGATGCGCTGGTCGCGGAGCCCGACACGAGCGAAGAGGACTTCCTCGACGACATCGAAATCGAAGAGGAAGAAGAAGAGGATCTGCCGGCTGAAGCCGAAGCCGAGCAAGTGGTCGAAACCCTGGCCAGTGACGATGATGGCCGACGCCGCGGACGGCGCCGTCGGCGTGGGCGCCGACCCGACGCTCCGACCGAAGCCGCCCAGCCGGTTGAAAGCTCCGGTGAGGGCCAGGGACGGCGACGTCGCGGTCGCCGGGGCGGTCGCCGGACCAGGGAAACATCGGGAGACGCCTACGCCTGGTCGTGGCCGGCCAGGTTGACTGGCGAGGATCCGTATGAATGGCGTGGTCCGGTCGAGCGCGAGCCGGCCGGCGACCAGACTCCCCGGCCTGAACCGCAGTTGCGAGCGGAGCCCGAGCCTGCCCTCGTAGGAGTCGCGGGTGCGCCTACGCCCTCTCTCGAGGAAGAGGTCTGGGTGGAATTGCCCGAGCCCGCGCCGCCGAAGGCGGCCAAGCCCCGGCGTCGCCGCGGGAAGGCCGCGACCACCGAAGAGGCGGAGACGGTTGTCGTCGAGGAGACCGTTAGCCCTGAGCCGCCCGCACCGATCACCCAGCCGGCTCTGGCCGAGATCCTGCCCGAGGCGCCGCCGGTGACGCTGGCGGTGGACAATCCTCCGCCGGCCGACCCCGATCCTGCCGAGATTGGTGCTCCGCCGTCGTCACCCAAGCGGGGCTGGTGGCGCCGAAACGTATGAGCCGCTAGTCTGGCCTGGCGGGGGCGAAACGAGATCATGCCGTTGACGACCCGCCTCCCCGCCCTCGCGTTCAGCGCCCTCGTCCTGGCGAGCTGCGCCGGCGCGGCTCAGGCTCAGGAAGAGCCGATCTCGATCGTGCGCGACACCGAGATCGAGGCCATCCTTCACCAGGAGGCGGACCCGATCTTCGTCGCCGCCGGTCTCGATCCGAAGAAGGTCGAGATTCACCTTATCGGCGATAAGGAGTTGAACGCCTTCTCGACGGCTGGCCTCAATATCTACGTCAACACCGGCCTCATCCTGAAGACTGACACCCCTGATCAGCTTGAAGGGGTTATCGCCCACGAGACTGGCCACGTGGCTGGCGGACATGTGGCGAGATCGGGGGGCGCCACAAAGGCGGCGTTGGGACCCATGTTGGCGAGCATCGGCCTCGGCATCCTGGCGGCCGCCGCCGGCTCGCCGGAGGGCGCGGCCGCGTTGGTCTTTTCATCCACCTATTTCGGCGAGCTGGGCGTCCTCGGCTACTCGCGCGAACAGGAAGCGCGCGCCGATGAGGCGGGCGCCACCTACCTGGAAAAGGCGGGCTATTCGGGCCGCGGACTCGTCAGCTTTTTCGACAACTACCGCTATCAGGAAGTCTTCGACGACGAGAAGAAGTTCCCCTACTTCCGCGACCACCCCCTAAGCGACGACCGCATCGAGGCCTTGCGTGTGAGGGTGGAAAAGGAGCCGCACGCCGGCGCCGTCGACTCCCCGGAAGCCATCGCCGCCCACAATCTGATTAAGGCGAAGATCGACGCCTTCATGATGGGCCCCTACCAGACCCTTATCGACTATCCCGAGACCGACACTTCGTTCCCCGCCCGCTATGCGCGGGCCATCGCCCTCTACAAGGAGAACGAGACCGACCAGGCGGTGAAGGCTATCGACGTTCTGATCGCCGAGCAGCCGAACGATCCCTATCTCTGGGAACTCAAGGGGCAAGTGCTGTTCGAGGCTGGCCGCGCCAAGGAAGCCGTGCCGGCCCACCAGAAATCGGTGGACCTGAAACCCGACGCACCGCTGTTGCGGATCAATCTTGGTCAGGCGCTCCTGGCGCTGAACGACCCGAAACAGGTCGACGCGGCGATCGACCAGGTCAAGCAGGCGCTTGCCGTCGAACCGGACAACGCGCTCGGCTGGCAGCTCATCGCCGAGGCCTATGACAGCAAGGGGTTGGGCGGCATGGCCCGACTGGCCACAGCCGAGCAGAACTTCTACCTGGGCCAGCAGAAGGATGCGCGTGTGTTCGCAATCCGCGCCCGCGTCCTGCTCAAGAAGGACTCCCCCGAGTGGCGCCGCGCGACCGACATCATCCTCTCCTCAAACCCGACGCCGGACGACCTGAAGACCATGGCCCAGCCGGGATGACCCGCCTCGTTCTGGCGATTGCGGGGCTTGTGATGCTCGCCGCCTGCCATCCCGCCACAGATTCAGACGCCGTTTTCGGCCAGCGAGTGCGCGCCTACCTCATGGCCCACCCGGAGGTGCTGCAGGAGGCGAGCCAGCAACTGCAGGTCAACGAGGACGCCCGTGTCGCCGCAGCCCAGAAGAAGGCTGAAGCGCAGATTCCCGCCCTGCGCGCAGCGATCGAGCACGATCCGCACGATTTTGTCGCCAACCAGAACGGCAATGTGACGGTCACCGAGTTCTACGATTACCGCTGCCCTCACTGCGAAGCGATGGCGCCCAGGCTGCTGGCGCTCATCCACGACCATCCGGACATCCGCTTCGTGTTCAAGGAGATGCCAATCTTTGGCGCAACGTCCGAGCATGCGGCTTACGCAGCCCTGGCCGTGAAGAAGGCCGGTGGTGACTACCTCGGGCTCTACAGGACGTTCATGACCACCCAGCCGCTCGACGACGGAACGGTGGAAAAGGTCGCCGTCGCCAGTGGCGCCCACTCCGCTGACATCGCGCCCAACGCCGAAAACACGGCTCAGCTGGCCAGAACCAATGCGCTGTTCGACAAGCTGGCGCTGGATGGCACGCCCGGTTTCGTGGTCGGAGACGAAATCCTCGCGGGGGATGACATGGACGCGCTCAACGCCGCCATCGCCAAGGCCCGCAAATCCGAGAAGTAGGACTGCGAATCCTTGAGGGTGGTACCGCCTCCCCGGTTCGAACGGGGGACCTCTAGATCCACAATCTAGCGCTCTAACCAACTGAGCTAAGGCGGCCCAAACGGAGGCCGGAGCTTTAGGCGGGAAGGCTGGCGCTTTCAAGCCAACCGGAAAAGCAAGACCCCGGAGGAAAACCTCCGGGGCCTGCGGCCATACATTGGGAGCCGCTTCAGTCTTTTGGCAGCTGGAAGACGATCGGAATATTGACCGCCGCGCCGCCCACGGGCTGGCCGTCGCGCGTCGACGGCCGCATCTTGAACAGACGCGTCATCTTGAGCGCAGCGGTGCCAAAGCCCTCGTCAGCGGGATCCTCGGAAGCCACAGAGCAGTCGGTAAGCGTGCCCGACGTCGTCACGGTGCAGTGAAGGGTCGCCCGGCCGGTAACGTTCAGACGCTGCGCGCGCTCAGGATAGTACTGGGCCATGTCATCGCCGCTGGGCCGGCGCAGCCAGTCCGGATTGGTGATCACCGTCGGACGCGGCGGCGGCGGCGCAGGCGAGGCGACGACGGGCGGCGCTGGCGCCGGCCTGGGCGCCTCGACCGGCCTGATCAGCAGCGGCGGCGGAGTCGCGATGTTCGGCGCCACGACGGCCGGCGGACGCGGTTGAACCGGCGGCGGTGGCGGCAGGTTCTTTGGCGGCGGCGGTGGTGGTGGCGGCGGTGGCGGGGGTGGCGGCGGCTTGATGATCTGCGCGTTCGTTTTTTCTTCGGAGTACTGTTGGTAGTGGGCCTTGAACTTCCACTGCCAGAGGTAATAGCCGATCACGCCATGCAGTATGAGCGAGCCGACAATGGCGATCGTGACGCCCTTGTTCGCCTTCGGCCGCGGGACATCAAAAGGGTTGTGGCTCGGGTGGGCGATGTCCACCACCGCGGCGCGTTGAACGGGAGGCGTCTCGCTCATTTGCGCAGTCCGGACTTGTCCTCACCCACCAGGGCGACGCTGTAGAACCCGTTGTCCTGGAGCTTGTTCATGACTCCCATGAAGTCCATGTACTCGGTGTCCTGGTCGCCACGGATGTAGATCCGCTCATTGGTCGGGTTGGGCGTGCCGACCGCCGCCTTGAGGTCATCGCCGAGGGTCGACAGGTCCGACAGGTTGTCGTTGACGAACACGCGGCCGTCCTTCTTGAGCGAGATGTAGACGATCTTCGGTGGCTTTCTGGCCGGCTTGGCGACGGCTGGCGGCAAATTCACCTTGATCGTCACGCTGGCCAGTGGCGCGGCCACCATGAAGATGATCAGAAGCACCAGCATCACGTCCACGAAAGGCGTGACATTGATGGAGTGATTTTGCGCGACGTCGTATCGGCCGCCGCTAGGCCCTGCGAGTTTAGCGGCCATCCGACTTAGGCTCCCTTGTCGAGCTGCCGCGAAATGGCGTTGACCAGCTCCGCGACGAAGCCTTCGGAGCGCGACCCGTAGCCGGTGATCTGCGTCTGGAAGTAGTTATAGAACACCACAGACGGGATGGCGGCGAAGAGGCCGATACCGGTCGCCAGCAAGGCTTGGGCGATACCGGGGGCGACGACCGCGAGGTTGGTGGTGTTGGTGTTGGCGATGCCGATGAACGAATTCATGATCCCGTAAACGGTGCCGAACAGTCCGATGAAGGGGGCGTTCGCGCCCACAGACGCCAGGAACTGCATGCCGCCGGAAAGGCGACGGGCCAGCGAGGCCTGCACGGCGTTGATGGCCGTCGTGGCGCGCATCAGCGTGGAATCGCGGAACTCGCCGGTGACATTGAGACCTGCCTGGCGGGAGAGCTCCACCTCGGCGGCGGCGGCGGCGGCCATGTCGGCCATCGGGTTGCCGGCGAAATCTTCGGATTCGGCGATCCGACCCATCTCGTTGATCGACTTGGCTCCGCGGAATGACTCCAGGAAGCGGTCCGAGGTGCGGCGAAGACTGCCGAATTCGACCAGCTTGATGACCAGCAGGGTCCAGGAAAGGATCGAACAGGCCAGCAAGCCGATCATCACGATCTTAACGACCAGGTCGGCCTGTTCGAACATGACAATCGGAGTGAGTTTGCCGTTGGCAGAGCCTCCCACCTTCAGGGTCTCGGCGGCTTCGGAGCCGGTGGGCTGATCTCCGGCGGCGGGCGCAGCGGCCGCGGCGGGCGCCGACGCGGGCGCCGGAGCGGCAGTCTGGGCCAGGGCTGGCGCGCTCGACAGGAGCGCAACTGCGCCTATCAACGCGATGATGGGAGAAGTGCGTTTTGTTTCGAGCATCTGTCGCCGGTTCCTGATTGATCGGGCTCAAGAGTGGATGGACGGGATCATCGCACCTGCGCCTCACCCGGAAATTACCGCATCGTTAGACTAACGGCCGGGAACCTTTGGCAACCCGTTTTTCCGGCGTCAAGAGGGCCACAGAGCGGCCGGTCACGACGAATGTTTCGCCTAACAAGGTTCATAGTGCGGCGCACCTAACTGCCAAGTTTGAAAATACTGTGGTTCTAGCGCAGGTGCTTAAGGATTGTGCTGCAGCGCACCTAATTCCATGAAACATTTCGCCGCGCAGGCCTGGCCGCACCGGCGTTCTCGCCTGAGTAGTCTTCGCGAAATCCGGCGTTGATCAAGGGCGGCTGGAGCGCGGCCCCATGCGGACCGGGCGCTTATCGTCTTCGGCCACAAACTTCTTCTGGCGGCGGCCTCGGCTCTCTGGCCCTTCCGCCGTCTTTCGCCGCCGGGGACCGTGGGAGCCGCCGCAATCGAGGGGCCCGACGCTCCTCAAGGGAGCGAGCTCGTCGTGGCGGTCGTCAGCGTTGCGGCTTCGGTCGTTGGCGCGATCCTGTCGGCGGTCGGTCTCGGCTAGCCCGGACGGCCCCGGGAATGGTGCCTGGGGGCGGATTCGAACCACCGACACGCGGATTTTCAGTCCGCTGCTCTACCAACTGAGCTACCCAGGCCCGGCGCGAGGGGGCGTCTATAGGCAAGGCCCCCCCGCTTGTC
Source organism: Caulobacteraceae bacterium (assembly GCA_036489325.1). Classification (GTDB taxonomy): domain Bacteria; phylum Pseudomonadota; class Alphaproteobacteria; order Caulobacterales; family Caulobacteraceae; genus Acaudatibacter. The sequence continues at coordinate 9,454 of DASXGB010000266.1, forward strand.
CAGAAATGCGCCTATTCCTCAGATTCCCAGTCTGCCGCATCCTGGTCGACCTCATTTTCCTCGGGCGCTCCGGGGATTGAATAGCCCCCGGTAAGCCAGCGGTTGAGGTCGACATCGGCGCACCTGGCCGAACAGAAAGGGCGGAACGCGGCAACCGGAGGCTTGCCGCATATCGGGCAGCGAGCGAGGCTCATACGGGGGTCACCTCAAAGCCGCAGCGATCCGATTCCGGCCGAAGCGAGAGCCGCGCGCCGAGACGATCCAGGAGGACATTCATATAAGGGGCGGCCGCCGCCGCGACGTCCGGCGCCGCGCGCGCCTCGAACCGCCCTCCCCCGTCGGCCAAAGCCTCTCGCTCGAGAGATCTGAGCAGAGCCATGGCTTGGGTTTGCGTGTTGGCGCCGCGCCCATCGCCGGCGAGAACTTCCAGGTTCGACCGCACCCGTCTGGGAATCGTGAGCTCCAAGGTTCCGAAGCGCGATACGGGTCCAAAGGCCACGCCAGGATTGTCCGGCGCGAAAACCGATCTGGCGGCGACCAGCAGGGCCGCGCCGTCGTGCCCTCGGCCAGCCAGGTCGATGACCACCAGACCGCCAAGGCCTTTCAAGCGGAGCAGGCGCGCCGCTTCAGCGATGGCGGCTTGGTTGGCGGCGCGGGTGGCGCGTTTGGCTGTCGCGCCTGGTTGGGCGCCGACATCGACATCGACGGCGACGAGCGCCCGGGTCGTCTCAATGGTGATGCTTCCGCCGGCGGGCAGAGGATAAAGGGTCTCGAGCACCTCATCCTGCGCAGCGTCGGCGATCATGCGCGCAGCGGGCCCGGTCTCGATCGCCGCGCCTTTGGAGAGGTTTCCCAGTTTCGCTTCGAGGTTCGGACCGGCCTCGAGCAACCTTGCGGGTCCTTCGGCCTGACCCAGCCGGTGGGCGCGTGCGCCCTTCCCGGCACGAGCTTCGGCCCGGATCTCGACCTCGAGGAAGATCCCTTCAGAGATTGCATCGCCGCGCGGCTCCAGATTGAGTATCGCGTCCTGTGCCTCGCCGAGGTCGAGGAAGGCGATCGACAGTCGGCGGTCGATCGAGCGGACGCGCGCAACAGCCCGTGCACCATAAGCCTGGATCGCCCGGTCACTGTCACGGGCGATGAGAAGGCGCTCCGGGCGCCCGTCGAGCGTCACCACCGCGCGGCTTTCACCTGGGCTGCGATCGAGGAAGAAACGGCGCCCGCTCATCGCCGGCGGAATCCAAGGCCGGCCAGCAGGGTCACCGTCTCGTAGAGCGGCAGGCCGACGATGGCCGTGTAGGATCCGGTGACAGCGATCACGCTGGCGCCTGCCAGGCCTTGGATGCGATAGGCGCCGGCGGCGCCGCGCCAATCGTCCGACGCGATCAAGGCCTTGATGTCGTCATCGCCGAAGACCTTGAAGCGCACTCGCGCCTCGGCAAGGCGCGCGGCCCGTCGGCTATCTGGGGCGATCACCGCAACACTGGTGACCACACGGTGACCGCGCCCGGAGAGACGGCGGAGCATGGCGCGCGCTTCAGGCTCATCTTTCGGCTTGCCAAGCATGCGACCGCCCAGTGAGACGATTGTGTCCGCCCCCAGAACAAAGGCGCCGCAGCCGGGTCGCCAGACCGCGTCGGCCTTGGCGTTGGCGAGCCTGACGACCGCCCGACGCGCCGTTTCGCCCGGAAGCCGCCGCTCGTCGATGTGGGGTGGCTCCACGGCATCGGGGACGAGGCCGGCCTGCGACAGGAGATCGAGTCGCCTGGGACTGGCGCTGGCAAGGACAAGGCGTGCGGTTGTCTCCACCGGGCTTCCATAGTCGTGCGGCATCGGATTGTCTCGACCATGGCCGGAACCGCGAACGCTGGGCCGAGTTCATCCGCTAATGAGGACACCCGCGAACGATCACATCCGGTCCGGGACCGTGCGCAGTTCCGCGAGCCGCCGCGATCGCTCGCGGCCGACACCGGCCCAGCCTC
>DASXGB010000298.1:0-10934 GCA_036489325.1 Caulobacteraceae bacterium
GCGGCCATGCTGCTGGTGGTGCTGCTGGCCACCGGCGGTCGCGGCGAGGCCCTCTCGCGCTATGCCCAGGCCGCCACCAGGAGCGACCTGGCGACCATCGGCTTCAGGGTGGACAACATCCACCTGCAGGGCGCCTCGCCGATCGCCCAGAAGCAGATCATCGCCGCGGCCAACCTGCGGACCGGCGTACCGATTCTTGACGTCGACCTCGCCGCCATGCGTGAGCGAGTGCGGCAGGTGCCGTGGGTGGCCGACGCGCGGGTGATCCGCCTGCTGCCCGACACCCTGGTCATCGCGGTCGTCCAGCGGCCGCTGATGGCGGTGTGGGAGCTCGACGGAAAAACCGTGGTGATCGCCGACAACGGGGCCGTCGCGCCGGACGTCTCTCCCGCCAAGTTCCAGACCCTGCCGCTGATCGTTGGCGACGGCGCCAATCTCGCCGCCGCCGATATCCTGCCGATGGTGATGAGTCGGCCGAGGCTGGCGCAGCATCTGAGCGCCCTGGTGCGGGTGGATGACCGGCGCTGGAACCTGAACATCAAGGACGGCGGGGTCATCCTGCTGCCGGCCAGGGACGAGGCCGAGGCGCTGGCGCGCCTCGATTCCCTCGATCAGACGGCGAAGATTCTCGATCTGGGATTTGAGCGCATCGACCTGCGCGATCCTGAAATGGTGTTGGTGCGACCGCGGTCTACGGCGGCGCCGGCTTTGGCTGGGGGTGGGGTTTAATGAGTGAGGTGCTTGAACGAACCGGCGCGGAAACGCGCGCGGCCAGACGCGAAGGACGCGAGGCGCTCAAGAGCGCTATCGGTCGCTCTGGCGCGGTGGCGGCGCTGGACCTGGGCGCCTCGAAGGTGGCCTGTTTCATCATGCGGCCGGAAGGCATCCGTCGGGCCGACAAATCCCTCGTGACCGCCGGCGTTGGCTATGTTCAGTCGCACGGCGTCCGCGCCGGGTCGATCGTCGATGCGGAGGAGGCCGCAAGGGCGATCGCGCTGGCGGTGGAACGCGCCGAGGCCATGGCCAAGGTCGACGTCCAGGGCGTTACGGTCACCACGGCCTGCGGTCATCTCGCCAGCCACCGGGTCAGCGCCCAGGTGTCGGTGGGCGGGCGGCCGATCGGCGACGCCGATAAGAACCGGGCCGTGACCCAGGCGATGACCGGCCTGCGCCTGGCCCGACGCCAGCCCATCCACCTGCAGCCGGTGGCCTGGTCCGTGGACGGCGAGCGCCGGGTGCGCGATCCGAGCGGCCTGGTAGGCCGAAAGCTCGGCCTCGATCTGCTGGTCGTCTCTATGAATGAGGCGGTCTTCCAGACCCTGCGCAACTGCGTCGAGCGCGCCCACCTGCAATTCGACGGCGTGGTCGCGGCCCCCTTCGTGTCCTCGCTGGCGGCGCTGGAAGAGGACGAGATGGAGCTGGGCGCCATCTGCATCGACATGGGCGGCGGTTCGACCTCCGTGGCCGTATGGTCCGGCGGGGCCCTGGTGCATGTCGACAGCTTCGGCGTGGGCGGGGCGCACGTCACCCAGGATATCGCCCGCGGCCTTTCCACCTCGATCGTCGGCGCCGAGCGGATCAAGACGCTGCACGGGTCGGCCATCGCCTCGGCCAACGAGGACCGCGAGATGATCGAAGCGCCGCCGCGCGGCGACGATCCGGGCGCGGGACCGGTGACCGCGCCACGGTCGATGCTCAAAGGCATCATCGCCCCCCGGGTGGAGGAGACCTTCGAGCGCGTGAAGGAGCGGCTCAAGGCCGCCGGCGCCCTGATCGATCCCGGGGCCGGCATCGTGCTCGTTGGCGGCGCCAGCCAGCTGGCCGGCGCCCGGGAAGTAGCCGTGCGCTGTTTCGACCGCTCGGTGAGGCTCGGCAGGCCCCGCCGCATCCCGCATCTGGCCGACGCCGCCGCCGGCCCGGCCTTCTGCTCAGCCGCCGGCGTGCTGCAGCGCGCCGCCTTCGGCCCGCGCGAGGCCGCGCCGAAAAAGCCGACCGGCGCCCGGCCGGCGACGCCCGTCGATCCGCGCGCGAATGTGGTGGTCAAGGCCGCCGCATGGCTGCGCGATAATCTTTAAAGCGTCACCACGGGAAACGCCTCGTCCGGCAGGCGACTCATATTATGCAGTTAACGCCGGCTTAAGGATGATGGTTTCTAAAGTGTTGCTGTCGAACGAAACAGTCGGGGCCAGGCTCGACAGTCGTTCAAGAGACCAACGGCGGAGGTTGCGGGGTTCAAAATGACGTTCAAAGTTTTTGCGCCACAGACCAAGGAATTGAAGCCGCGTATCGTGGTGTTTGGCGTTGGCGGCGCCGGCGGAAACGCGGTCAACAACATGATCGAATCCGGCCTAGAGGGGGTGGAATTCGTCGTCGCGAACACGGATTCCCAACAACTCGCCTTCTCCAAGACCCAGAACCGGATCCAGCTGGGAGTCGGCGTCACCCAGGGCCTGGGCGCAGGCGCCCACCCCGAGGTCGGCATGTCGGCGGCCGAGGAATCCGAGCCTGAGATCGGCGAGCACCTCGATGGCGCCCACATGGTTTTCATCACCGCCGGCATGGGCGGCGGCACCGGCACCGGCGCGGGTCCGATCATCGCCAAGTGCGCCCGTCAGCGCGGCATCCTCACCGTCGGCGTGGTGACGAAACCCTTCCACTTTGAAGGCCGGCACCGCATGCGTCTGGCCGATGCGGGCATCGCCGAGCTGCAGCGCTATGTCGACACCCTGATCGTCATTCCCAACCAGAACCTGTTCCGCGTCGCCAATGAGCGGACCACGTTCGCCGAGGCCTTTGGCCTGGCCGACCAGGTGCTGCACTCGGGCGTTCGCTCGATCACGGACCTGATGGTCTTGCCGGGCCTGATCAATCTCGATTTCGCCGACGTCCGCACGGTGATGACCGAAATGGGCAAGGCGATGATGGGCACGGGCGAAGCCTCCGGCGAAGGCCGGGCTCTGATGGCGGCGGAAAACGCCATCCAGAATCCGCTTCTCGACGAGGTCTCGCTCAAGGGCGCCAAGGCGGTGCTGGTCAACATCACCGGCGGCCTGGACATGACCCTGTTAGAGGTCGACGAGGCGGCCAACGCCATTTCCGGCCAGGTCGATCCGGAGGCCAACATCATCTTCGGCGCGGCCTTCGATCCGCAGCTCGACGGCGTGGTCCGCGTCTCGGTAGTGGCCACCGGCATGGACGGCGCGTCGATCGCCGCCATCGAGCCCAAGCGCTTCGAAGCGGTCGCCGAAGCGCCGATGGACATTATCCTCGAGCCGGCCAACGCCACGACGGAAGACGCGCCCGAACCGGTGATGGCCGCCGCGTTCGCCGCCGCTCCCGCTGCGCCGGTCACCGCAGACCAGAGCGGCTTCACCTTCGAGGAGACCAAGGCCGAGGTGCTCACTCTCCAGACCACGCGCGCGACCGAGCCAGTCGCCGAAGCGGACGAGGAGCCCCTGTTCCCTTCGAGGCACTATGGCGAAGATCGGCGGCAGAAGGGCGGAGGATGGCTCAGCCTGTTCGGCTCCCGCCGGCCCGACGCTCAGCCCGCCCCGGCGCGGACCATGGCCCAGGCGCAGCCGGCTCCGGAAGCCTTCGAGGACGAAGAGACGGCCGAGGACGAGGATCTCGAAATCCCCTCGTTCCTGCGGCGCCTCGCCAACTGACGGCAAGCTTGCCTCCCGGCCAACGGGAGGTGTGCGCAAACTTCAGGGGCGTCGCCTTTCCGCCCCGCGCCCAACTCGGAGCCGCCTTTCCGCCCCCGGAGAGGCGGCCTATTTCGTCCAGATTGAAGATAAAGATCAGGCGCTTATCCGAGAAACAGTCGGAAACAGGACGTGTGTTTGAGCCTGACGCAACGCAGCCTATCGAAGCATTGGGGAAAGGCGCGCGGCGCCGTTGGGGACGCCGTCCACAAAATCGTAACAAGAGAGCACCCTTGTCGCCATTTCCCCAGGTCACCCTCGCAAGACCCGTGAGCCTCTCAGGCGTGGGCATCCACACCGGTCAGGTCACCCAGCTTAACCTTCGCCCCGCCGCCGCCAATTCCGGCATCCGCTTTCTGAGGACCGACGTCGCCGATAAGGATCCGGCCATCGCCGCCACGGCCGAAGCGGTCTGCGGCGTGCGTCTGGGCACGGTGATCGGCAATGCGGCCGGCGTCACGGTCTCCACGGTCGAGCACCTGATGGCCGCCTTCTGCGGCCTCGGGCTCGACAATGTCCTGGTGGAGATCGACGGGCCCGAGGTTCCGATCATGGACGGCTCCTGCGACGCCTTCGTCGCCGCGATCGATGAGGCCGGCCGCAAGGAGCAGGCCGCGCGCCGCCGCTATATCGAGGTCCTCGAACCGGTGAGCGCCCAGGAAGCGGGCAAGTCCGCCACCCTCAGGCCCGCCGACCGCTTCGAGGTGGCTTTCGAGATCGCCTTCGACAGTGCGGCCATCGGCCGCCAGGACCTTGAGCTGGCCGTGGACGAGGTCAGCTTCCGCGGTGAACTGGCCGGCTGCCGCACGTTCGGCTTCCTGCATGAGGTCGAGGCCCTGAGGCAGGCGGGCCTCGCCCGCGGCGGGACGCTGGAAAACGTCGTGGTCATCGAAGGCGACCGCGTCGTCAATCCCGAAGGCTTGCGCCGGGGCGACGAGTTCGTCCGCCACAAGGCGCTGGACGCCGTCGGCGATCTCTATCTGCTCGGCGCGCCGCTGCTTGGCCGTTACGAGGGGATCTGTTCCGGCCACGAACTGAACAACGCCCTGGTCCGGGCCCTTCTGGCCAGGCCGGACGCCTGGCGCTACGCCGCGCCCACCCAGGCGCTCGCCGAAGCCGTCTGAGGCTTTGCGGGCTTCGGAAGCCTCGTGTAGAAACCCGGAACGCTGGCGCGGGGCGCGCCCATAAAGGTTTCGAGGTCACCGTCCGTGATTGCCAATTTCCGGGGCCGCTGCGCCGTCGTGCTGGCCCTTGCCGCCGTCGTCGCTGTCGCGGGCTGCGGCGTGCTTCACAAGAAGAAGCCAACGCTCGCCTACAAGGAATTGCCGGTGGAGGTGCTGTACAATACCGGCGCCGAACACCTCGACCGCCACGAATGGACGATGGCGGCCAACTATTTCAAGGAGGTAGAGCGGCAGCACCCCTATTCGGAGTGGTCGCGGCGGGCGATCCTGATGGAGTCCTACGCCCACTATGAGGCGAACGACTACGCCGACGCCATCGCCGACGCCGAACACTTCATCACCCTCTATCCGGGCAACGCCGCCACGCCCTACGCCTATTACATCAAGTCCATCTGCTACTTCGAGCAGATCGTCGATGTGGGCCGGGACCAGGCGGCGACCGGCCAGGCGCGCGCCGCCCTGCAGGAAGTGATGAAGCGTTATCCGGGGACCGAATACGCCCGCGACGCCAAGTTCAAATACGACATGACCCAGGACCAGCTGGCCGGCAAGGAAATGGCCGTCGGCCGCTACTATGAGCGGCTGGGCGATCCGGTTGCCGCCATCGCCCGCTACAGGACCGTGGTCGACGACTACCAGACCACCACCGACACGCCCGAAGCCCTCTACCGGCTGGTCGAGTGTTACCTGAACGTGGGCCTTGCCGGCGAGGCGGTGAAGGACGGCGCGGTGCTCGGCTACAACTACCCGGGCGAGATCTGGTACCAGGACGCCTACAAGCTCCTCACGTCGCACGGACTTCGTCCCACTGTGCCGCCGTCCGACTACCGCGGACCGGGCCTGCCCAAGATCCTGCCCTTTGGCCGGCACAAGGACACCACCTTCGCGCCGCCGGCGGTGGAGGTGGCGGCCACCGAAGATCAGACGCACGCCGCCGCGGTGGTGCTCGCCGAGCCGGAGAACCAGCCGGGCGCCAAGCCGGCCAAGTCGAAGAAGAAGAACGACTTCCTCCACGGCGTGCTCGGCCTCTAGGGCCTGGCGTCGCGTCGTGCGTGGGGGCGGGAGCGCGGCCTTCACCGCGGCCTGGCTCGCCAGCGCGGCGCTAGCCCAGCCGTCTCAAAGCGGGCTGCAGCCGGACGCGGTCTTTTCCGACTACCCGCCGGTGGCGCAAAGCTCGCAGCTCATCGCGCGACTGGCATCGCCCCTGACCGCCGAGCAGATGCGCCGCGCTCTGGCCGGGAGGTCCTTGGATGAGCGGCCTCTGGATCTGAGCAAGGAGAGATTCGTCCTCTACGTCCCGGCCAAGGCGCCGGAGGGCGGATACGGCCTGCTGGTCTTTGTCCCGCCGTGGAACGAAGCGGTTCTGCCGAACGGATGGCAGCCGGTGCTGGACAGGCTCGGCGTCATCTTCGTGGCCGCCGAAGCCTCGGGCAATGACGCCAATGTGCTCACCCGCCGCGAGCCGTTGGCTCTGATCGCCGAGGCCAACGTCGAAAAGCGCTACAGGATCGATCCCGCGCTGGTGTTCGTGGGCGGCTTTTCCGGCGGCGCGCATGTCGCCGAACGCCTGGCGCTGGCCTATCCGGACATCTTCTCGGGAGCCCTGCTCGACGCCGGGGCCGACCCGATCGGCGACCACGCCGCGCCGCTCCCCGAGGCGGAGCTCTTCGCCCGCTTCCAGGCGACGTCGCGGATCTATCTCCTCACCGGGAGCAAGGATCAGGGCCGCCTCGACATGGCCACCGACGCCGTCTCCTCGCTCGGCCGCTGGTGCGTGGCCAATACTGCCAGCGACGAGATCCCCGACGCCGGCCACAGGATCGCCGATCCGGCGGCGCTCGAACGGGCCCTCAAAGCCCTCGCGGCGGCGCCAAAGCCTGACGGCTCGCGCCTCGCCGCCTGCCGCGCCCGCGTAGCGCACGACGAGGCGGCGGCGTCCGAGAAGGTCGAAACCCTTCTCGCCGCGGGGCGTCGCGAGGAGGCGAAAAAGGCGCTCATCGACCTCGACGCCCGTTTTGGCGGCCTGGCCAAGGCTCGCAGCGTGGCCCTCTTTGAAAGGCTGGCGGGCGGGTAGATTCTCCGCCATCTTCGCCATCGACATGCTGATCGGTCTGGCCATCCGCGACGTGGTGCTCGCCGACAGTCTCGACCTCGCCTTCGGCGCAGGCCTGACCGTGCTCACCGGGGAAACCGGCGCCGGTAAGTCGATCATCCTGGACGCGCTCGGCCTGGCGCTGGGCGCCCGCGGCGAGGCCGGCCTCGTCAGGCGCGGCGCGAATCAGGCCAGCGCCGCCGCCGTCTTCGCCCTGACGGCGGACCATCCGGTCTGGGAAGTCCTGGAGGACAAGGGCCTGGCCTTCGATCGCGGCGAGGACCTGGTGCTGCGTCGCCTCATCGGCGCGGATGGCCGCTCGCGCGCCTTCGTCAACGACCAGGCGACCGGGGTCGCCGCCCTGCGCGAAGTGGGCGAGTTGCTGGTCCAGGTCCATGGCCAGCACGAGACGGTCGGTCTCCTCGATGCGCGCACGCATCGGCTGCTGCTCGACGACTTCGGCGCCCTCAAGGCGATGCTCGCGGCTTGCCGCGGCGCCTGGACCCGCTGGAAGGCCGGCGAGGCGCGCCTGACTGTCGCCCAGGGCGCCGCCGGCGCCGCCGAGACGGAGCGGGCGGAGGCGGCCGAACGTCTCGCCGAACTGGACCGGCTGAGCCCGCGCGAGGGCGAGGAGGCTCAGCTCGCCGAGGAGCGGGCCATGCTCGGCGCCGGTGAGCGGGCGCTGGCCGAGATCGCCGCCGCCCGCGAGGCCCTGGCGCCCGACAACCTCGCAGCACGCCTTGGCCAGGCCTTCCGCGCCCTCGGACGGGCCCGGGAGCGGGCGCTGGCCGCCGGCGTCGATGAAGCCGCGACCGCGCCCTCCCGGCTCGCGGCCGCCGCAGAGGCCGTCGACCGCACCCTCATCGAAGCGGCCGAGGCCGCCGCCGCCATCGACGCCGCCGCCGAGACGTTCGACTTCGAGCCCGGGCGCCTGGAGAGGGCCGAGGAGCGCCTGTTCGCCCTGCGCGGCGCCGCGCGGAAGCTCGGGGTCGGGGTGGAGGACCTGCCAGCGGCGCGGGCGCAGCTGGCGGCGCGGCTGGCGGAGATCGAGGGGGCAGAGGATGCCCTGATCGAGGCGCGGACCGAAGAGGCGGCGGCCAGGGAGGCCTGGCTCGCTGCGGCGGCTGCGCTCACCGCCACCCGCCGCAAGGCCGCCGCCGAGTTGGCCGCAGCCGTCCAGGCCGAGCTCGCGCCGCTGAAGCTCGGCAAGGCCCGCTTCCGGGTCGCCGTCGAGCCGGCCGGAGAGGCCAGGCAAGGTCCGGCCGGCGCCGATCGGGTGGAGTTCGAAATCGCCACCCTGGCCGGAGCGCCCTTCGCGCCCCTGGGATCGATCGCGTCCGGCGGCGAGCTCGCCCGCCTGGCGCTGGCCATCGAGGCCAGCCTCAAGGGGCAGCGCCAGCCGGTGATGATCTTTGACGAGGTCGATCAGGGCGTGGGCGGAGCGGTGGCCGACGCGGTCGGCCAGAGGCTGGCGAGGCTCGCCGGCGTCGGTCAGGTGCTGGTGGTGACCCACAGCCCGCAGGTGGCGGCCAGGGCCGACGCCCATTGGCGGGTGAGCCGCCGCGGGGCGATCGAACGGACTGAGGTCGAGCCGCTCACCGGCGCTCCGCGCGAGGAGGAGATCGCCCGAATGCTCTCGGGCGAGACGGTCACCGAGGCGGCCCGCGCCGCCGCCCGCGCCCTGATGGCGGCATGAGGCCCTCGACTTCCCATCCCAAAGCCGGAGACCCCGCGTGGCGCGTCATAGGCAATGGCATGTCCTAGGCGCTCCCGCGTGGCTATTGCTGCCCCTGACGATACCTGTGGGGCTGCTCGCAAAGCTGGCGGAACGAGCAGGTTGGCTGCGCAGGGACGCCGATCTGACCGCGCAAGATGTCGTCGGCTACCTCGCTGACTTTCTCAACGGGGTCGGTGGCGAGTGGGATTGGGATGACTTTACCAGCATGCCAATCGCAGACCCCAAACTCGACGCTATTCGAAGAAAGGCCGAACTTGTGCCTCTGCCTCTGGACGAGGCAGGAAGGGCCAAGCTAACGGCCCTCCTAGAACAAGCACGAAGCCAGTAGCGTGTTAGCGATAGAATTTCTCCCGGAAAGGGGTAGGAGAGAGGGCGTAAGGTCGTGAAACCCGTGGCCGACCTTTCCGAGGACGAAGCCGCCGCCGAGCTCGAGCGCCTGGCCGGGGACCTCGCGACGCACGACGCGCTCTATTTCCAGGACGATGCGCCAGCCATCTCCGACGCCGACTACGACGCCATGAAGCGGCGCAACTTCGACATCGAGGCCCGCTTCCCCAGGCTCGTGCGGCCGGACTCGCCCTCGCGCAAGGTCGGCGCAGGACGCGCTCTGGCCTTCTCACCGGTGACCCACGGCGTGCCGATGCTCTCGCTCGACAACGCCTTCACAGACGCCGAGGCGCTGGAGTTCGACGCCCGGGTGCGCCGTTTCCTGCGCCTGGGCGAGGAGAGCGTGGCCTATACCGCCGAGCCGAAGATCGACGGCCTGTCGGCCTCGATCCGCTATGAGGCCGGGCGGCTCGTTCAGGGAGCGACGCGGGGCGACGGCCGGGTGGGCGAGGATGTCACCGCCAATCTGCTGACCGTCTCGGAGATCCCGCATCGCCTGGCTGGCAAGGGCTGGCCGGAAATGATCGAGATCCGCGGCGAGGTCTATCTCGGCCACGCCGATTTCGCCGCCCTCAACGCCGCTGCCGAGGCGGCCGGCGCGCGGACCTACGCCAATCCGCGCAATTCCGCCGCCGGGTCCCTGCGCCAGATCGATCCGAAGATCACCGCGCAAAGGCCGCTTCGGTTCTTCGCCTATGCCTGGGGCGTGATGAGCGCGCCATTCGCCGCGACCCAGTGGGAGGCGCTGGAGGCGCTCCGCTCGTGGGGCTTCCAGGTGACGCCGCAGGCGGAGCGGGTGGAGAACGCGGAGGGCCTGCTTTCCGCCTACGCCGAGATGGAGCGCCTGCGCCCGCACCTGCCGTTCGACATCGACGGCGTGGTCTATAAGGTCGACCGGCTGGATTGGCAGACGCGCCTGGGGTTCGTCTCGCGCTCGCCACGCTGGGCGGTGGCCCGCAAGTTCCCGGCGCAACAGGCGCGGACCATCCTCGAGGCCATCGACATCCAGATCGGACGGACCGGCGCGGTGACGCCGGTGGCCCGTCTGACGCCGGTCACGGTCGGCGGGGTGGTGGTGGTCAACGCCACGCTGCACAACGCCGACGAGATCGCCCGCAAGGACATCCGCATCGGCGACACGGTGATCCTGCAGCGGGCGGGGGACGTCATACCTCAGATCACGTCGGTGGTCCTGGACGAGCGGCCGGCCGACTCGGTCCCCTTTGCCTTCCCGACCCACTGTCCCTGTCACCTGGCGACGCCCCTGGTGCGCGAGACGACCGCGTCGGGGGCCGAAACCGTGGTCCGCCGCTGCTCGGGCGAACTGGCGTGTCCGTTCCAACGTGTCGAACACCTCAAGCATTTCGTCTCTCGCCGGGCCTTCGACATCGAGGGCCTTGGCGAAAAGCAACTCTCAGCCTTCTACGAGGAGGGCCTCATCCGCGAGCCGGCGGACATCTTCCGGCTGGGCCGCAACGACGCCGCCCTGGCGAGCCTGAAGGAGCGGGGCGGCTATGGCGAGACCTCGGTCGCCAATCTGGTCGCCGCCATCGACGCGCGGCGGACGATCTCGCTGGAGCGCTTCATCAATGCCCTCGGCGTGCGCCATGTGGGCGAACAGACCGCGTCCATCCTGGCCCGCAGCTACGGCGACGCCGTGAGCTTTCTGGCGGCCATGGACAAGGTCGCAGCCGGAGATGCCGAGGCTATCGCCGATCTCGACGCCCTCGAGGGGATCGGCGAGGCGGTGATCCGCGCGGTCAGCGCCTATTTCTCCGAGCCGCACAACCGCCGCCTTGTGGACGACCTCGTGGCGGCGCTGACCATCG
>DASXGB010000323.1:0-2823 GCA_036489325.1 Caulobacteraceae bacterium
CTGGCCGTCCAGTGGCATCCCGAGTGGCGCGCCGGCGACCACCCCGATTCCCAGACCTTCTTCCGCCTCCTCGGCCGCATCATCCGCGGCGAGGCGCCCTGATCCGCTAGGAGCTCACCGTGAACGCACCCACCGCCACCCTCAAGAACTACGACATCGCGGAATTGCGCCGGCTGGACGTCGCCCACCACCTGCCGGCCCAGGCCGACTGGCGCGCCCAGCGCGAGGCGGGGGGCAGCCGCATTATCACCCGGGCCGAGGGCTGCATCATCCACGACGGCGACGGCAACGCCCTGCTCGACGCCATGGCGGGTCTATGGTGCGTGCAGGTTGGCTATGGCCGCGCGGAACTGGCCGAAGCCGCCCGCGAGCAGATGCTGGAGCTGCCCTACTACAACACCTTCTTCCGGACGGCCGCGCCACCGACGGTGCGTCTGGCGGCCAAGGTCGCCGAGCTGATGGGGCCGCCGCTCAACCACGTCTTCTTCAACTCCTCCGGCTCGGAGGCGATCGACACCCTCGTCCGCCTCATCCGCTACTACTGGCAGGTGCGCGGCCAGCCGCGGCGCAGCATCATCATCAGCCGGCTCAACGGCTATCACGGCTCGACCATCGCCGGAGTGAGCCTGGGAGGCATGAAGGCGATGCACGACCAGGGCGGCCCGTGGCTGCCTGATCTCGAGCACGTCATGCAGCCCTATCATTTCGGCGACGGCTTCACCGAAGACGAGGAGGAATTCGGGGCGCGGGCGGCCGAGGCGATCGAGGAGCGCATCCTCGAGGTCGGGCCGGAGAATGTCGCCGCCTTCGTCGGCGAGCCGGTGCAGGGGGCTGGCGGGGTGATCATTCCGCCGGCCAGCTACTGGCCGCGGGTGGAGGCCATCTGCCGCAAGTACGGGATCCTGCTGGCCTGCGACGAGGTGATCTGCGGCTTTGGGCGCCTCGGCCGCTGGTTCGGCTTCCAGCGCTTTGGGGTGCAGCCAGACCTCGTCACCATGGCCAAGGGCCTGTCATCCGGCTACCTGCCGATCTCGGCGGTGGGCGTGGCCGACCACATCTATGACTCGATCACTGCGGTCGGCGGCGATTTCGTGCACGGCTACACCTACTCCGGGCATCCAACCTGCGCGGCCGTGGCGCTGAAGAACATCGAGATCATGGAGCGCGAGGACCTGGTCGGCCGCGCCGGGGGCGAGGCCGGCGCCTACCTCGCGCAGGCGCTGGCGAGCCTGGCCGATTGGCCTTTCGTCGGCGAGACTCGCTCGCTCGGCCTGATCGGGGCGGTGGAGATCGTCGCCGAGAAGGGCACCAACAAACGCTTCGGCGGGGCGCCCGGCAAGGCCGGACCGATCGTCCGCGACCTCTGCATCAAGAACGGCCTGATGATCCGCGCCGTCCGCGACACCCTGGTGATGAGCCCGCCTCTGATCATCAGCCACGGCGAGATCGACCACCTGGTGGGCGTGATCGCCAAATCACTCAACGAGGCGGCCCCGAAGTTGGCTGCTCTATCCTGACGCCCTCTGCCGGCGGGAGGGGAGGGCCCCATGGCGGGGCCATGGGTGAGTGAGGGGTTAGGGATGGAAACCGCGTAACCCCTCCCCCGGACTTGGCTGCGCCGCGTCTCGACCTCTGCCTATGGGAGAGGTGAAATTGGTCAGGTCTTCGCCAGCTGGATCCCGATCGGCAGGGACCGGATTCGCTTGGCCGTCGCCGCGAAGATGGCGTTGGTCACCGCCGGTGAGACGGCCGAGCAGGGCGGCTCGCCGATTCCGCCGGGCGCTTCTGAGCTCTCCAGGATCACCGTCGTCACCTCCGGCGCCTCGGGCATGCGCAGCGGCCGGTAGTCATGGAAGTTCGACTGCTTGATCTGACCCTTGTCGAAGGTGACCTCGCCCCACAGGGCGGCGGTGAGGCCGAAGATGATGCCGCTCATCACCTGGGCGCGGATGGTGTCGGGATTGACGATCCGCCCGCAGTCGACAGCGCAGGTCACCTTGTGGACCTTGACCGTGCCGTCTTGTGTGACTTCAACCTCCGCCACCTCGGCCAGGAAGCTGCCGAAGTCGGCGATCAGGGAGACGCCGTGGCCGCGCCCGGCGGGGAGAGGCTTGCCCCAGCCCGAGGCGTCCCGCACCGCAGCCAGCACCCCGGCCGCCCGCGGCGCTTTGCCAAGGTGCTTCAGGCGAAAGGCGATCGGATCCTCGCCGGCGAGGGCCGCCATCTCGTCCATGAAACTCTCGACCATGAAGACGTTGTGGGTCGGCCCTACTCCGCGCCACCAGCCGGTGGGGACCTGGCCCGGTTCGACGCGGACATAGTCGGTGAGAACGTTGGCGAAATCGTAGGTCCCGGCGGCCGGATCGAGGGCGTCGGAATCGAGCCCGTTCTGCAGCGACCCGGCGGTCCATTGTTCCGAGACCGCCGAGGCGGCGACCCGATGCTTCCAGGCGACAATGCGCCCGCTTGCATCGAGGCCGGCGGCCAGCCGGTCGACGTAGCAGGGCCGGTAGTGGTCGTGACGGATGTCCTCCTCGCGGGTCCAGATCACCTTGACCGGCGCGGGAACCTGGCGGGCGATGGCCGCGGCCTGGCCGATGTGGTCGACATAGAGCCGCCGGCCAAAGCCGCCGCCCAGCAGATGATTGTGGATGATCACCTTGTCGGGCGGGACGCCCGCACCCTTGGCGGCGGCGTCGCGGGCGCGGACGGGCGCCTGCGTGCCGACCCACACCTCGGCCCCGCCATCCTTCACCTGAACCGTGCAGTTGATCGGCTCCATGGTCGCATGGGCGAGGAGAGGGAGGCGGTAGACGGCGTCGA
>DASXGB010000001.1:0-1597 GCA_036489325.1 Caulobacteraceae bacterium
ATCGCGCGTACGGTCGTTGCCGATCGACAGGATCTTCAGGGGTCGGCCCACGGGCGCCGACGAACGCGGTTCCTCGATCTGAAAGGTCTGCAGGGCGATCCCAAACGGGATCAGGCGCGGCTTCACGCTTTCCGGCAACACACGACGGGCGACTGCCAGTGACCCTGCCGAGTGGACCGCGCAGACCTGCGGGACCTGCGCCAGGTTGCGCACGATGCCTCGTCGGAGCGGACCGAGCCGCGGCCATTGATCGAAGAGCCAGATCGAGTTGGCGATCATCGGGATCGCCTTCAGGATTCCCAGGCGCTGCAGAGCCGCGGCGGCCAGCCAGTCGCGCTCCGACATCGTCCAGATGATGTCGCAGTCGTTGAGCGCTTTTCGGTTCCTCCACGCATGCAGGAGATCGAAACCGCAGGCCTTCGCCAGGATTCGGTATGCAAGGCCGGAAAACCATCCTGTCGGAGCCGGCCGCGAAAAGGCGATCTCGTAACCCAAATCCCTGGCCAGATGTAGGCCATAAGGGCTCGCGTCAGGCTCAAGGCCCTCGGCGAAACGAGCCACATAGGTTTCGGAATCGAGGTTGCGGGTAACGAGAGCGAAGACGCGGGTCTTTCGCGTCCGGATGGAGCCGTGCAAGCGCCGAGAGGGTCTTCCCGAGTGATTGTACAAAATGCCTTCAGCGACCAATGACGCGATGTGGGAGAAACGCCTCAGGGCGCTTTCCTGAGTAGACGAGGCCGCGAAAGGGCGTCAATCGGTTCGACGGTGATCAAGAGACTTCCCACTTGCGCCGGGCGCGTCTCCCCTTCGCCTGAGTTTTGCTGTAGCAGGCGCCCTCCCTTCCCCGCGCCCCGCCGGGACCACTTTTATTGGTCGCTTTGACTCCGATCCCGACGCCGATGAGCTCCGCCGACGAAGCGTCCTCGACCGCGAGACGGCAAGGGGCCCGGCTCTATTTTGTGGCCTCGATCGTCGCCCAGGTGGCCGCCCTGGTGCGGTACGTCGTGATGGCGCGAATCCTGGGGCCCGAACAGCTCGGCATGGCGGCGACGCTGGTCGTGACCAGCGCCTTCTTTGACCTTGTGACCGACACGGGCGGCGACCGGTTCCTGATCCAGGATCGAGACGGCGACAATCCGCCCGTCCAGAACATGGTCCAGCTGGTCTATGTGGCGAGAGGCGCCGCGGTCGGCCTGATCCTGGCGCTTTTCGCTATGCCCTTGGCTGCCTTTTACAAAACGCCCGCGCTAGCCGCCGGCTTTGTCGTCATGGGACTGGTTCCCTTCATTGGCGGCTTCCTCCACCTCGATATCCGGCGCGTTCAGCGACGATCGGACTTCCGACCCGAAGCCTGGTGCATGATGGTCTCGGAGGTCTGCAGCCTGGTCGCCACGGCCCTCGCCGCATGGATCACGCATAGCTTCATCGCCATCATCTTCGGCCTGACGGCCAGGGCCATCGCCATGTCCCTGTTGTCTCAAATCCTGGCCAAGCGACGGTATGGGATCGGCTGGAGCCGAAAGGACGCCCCGCGGTTCCTGCATTTCGCCCTGCCGCTGATGCTCAACGGCTTCATGCTGTTCGTCGGCTCACAGGG
>DASXGB010000038.1:0-1758 GCA_036489325.1 Caulobacteraceae bacterium
CCACGCCATTCCCGACCCGGCCGAGCCTGTCGGCTCGGTGATGGTCAATCGCCGCGAGTCGCTGAGGCCCGAGATGGCCATCAAGGAAATCATGGGCGTCTTCGATCGCACGGAGAGCGACGAGCTGGCGGTTGTCAACGACGACCACGAGGTGCTGGGAGTGCTGTCGGAGGCCTACGCGACCCGCCGATACGCCGAGGAGCTCGAGAAGGCGCGCCGCGATCTGGTCGGGTCCGACTAGCGAAAAGACCGGTGGGTTAAGGTTTTGTCAGATAGCGCCTCTTGGCTTGACTTGACGCGCCGCCTCTCTGACTCCCTGCCGACCGCGCCGAACGGGCGCAACGACGAGACGGGGTGTTCGTGGCTCTTCGCAGGCGGGTCGGGATTTTGGCTGTCGCGGCATGCGCCGCGGCCCTGATCGGCTGCAGCCGCCAGAACGGCGGCGCGGGCGGTCCTGGCGGCCCCGGCGGCGACCAAGGCCCGGCGGACGTCGGCGTCGTCACCCTCAAGTCCGAGGCGGTCACCCTGACCACCGAATTGCCGGGCCGGGCCACGCCCTTCGAGACCTCGGACGTCAGGCCACAGGTCGGCGGCATCATCATCGCCCGGCCGTTCGATGAGGGCGCCAATGTCAGGGCGGGCCAAGTCCTCTACCGCATCGACCCGGCGCCCTACCGGGCCGCCTACGATCAGGCGAAAGCCCAGGTCGCCGGCGCCCAGGCCAACCTCGCCACCACTCAGCTCAAGGCCCAGCGCTACGGCGAACTGGTCAAGATCAACGCCGTAGCGAAGCAGGACTACGATGACGCGGAGGCGGCTTATAAACAGGCCGTCGCGGCCCTGGCCCAGGATCGCGCCTCGGCCGATTCCGCACGCATCAACCTCGCTTACGCCACCAACACCGCGCCGATCTCCGGTCGCGAGGGACCCACGACGGTGACCAAGGGCGCGCTCGTGACGACCGGCCAGACAGCAGCGCTGACCACCATCCAGCGGCTCGATCCGATCTATGTCGACGTAACCGAGTCGGCGAGCGACCTCCTGAAGCTGCGCAAGGCCCTGGCCAACGGACAGCTCACCGGCGGCCCGACCACCGTACCGGTGCGGCTCAAGCTCGAGGATAGTTCTGACTATCCGCAGGAAGGCAAGTTGCAGTTCGCCGACGTTACTGTGGATCAGACCACCGGCGCGGTGACCCTTCGGGCGATCTTTCCCAATCCGGCGGGCATACTTCTGCCCGGTATGTTCGTGCGCGCCGAGATCGCCGAGGGCGTGGTCCCTGCCGGCCTGCTGGCGCCCCAGCAGGGCGTCTCCCGCGACGAGCGCGGCCGGCCCACGGCGCTGGTCGTGGGGCCTGGCGGCAAGGCGCAGCTGCGCAGCCTGCAGCTCGGCCAGGCGGTGGGCGACCAATGGCTGGTCACCGCCGGCCTCAGGCCCGGCGACAGGTTGATCGTCCAGGGTCTCCAAAAGGTAAAGCCCGGCCAGGCGGTACGCGTCACGACGGTGAGCCTCGCCACGCCGGCCGGTCCGGCCGAGTAGGCCCGTGCTGTCCCGCTTCTTCATCGAGCGGCCAATCTTCGCGATGGTGATCGCCATCGTGATCTCGCTGGCTGGGGCCCTGGCCATCCGCACCCTGCCCGTCTCGCAATATCCCACCATCGCCCCGCCCGAGGTGGGGATCGGGGCCAACTATCCAGGCGCCGACGCCCAGACGGCCCAGGAATCGGTAACCCAGGTCATCGAGCAACAGCTGCAGGG
>DASXGB010000063.1:0-6984 GCA_036489325.1 Caulobacteraceae bacterium
GGCGCAAACATGACGCCGCCGTCAGTAAGCTGGAGAAGCGACCATGGACGACGCGGGCAGCGACATCCGCCGTGCGGCGCGCGAACACGCCTATTCGATGCCGATCGAGGACATCAGTCCGATCGATCCGGACCTCTTCTACAATGATACCCTGTGGCCCTATTTCGAGCGGCTCCGGGCCGAGGATCCGGTCCATTTCGCCGTCGACGAGAAGTTCGAGAACGGGCCCTACTGGTCGATCACCAAATACAACGACATCATGGCGGTGGAGACCAACCACCAGGTTTTCTCCTCTGAACCGGCGATCACCATCTTCGACCCCGAAGAAGACTTCCCGCTGCCGATGTTCATCGCCATGGACCCGCCCAAGCACGACGCCCAGCGCAAGACGGTGAGCCCGATCGTCAGCCCGGGGAACCTCGTCTATCTCGAGCCGATCATCCGCGAACGGGCGGCGCAGATCCTCGACGGGGACGTGCCCGTCGGCGAGGAATTCAACTGGGTCGACAAGGTCTCCATCGAGCTGACCACCGTGACGCTCGCCACTCTGTTCGACTTCCCCTGGGAGGATCGGCGCAAGCTCACCCGCTGGTCGGACGTGGCGACGACGCCCGTGGGCACCGAGCATAGCCTGGTGGAAACCGAGGAGGACCGCCGCGCCGAACTCTTCGAGTGCGCCGACTATTTCCTGAAGCTCTGGGAACAGAGGGTGAAAGAGCCGCCGAAGAACGACCTCATCTCCATGCTCTGCCACGGTGAGAGCACCAAGAACATGGATCGCATGGAGTACCTGGGAAACCTGATCCTGCTGATCGTCGGCGGCAACGACACCACCCGCAACACCATCTCGGGCAGCATTTTCGCTCTCAACAAGAACCCGGACCAGTTCGCCAAGCTGAGGGCCGATCCTTCGAAGATCCCGGCCATGGTCTCGGAGACCATCCGCTGGCAGACGCCGCTGGCCTATATGCGCCGCACGCTCAAGGAAGACATGACCATGCGCGGCAAGACCATGAAAGCCGGCGAGAAGGTGCTGATGTGGTACGTCTCGGGCAACCGGGACGACGAGGTGATCGTCGATCCCAATCGCTACAACATCGAGCGTGAGCGGCCCCGGCAGCACCTGTCGTTCGGCTTCGGCATCCACCGGTGCGTGGGCAACCGCCTGGCCGAGCTGCAGCTCAAGATCATTTGGGAAGAGATCCTCAAGCGTTTCCCGAAGATCGAACTCACCGGCGAGCCGGAACGTGTCTACTCAAGCTTCATCCACGGCTACACCAAGCTGCCGGTGGTCATCGAGACGCGCAACAAGGTGACGGTTTAAGGTTCTGGTCCGGTCGAGCGTCACGTCGCAGGATAGACGCTAGCGTCGCTTGACGCCTCGCATCGGCGAGCCGCATGAAGCCGCGATGACCGAACCCATCGGCCCGACCTCGCACAGCTTCATCTCGCAGCGCCTTCGTCTTCACTACGTCGATTGGGGCAACGCCAGCGCGCCGCCGCTCATCCTGGTTCACGGCGGCCAGGACCACTGCCGCAACTGGGACTGGGTGGCGACGGATCTGCGCCGCGACTTTCACATCATCGCGCCGGACCTGCGCGGCCACGGCGACTCCGCCTTTTCGCCCAGCGGCGACTATTCGATGATGGGCTTCGTCTATGACCTCGCCCAGCTCGTCCATCAGCTGGCGCTGGGACCTGTGCGGATGATCGCCCACTCGCTGGGCGGCGCCATCGCCCTGCGATACGCGGGCGTGCTGCCGAAGACCGTCGAAAAGCTGGTGGCGATCGAGGGCATGGGACCGTCTCCGGCCATGCAGGCCGATCGTGCCAATGTGCCGGTTGAAAAGCGCATCGCCGCCTGGATCGAGCGTGAACGGGCGCTCGCCGGCCGCCTACCGCGCCGCTACGCCAGCATCGAGGACGCCTTCCACCGCATGCAGGAGGAGAACAGGCACCTTACCGCCGAACAGGCCCGCTATCTCACCGTCCACGGCGTCAGCCAGAACGAGGACGGCACCTACAGCTGGAAGTTCGACAACTACGCCCGCGGCGGCTTGCCGGTGGACGTATCGCAGGACGAATTGCACCGGCTGTGGGGCAACATCGCCTGTCCGACCCTGCTGATGAACGGGGCCGAGAGCTGGGCTTCCAATCCCGAAAAGGACGGCCGGATCAGCCACTTCCGGAACGCCCGCGTGAAGGTCTTCGAAGGCGCGGGCCACTGGGTGCACCACGACAAGCTAGGCGAGTTCCTGCAAGAGGTTCGCGCATTCCTGTAACGCTTGTTGCTCCGCCACAATCATGCCTAGATGTTCTCAGTGAGGGAGTTGCGAGTGGCGTATCCTCCCTTGGGGAGGATTCACCGTGTCGCATCGATTCTTGTTGGCCGCCCTGGCGGCCGTCGCCGGATTCAGCGCCGCCACGAGCGCCGCAGCGTACAACTTCGGGTCGGCGATCATCGCCACCTATCGAAGCTGTTCCGCGGTCAGTGCGACCACCATTTGCGACGGAAATGGTCCTGGCCAACAGATTCTGTGGCCATTGGGCAGCCCGTTCTATCCCGGCGCTCCAGCGGCGAGCGGACCCTCGGTGCTGACCGGCGGCGACATGCTGAGCGCGTCAGGCTCCTTCACCCGGGCCGACGCCTCGAATTCGGCCAATGTCACCTTTGTCACCGCCAATTCGGAGCCGGTCTTCAGCGGATCGACGGACTCGCTCGGCAATGATCGGGTGGGCTCGAATGGTGTGGCGTTCTACACCTACACCAACACGGGCGGCG
Source organism: Caulobacteraceae bacterium (assembly GCA_036489325.1). Lineage (GTDB taxonomy): Bacteria > Pseudomonadota > Alphaproteobacteria > Caulobacterales > Caulobacteraceae > Acaudatibacter. The sequence continues at coordinate 2,783 of DASXGB010000063.1, forward strand.
TCGCCGTCTCTCTCACCCTGTCGGCCTCGGTTTCGTTCGACTCTTCGAGCAATGCGAACGGTCAGCCGGATCTTCCGGGCGGCGCCGAATACGACGCCTTTGTAGAGATCGCCGATCCTTCCTATCTCGACTCGCAGATGGCCGGACCTACGTCGGCCGCCTTTGGCTTGGGCCTCAATGCAGCGGACGCCTTCGACTACGACCTGATCTTCGGGATCCTCGCACAGGCTGACCCGACGGCGGGGGCGTGTGGCGCAGGCGGGATCGACGCGTTTGGATCAACGGGTGTAGTCGCGACGACCGGTGGCTCTGGCGGCGCCAGCGTTTCCAGCTCGGCCTGTACCGGCGGCGGCTCCTATGCCGTCCAACCCGGCCAAACGGTCATCATCCTCGACGGCTATCAGATGATCAGCAACCGCGGCGGCGAGATCGATCCCTTAACCCTGCAGTTGACGGACGCGCCGACCCCTAATCCGCTCAGCACGACGTCGGGGATTCCCGAGCCAGCGTCCTGGCTGATGATGCTTGCAGGCGTTGGACTCCTCGGCGGGGCCTTGCGTCGGCGCGCGAGGTTGGAGAAGGTTCCGGCCTGACGCCGCAAGCCCTCGCGGCGCTCCTGCACGCTTCGGGGGGTCGCGGTGAGATTGAGAGCTTTATTCGGAACGGCGTTCGCGCTGGGGTGCCTCGCGCTGGGCGCGCCGATGGCGGGCGCCGCGTCAGCGGACGGCCCCTTCAGCCTCGATCAGGCGCTGAACTATCCTTTCATCACCGGCGTGGTGGCGGCCAAGACCACTGATACCATCGCCTGGGTGAGGGTCGTCGATGGTGTGCGCAATGTCTGGGTCGCCAAAGCGCCTGACTTCACACCCCGGCAGCTTACTCAGTACACGGCCGATGACGGCCAGGAGCTGACCTGGCTGACCCTCACGGCCGACGGAAGCCGCGTCGTCTATGTCCGCGGCGGCGACCACGATTCCAACTGGCCGGCGGAGGGCGGTCTTTCCCCCGATCCCGATTCCAGCCCCCTCCAACCCAAGCAGGAGATCTGGTCGATCGCCACGGCCGGCGGCCCGCCCGTTAAGATCGACGAGGGCGACGCGCCGGCCGTCTCCGATCAGGGACGCCTGGCCTTCGTCAAGAACGAGCAGGCCTGGACTGCGCCCCTGGCCGGCGGAAAGACCGAGCGCCTGTTCTTCGACCGCGGCAAAGTAAGCGAACTGGCCTGGTCGCCGGACGGAACGCGGCTGGCCTTCGTGTCCCGCCGCGGCGATCACGCTTTCGTTGGCGTCTTCAAGGACCAGACGACACCGCTCGGCTATCTCGCCCCATCGACAAACCGCGACGGCTCGCCGGTCTGGTCGCCGAACGGCGCCCGAATCGCCTTCACTCGCCGGCCAGGTGTCGGCGGACCCCCCGAGCCGGTGCGGGTGGACGTCCCGCAACCCTGGTCGATCTGGACAGCGGACGCGGCGACAGGGGAGGGTCGGGAGGTCTGGGCGAGCCCCAGGACGCTGGCCGGTTCCTTCCCGGAGACCGACGGCGAGGCCAATCTCAATTGGGCGGCGGGGGACCGGCTGGTCTTCCTGGCCGAAATGGACGGCTGGCCGCACCTCTATTCCGTCTCCGCCTCAGGCGGCGCGCCAACTTTGCTCACGCCGGGCGACTTCATGGTCGAGCACGTCGGCCTCACGCGCGACCGGAAGGCGCTGATCTTCGACGCCAACACCGGCGGGGCGGAGGGCGACGGCGATCGCCGGCATCTGTTCATCAGTCCCGTCGATCGGGCGGCGATGAAGCCGCTCACCAGCGGCGATGGGGTCGAATGGAAGGGCATGGAGGCCGACGGCGGCCACATCGCCTTCGTCGGCGCCGGCTGGGGCGCGCCGGCGTCTGTGGATATCGTCTCCATGGACGGCGCCGGCCGCCGCGAGCTGGCCGGCCAGACGAACTCTTATCCGGGCGCCGCCTTCGTCGCGCCCAAAGCGGTGACCTGGACCGCGCCCGACGGCAAGACCGTCCACGGCCAGCTCTTCCAGCAGCCGGGCGGCCCGGCCAAACCCGGCGTCATCTTCGTCCACGGCGGGCCGCCCCGGCAGATGCTGCTCGGCTGGCACTACATGGACTACTATTCGAACTCCTACGCCGTGAACCAGTATCTGGCGGCCCACGGCTTCGCCGTGCTCGGCGTCAACTATCGCCTCGGCATCGGCTATGGCCGCGCCTGGCAGCACCCGGACAAGGGGGGTCTCGCCGGCGCCTCGGAATACCAGGACGTGCTCGCCGGCGCGAAATACCTGCAGAGCCTTCCGGGGGTGGACCCGGCCCGCATCGGCATCTGGGGCGGCTCCTACGGCGGCTTCCTGACCGCCATGGCGCTGGCAAAGAACTCGGACGTGTTCAAGGCCGGCGTCGACATGCATGGCGTGCACGACTGGACGGGCTACCTCTCCCGCTTTCTCGGCCATCCCGACGAACGCTACGAGCAGGGCGACCGGGCCGAAGCGATGAGCACCGCCTGGGCCTCCTCGCCGGACGCCTATGTCGCGACCTGGGCCTCGCCGGTGCTGCTGATCCAGGGCGACGACGACCGCAACGTCCAGTTCCACCAGACCGTCGATCTCGCCAGACGCCTGGACGACAAGGGGGTCCACTATGAAGAGCTGGTCCTGCCCAACGAGATCCACGGGTTCCTGCGCGCGGAGAGCTGGCGCAAGGCCGACGCGGCGACCGTGGAATTCCTCACCCGGGAGCTGAACGCCAAGCCCTAGCGGTTTTGCACGCATCCCGAGGCCGCCTCTTGCGTTTCAGGAGCGGGACGCTCGGCCGCGGAATCGACACCAATGAAATCCAAAAACCTCGGCCTTGACGCGCGCGCGCTCGTCGGGGATCTGCGCGCCGGCTTCGTCCGCCAGATCGACTCAAAAGGGATCAAGGTCGTCGGCGTCGGAGCCGGCGTCGCGCTTATTCTGGGCATGGGCGCCGGCTTCGTTGGGCGCGCGCCTCTCGACAGCGCGTTGACGCCGCATCCGATGTCTCCGGTTTCCGGGACATCCCAGATCGCCGCCGCCACACCGCCTCTGACCGCGGCTTCCTCGTTCCACCCCGCGGCGCCGGCCAGGGTGGCGGAACGCGATGATACGCCGATCATCGCCACAGGCGACGACCCGCCGAACGACTCTCAGAGCGCTTCAGCCGACGACTCTCAGAGCGCGTCAACCGACGATCGCCAGGAGGCCGCCCGGGACAAGCTTCCAGTCGATGCTCCCGTCGCCGCCCCGCCGCCCGCCAATGCCCAGCCCGCCGACCCGCGGCCGTTCAGACACAGACCCTTCCGTCGAGAGTTCAGCCAGTATGGGGAGGCGCCTCCGGGTTATCCGCCGCCATGGGCCAATCGAGGCCCGCCGCCATGGGCGCCGCCACCGCCGCCTCCACCGGGCTACGATCCCGACTAGGCCGCGTTTTCCTTGGCCCAGGCGACGACCTCGGCGTGGGTGGCGAACCAGACGGGGCCAAGCGAACGGGCGTGGCGGATCAGCTCATCGATGATCCAGATGCGCGAGCGATAGCCGATTATGTGCGGATGGCACGTCAGCTGGAAGATGCCGCCCTCGGCGAAGGCGCCGTCGAGTTCACGCCGCCAGATGTCCAGCACGCCGGCTGGCGGCGTGTAGGGCCTCTGCCAGGAGCCCCGGTTCATGGAGAGGTAGGGCGCGTCGTCGCGGATCCATTCCACGGGGAGCTCGACGATTCCGGTGGGCTCGCCGTTTTCCATCAGTTCGTAGCAGTCCTCGTCGGCAAACAGGGATGAGTCGTAGGCGAGGCCGAGCTCGCGCTCGACGGACAGGGTGACGGCGCTGAAGTCCCAGGAAGGCGTGCGCAGGCCCACCGGGCGGACGCCTGTGATCGTCTCGAGCGTGTCGGCGGCGCGAAAGATGAGGTCGCGCTCGTCGGCGGCCGGTACGGCCGTGTTCATCTCGTGGATCCAGCCGTGCAGGCCGATCTCGTGGCCGGCGCCAACGAGGGCCCGCTGCTCGTCTGGGTGGAGCAACGCCGTCACCGCCGGCACGAAGAAGGTCGCGCGCACGTCATGCCTGGCCAGCAAGGTGCTAATCCTCGGCACGCCCACCCGGGACCCGAACTGACCCCAGGAGAGCCGCGCCACCGAGCCGCCGCCATCCCTGAGGTCGCTGGTCTCGTGGTCA
>DASXGB010000097.1:0-2496 GCA_036489325.1 Caulobacteraceae bacterium
CCCGTGCGAGGCCTGCGGCGGCGCGCGCCTCAAGCCCGAAGCCCTGGCGGTCAAGATCGCCGGTCGCAACGTCGCCGAGATCTCGTCCATGGCCATCCGTCCCGCGCGGGACTGGTTCGAAAATTTGGAGGGCGACCTCACTGCGAAGCAACTTGAGATCGCCCGCCGCATCCTCAAGGAGATCAACGACCGCCTTCGCTTCCTGGTCGATGTCGGTCTCGAGTACCTCAATCTGTCGCGGGCCTCGGGCACCCTGTCTGGCGGCGAGAGCCAACGGATCCGACTGGCCAGTCAGATCGGCTCAGGCCTGACCGGCGTCCTATACGTTCTTGATGAACCCTCCATAGGCCTGCACCAGCGGGACAACGCCCGCCTCCTCGAGAGTCTCAAGGGCCTGCGCGACCTCGGGAACTCTGTGCTGGTGGTGGAGCACGACGAGGAAGCGATCCTATCGGCCGACCACGTCATCGACATGGGGCCGGCTGCCGGGGTCCACGGTGGCGAGGTGGTGGCCGAGGGCGCGCCGGCGGATGTCATGGCCAGCGAACGCAGCCTGACCGGCCAGTACCTGCGCGGGGAGCGGCAGATCGCCATCCCTGAGCGCCGCCGTCCAGTCTCGACCGCGCCGGTGGTTCGCGTGACGGGCGCCAGCGGCAATAATCTCAAGCATGTGACGGTGGAGATCCCCGTCGGCGGTTTCACCTGCATCACCGGGGTTTCTGGCGGCGGCAAGTCCACCTTCACCGTGGAGACGCTCTACAAGGCCGCCGCCCGCCGCCTGAACAACGCCTCAGACGCGCCCGCGCCATTTGAGCGGATCGAGGGCCTGGAGCAGTTCGACAAGGTGATTGACATCGACCAGAGCCCTATCGGCCGCACGCCCCGATCGAACCCGGCCACCTACACCGGCGCCTTCACCGCCATCCGCGACTGGTTCGCCGGCCTGCCGGAGGCCAAGGCCCGTGGCTATGGCCCTGGCCGTTTCAGCTTCAACGTCAAGGGCGGTCGCTGCGAGGCCTGCCAGGGCGATGGGCTGATCAAGATCGAGATGCACTTCCTTCCCGACGTCTATGTCACTTGCGACGTCTGCCAGGGCCACCGCTACAACCGCGAAACCCTGGAGATCCTGTTCCGCGGCAAGTCGATCGCCGATGTGCTAGACATGACCGTCGAAGAGGCGGCCCAGATGTTCCGAGCCGTGCCTTCGATCCGCGACAAGATGGAGACCCTGAAGCGCGTTGGTCTGGGCTATATCAAGGTCGGCCAGCAGGCGACGACGCTCTCCGGCGGCGAGGCCCAGCGGATCAAGCTCTCGAAGGAACTCAGCAAACGCGCCACCGGGCGCACACTCTACATCCTCGATGAGCCCACCACCGGTCTCCATTTTGAGGACGTTCGTAAGCTGCTCGAAGTGCTTCACGAACTGGTCGATCAGGGCAACACGGTGGTGGTCATCGAGCACAACCTGGATGTGGTCAAGACCGCCGATTGGATCGTCGACTTCGGGCCCGAGGGCGGCGACGGCGGCGGCGAGGTCATCGCCACTGGCAGCCCGGAGGCGGTCGCCGCCAACAATGGGAGCTGGACGGGTCGCTATCTGGCAGAGCTTTTCCGCCGGCAATCGGAGCGCTCCGAAGCCCTGGCCAAACCGAGGCGAGCCAAGGTAAACGCCTGAGACATGCGGCGAACCACGGGCCTGAGCGCCCTCCTGGCCCTCACACTGGTCGCTCCAGGCGCGGCTCAGGCCGCCGACAACCCTGCCTGCACGGCGGCTCTTGACCTGATCCTCAGCCATGCCGGCAAGGGCAAGCGCGCCACCCCGTTGGTGGTGGCGGGCGCACCGGATACGCAGGAGACCAAGGACTACACCGCCGACACCCTGTTTCAGGCGCCCTGGTCAGGCGACAAGCCCTCCACGGATCTGGTCAGCGCGTTCATCGGCCTGCCGCCTTTGGGCGTCCTGGATTCCTGTCCTGGGCTCTCCGACACTCTAGCCAAAGAGCGCATTCAGAGCGGTGATGACGCCGTTGCGCGGCTGACAATGACGAATGGCGACATTGTCGACCTGCCGACTTTTCCGGCGGCCATCCTTTCGCTCTCCCTGCCCGTGATCAGCGGCGATGGCGTTCACGCCCTGGTGCAGCAAAACCTCTGCGAGGGCGTCAATATGTGCGCCGGCTCGATCCGTTATCTCGAGCGCGAGAAATCGGGTCACTGGAGAGACGTGGGCGACCTTCCGACGTCCAGTTCATAGGGCAGCGCGGGAAAGCCGGCAGGAGACGGATCATGAAGCTCTATGGCGCGCCGATGCCGGCGCCCAATCCCAGACGGGTGAGGGTGTTCCTGGCCGAAAAGGGCATCGACTTGCTCGAAACGCCGCTCGACTTGCGCAAGCGCGAGCATAAATCGACGGAGCATCGGGAGCGTAATTCACTGGGTCAGGTTCCGACCCTGGAGCTGGATGACGGCGAGACCATTTCCGAGACGGTGTCGATC
>DASXGB010000146.1:0-2163 GCA_036489325.1 Caulobacteraceae bacterium
GCCGCGCTTTTGGCGAGCCGCCCTATTGGGACACGGGACTGACGAAAGTCACCGAAGGCGCGAAGGCGCGGCGGAACTCGAACTGAGGCGCTGGCTCCCTACCGCCCCCAGCCTTCAGGCCCGGTGCTCATGGCCAGCACCCGGCTCATGGCGGTCAGGTCCCGCCCGCTTTCCTTGGCCCAGGCGTTGAATGCGTCCTGCACCGCCTGCAGGTCGCGCCTGCCCTTCGGTGGCTTGTCGATCACGCCGGCGCCGATCAGGGCCGCGCTGACATCCCGCGAGGTGATGAAGCCGGCCTTGCCCATGAAGCGGAAGAGCCGCATGGCGGTCTCGCCGGAAAGGCGCGCGGCGCGCTTCTTCATCACCTCCAGAAGGCCGACGAAGTCCTCGTCCGGCCAGCCGGCGAAGAACGCCGCGGCGCTGCCGTGCTCCCTGGCGAGGTCCACGAGGAAGCCGGCATTGTCCCGCACCGAGAGGATCTTCTGGGCGTTGCGGACGATACCGGTGTCCTTGAGGTGGGAGTCGAATTCCTCGTCCGACATCATTGCGTTCGGCGCCGGATCAAAGCCGTGGAACGCCGCCTCGAAGCCGGGCCACTTGGTCTCGATCACCCTCCAGGCAAATCCGGCCTGGAAGACGCATTTGCTCATCTGGGCGAGCCAGCGGTCGTCTGGGATCGCCGCCAGCTCCGCCGCCGTCTTGGGACGATACTCGGCGATGCGGGCCTCGAGCTCCGTTTCGCCGCCTTTGCGAGCGGCGGCCTCGGCGTAGATGTCGCTGAACGGTTTCACCGGCGCCTCACACCAGCGAGCCGCCGCCGTCGACGCGCAGGGTCTGGCCGGTCGTATAGCCGGCGCGCATGCAATAGACGTAGGCCTGCGCCGCTTCGCCGGGTTCTCCCGGCCGCGCGAGCGGCTGCCGGGCGGTCCAGGCGCTGCGCAACTCCTCGCTCATCTGCATCGCCGGCGGTGTGAGGATCAGGCCCAGGCACACGCAGTTCACCCGCACCGGCGCCAGCTCCATGGCCAGGCCCATGGTCAGGTGCTCGACGGCCCCGCCGAAAGCGGCGGACAGCGGCGCGCCCCGCATCGGCCTGTGGCCCAGCATGCCGCTGGTGAAGGTGATCGAGCCGCCCTCCGCCATGTGCTTGCTGGCGCTCGCGGCGGCGGTCTTGGCGCCCCAGAAGCGCACCTGCAGCAGCGCCGCGGCCGCCGCGGGATCGAGATCCATCTGCGAGGCGAAGTGCCGGCCTGCGGCCCAGTCGCCGGCCGTGTAGGCCAGATGGTCGATGGTCCCCAGGCCATCGAAAAAGGCGGCGATGGCGTCCGGGTCGCGGGCGTCGAGCGGTCGCCCCTCGGCGCCGGACCCAAGGCGAGCGGCCGCCGCCGCCACGTTGTCGGCGTTGCTGGAGGCGATGATCACGCTCGCGCCTTCGCTCAGGGCCGCCTCGGCAATCGCGTAGCCGATCCCGGAGCTGCCGCCGACAACCACCACCCTTTTGCCCGTCAGGGACGCGTTCGACATCAGCTCGCTCCTTTTCTCCTCCCCCTCCGGGGACCGACTCTCCTCCCCCTCAGGGGGAGGGGGACCCCGAAGGGGTGGAGGGGGTCAACGAACCCCGACCGTTAACCCCCCTCCCGGCCCTGCGGCCGCCAAAGGGGGGAGAGAAATCCATGCGTCAATCCTCGGCGAGGATCTCGGCCAGCACGGCGCGATCGACGTTGCCGCCCGAGAGCACCGCGACGCTGGTCTTTGAATCGGCGCCGGAAGCCAGGGCGCCGGCGGCGGCGACCGCGCCGCTGGGCTCGGCCACCAGCCGCGCTTCAGCGGCGATGCGGCGCATCCCCGCCCGGATCTGCGCCTCCGATACGGTGACGATGTCGTCGACAAAGGCGCGGATGTGCGGCCAGGTGCGCGCGCCCAGCCTCTGTACCCGCAAACCGTCGGCGATGGTTCTGGAGGCCTGCTCGGCGGTGATCGACACCACCTCGCCAGTGCGGAAACTCTGGAAGGCGTCGTTGGCCAGCTCCGGCTCGACGCCGATCACCTTCACCTCGGGCCGGCTGAGTTTGATGGCGGTCGCCAGCCCGCCCAGCAGGCCGCCACCGGAGACCGGCGCGAAGACCGTCACTACGTCCGGCGCCTGGTCCAGGATCTCCAGGC
>DASXGB010000151.1:0-16967 GCA_036489325.1 Caulobacteraceae bacterium
GCCGCCTCATCCCCGTCAGAAATGGTCTGATCGTCAACGGCGTCGCGACGGCGGCGCCCCACCCGAGCGGCAATGGTTATGATATCCAGATGCCGGGTCCCGGGGCCACAATGCTCCCGTTCGCGCTCAATCAGGCTTATAACTACGGCCCGCTCAACTACATCCAGCGTCCGGACATTCGCTGGAACGCGGGCGAGTTCTCGCATTACGAGATCGCGCCGTGGCTCGACATCTACTCGAACTTCATGTTCATGGACGACCACACCCTGGCGCAGATCGCTCCTTCGGGCGCCTTCCTGCCGGCCATCGACACGGTCCCGTGTAACGATCCGCTTCTCACGACTCAGCAGGCCAACACCCTCTGCGGCATCCAAGCCGGAAATCCGAATGCTCAGGCCAACGTCGAGATCGGCAAACGGAACGTCGAAGGCAATTCGCCGCGGGTATCTGACATCGAGCACGAAGCTTTCCGCTTCGTCATCGGGGCCAAGGGCGATGTTGGCCAGGGCTGGACCTATGACGTTTCAGCCCAATTCGGCCAGACCAACCTGACCGACGTCGAAGACGGCTACTTCTCGAACACCCGGATCAAGAACGCCCTCGACGTCATCCCCAACCCCGTCGTCGGCGGCGTCCCGCACGTCGCGCCCGGCACCCCGGTTTGCCTGTCCGCGGTCAACGGCTTCGACACCGCCTGCGTGCCATGGAACATCTGGGTACCGGGTGGCGTCAGCCCGGCGGCCCTCAAATACCTGTCGATCAATGCCATTTCAAAAGGCGTGACGACCGAGCAGGTGGTGACCGGCACGATCGCCGGCGACCTCGGCCAATACGGCCTGAAATCGCCCGGCGCGTCCGACGGAATCGGCGTCAGCCTTGGCCTCGAATATCGGCGCGAATGGCTGCAGACGCAGTTCGACGCGCCAATTGAGGCCGGCGATCTCGCCGGCGCCGGCGGCCCGGCCCTTCCGACAGAAGGCTCGCAATCCGATCGCGACATCTTCGGCGAAATCCGCGTCCCGCTCATCCAGAACATGACCGGCTTCAAGGACCTGACGTTCGAGGGCGGTGTCCGTTATTCGGACTACACCCACGGCGGCGGCAACACGACCTACAAGGCCGGCCTCGACTGGCAGATCATTCCGGATATCCGTCTGCGCGGCTCCTATGAGCGCGCGGTTCGGGCGCCGAACGTCAGCGAACTCTTCGCTCCGCTGGTGCCTGGTCTGGTCGGCGGCCACGATCCCTGCGCCGGCGCACATCCCGCCTTCACCGCGGCGGAATGCCTCAACACCGGCCTGCCTCTTGCCAACTACGGCACAGTCTCCCAGTGCGTCTCCGGCCAGTGCGGCGGCCTCTTCGGTGGCAACCCGAACCTGACGCCGGAAATCGGCAAGACCTGGTCGGTGGGCTTCGTGTTCACCCCGACCTTCTTCCGTGGCTTCTCGCTCTCGTTCGACTACTTCAACATCACTGTCGACAACGCGATCACGATCATCCCCTTCCAGGGCATCATGAACGCGTGCGGCCTTGCTAATGATCCGGCGGCCTGCGGCTTCATCCATCGCGATGCGGACATCGGCTACGCCATCACTGGCAGCACCGGACCTGGGCAGCTCGGCGGCTATGTCGACCAGTTCGAGAACAATGCGGAATCCCTGGGAACCAAGGGTTTCGACGTCAACGCCGACTACCGCGTCGCGCTGGCTGACTGGCACCTGGGCGACTATGGCTCGCTGGACTTCAACTTCACCGGCACCTACGTCCACTCTCTGGACTTCAAGTTCCCCGGCCTGCAGGAGTTCAACTGCGCCGGACTTCACGGAGTCACCTGCGGCGCGCCCACGCCGCAGTGGCGTCACCAGATGCGGGTCAACTGGACCACGCCGTGGAACCTGACGCTTTCGCTGGCCTGGCGGTACCTGTCGGGAACGTCGCTGGACTTCAACACCAGCAATCCGTCCCTGCAGAATGGGTTTACGGACACCCAGGTGTCGGACGCCCATGTCCCGGTCTTCAACTACTTCGACTTCTCGTTCCAGTATAAGTTCCACAACCGTTACACACTGCGGGGCGGGATCAACAATATCTTCGACCGGACCCCGCCGCTCGTGGACAGCACCAGCTTCCCGATCTCGGGTCCGCCGTTCGGCAACGGCAACACCTGGCCGCAGATCTACGATCCGCTCGGCCGCGTGATGTTCGTCGGTCTCACCGCCGACTTCTAAGTCTCGTCCGAACATACGAAGCACCGGACGGGCCGGGTTCGACCTTCGGGGTCGGGCCCGGCCCTCCTCTTTTCGGGACGCCGCCTTGCCTGCGCAGGTTAGCGCCACTAGCTTCCCGCCGCTCCCCACCGACATTGGACCATCCATGACCCCGACGGCGCACCCCGGCGCCCCTTCATCCGACGTCGCGCAAACGCGGCTAGCCCAAATCGCCAAGACCGCGCAGAGCGATCGAGCGAAAGCGATCCGGCTTGCCATCAAGGCAAAGGCGGACGGCCTGCGCTCACCTCTCCTTCATTATCTGGTCGCCCAGGACCTTCGATCCGCCGAAAAATTTGAAGACGCCATCGCCGAGCTGGGACTTGGCCTTGAGCTCGCGCCGAATGAAGCCGGGCTTATGTCCGACGTCGGCTTCTGCCTCATGGAACTCGACCGCCGTGGCGAGGCTGCGCGCGTTTTCGAGGCCGCCATCCGCGCCGATCCGACTTGGGCCCCCGCCTCCTACGGTTACGGATGGGCCGCTGAGCGGGTGGGCGCATTGGATCAGGCCCGCTCAGCCTGGGAGCGTACCCTCAAGCTCGACCCGCGCCACGCCGACGCCCTGGCCGGACTGGCAGGCCTCGCCGGCCGACGAAGCGACTGGGCGGTTGCGCGCGATCTTGCCAAGCGCGCCTTGGAAGCGGACCAGAGTCAATCGGATGCGCTGACCACTCTGGTGAGGGCGGACCTCGGCCAGGGCGATCCGGGGGCGGCCATCGCAGGATTGGAGCGGATAACCCCATTGCTCACGGGCGGTCGGCACGCCGACGCTCGCCTGCTGCTCGGCGACGCGCTGGATGCCGCCGGCCGATACGACGAGGCCTTTGCGGCCTATGCGGAAGGAAAAGCGGAACTGCGCGAAATCTACGCGCCCAGCTTCGCCGGCCGCGCGGAGCGACCCTCGGCCACCCAGGTTGCGCACGACATCGCCGCCGAGTTCGAGAGGACGCCAGTCGAATCCTGGACACTGCCGCTGCGCTCTTTCAGCGGCAGCCCCGTCCGCGGACACGCCTTCCTTCTGGGCTTCCCCCGCTCTGGCACGACCCTCCTGGAACAGATCATCGCCACCCATCCCGATATGGTGGCGCTGGGCGAGCGGCCGGCCCTCGTGGAGGCTGTTGCGGAATTCCTTTCGGGTCCGGGAGGTGTCGAACGACTGGCGGCGACGGTCGGGGACCTTCTTGAGCCCTATCGCGACTCCTACTGGGCTCGGGCGAGACAGTTTGCGCCAGACCTGGATGGCAAGGTGCTCGTCGACAAATACCCACTGGCGACCATTCGCCTGCCCCTGATGAGCAAGGTGTTTCCCGAGGCGAAAATCATCTTCGCCCTGCGCGATCCGCGCGACGTGGTGCTCAGCTCTTTTCGCCGCGCCTTCAAGATGAACGCCAGCATGTACGAGTTCACCAGCCTCGAATCGTCGGCGCGCTTCTATGACGCCGTGATGGCGGCTGGGGAGACCTATACGGCCCGGCTGCCGCTAAAGGTTCATCGCCTTCGCTATGAAGACCTTGTCACTGACTTCGAACGGGAAGGCCGCGCGCTGTGCGATTTCCTGGGCGTCGAATGGACCCCGACCCTGCAGAATTTCGCGGCAACCGATCGGACCTTGGCGACGCCCAGCGGGCCACAGGTCGCACGCGGCCTCTATTCAGAGGGCGTGGGCCAGTGGCGCAACTATGCTCGCCAGCTCGAGCCGGTGGCGGCGATCCTCGCGCCCTGGATCGAGAAGTTCGGCTATTCAGCCTGATGGATTGCCAGTGGCCATAGTCGGCGGTCGTGTGTCGCCCGAGGCGGCCAGGGAGATGCTGCAGCCGGTGGCGGACGCGATCCGGGCCGGAAACCTCATCGAAGCTCGCCGACTTGCGCGCAAGGCGCTCGACGCCGGTGTCGAGCACCCCATGGCGCTCAACCTGCGCGCCCTCGATTACGAGGAAGCAGGCATGTTCAAGCAGGCCCTACAGGATCTGCGCCGCGCCCATATCCTGGCCCCGCGCGATTTTTCCATCCTCAACGCGTGCGGACTGGCGCTGGCCCGCATGGACCGGCTGGAAGAGGCGCTGGCCTGCTACGAGCAGGCGCTGGCCATCGAGCCCAACTTCGGCCCGGGCTGGTACAACAAGGGCTGGGCGCTGCAAGGCATGGGCGAGGTTGCAAAGGCGATTGAAGCCTATGGGAAATCCGTCGAGCTGAACCCAGAAAACGTTCAGGGCTGGGCCAACATTGCGTTACTCCAGACCCGCCGTGGCGACGATGAGGAGGCTCGCCGCTGCGCCGAAAAGGCCCTGGCCGTGCACCCGGACTTTCCCCCGTCCCAGCTTGCCCTGGTAAACGCCGATATGGGCGACCCGGTCGCCGCAGAGCGTCGCTTGAAGGATATTCTGGCAGGCTCGTTGGCGACCTTCGACGGCCCGATGATGAACTACTATCGCGGCCTCGCGCTCGGCCTTCTCGGCGACGCCCTCGATGCCCAGGACCGTTCCGCGGAGGCCTTCGCCGCCTATGCCGACAGCAATCTCGCCCTGAGACGCGACGCGGCCCCCAGATTCGAGGTCGCCGGCCAACCGACCGTGGCTCAGGCGACGCCGTGGATGACGTATTGGGTCAAGACCCTCGATCCGGCCGAGTGGCGGGCGCCGGCGCAGTCCGCTAGCGCCGCGGGCGAGGTTGGCCACATATTCCTGACGGGTTTCCCGAGGTCGGGGACCACGCTGATCGAAAGTGTCCTTGCCCGGCATTCGGACGTCGTCACGCTCGAAGAGCGCAATACGGTCAATGACGCCGCCGTGGCGTTCCTCGACGATCCGAATGACCTGGCGAGACTTCCCGGTGCGCCGGAGTCACGTATCGCGCCTTTGCGGGAGGCCTATTGGGCGCGCGTCGCCAAATACGGAGCCGACGTGCGCGAAAAGATCTTCGTCGATAAGCACCCGTTCAACACCCTTCGCCTGCCCGTGATCCTGAAGATGTTTCCGCACGCCAGGATCCTGTTCGCCGTACGCGACCCGCGGGACGTGGTGCTGAGCTGCTTCCGCCGTCGTTTCAACGTCAACGCAACCACCTACGAATTCCTCGACCTCGAGCGGACCGCCGCCAACTACGACGAGACGATGCGCTTTGCGGACCTGTTCCGCGCCAAAGTTCCTTACGCGGAGCACCTGCTGGTCTACGAGCGCCTGGTGGCCGACTTCGACACCGAAGTGCGAAAGGTATGTGAATTCGTTGGGCTCGACTGGCGCGATGATCTGATCGATTTCGCAGGCCGCGCGCATCGTGGCGAAGTGGCCAGCGCCAGCGGCGCCCAGATCGCCCGCGGCCTCTATGCGGACGGCGCCGGTCAGTGGCGGCGCTACCGCGAGCAATTGGCGCCGGTGTTGCCGAGGTTGGCGCCGTGGGTGGAACGCTTCGGCTACGAACCCGATTAATCCCAGGCTGGGAGGTTCCCGTAGGAGCCAACGGCCGCCAAGGTCGCGGCGACCAGCTTTCGCTCCTCGTCCGTCAGCTCCGGCCGCCAGATGTCGAACAGCAGTACGACTCGTGGGCTGGCGCTGCTGTTCCAGGCTTCATGTTCGATCGAATCATCGAAGATCAGGGCCTTGCCCTCGGTCCAGCCTCGGGTCTCGTTCCCGACCCGAAGGCCGCAGCCTTCCGGCACGATCAGCGGCAAGTGGCAGATCAGGCGGGCGTTGGTGTAGCCGGTGTGCGGCGGGATGCGCACGCCTGGGCGGAGCAGCGAGAACAAAACCGACGGCGTGCGGCCGGGAGCGTCGGTCAGAGGTGCGTCGCCAAGCGCCTTCAGCGTGCCGGGACACCGCTGGGCGGCCTCCTCGACGACCTCTCCGCTCCTGACGAGATAGAAGGCGCTCCACCCGGGATTGTCCAGGAGGTCGCCATAGTCTCGGCGCGGCCGGTTGCCCACGCTCTGGACATAGGGGCTAAAAGCGCGCGCCTCATCGGCCAGCACGCCCAGAAGTTCCTCGCGGATCATGTCCGTTCGAGCCTCGAGCGCGGCCAGCCAGGGGAACTCCTCGCGCTCATAGAACTGTCGCTGTGGCAGCTCTGGAAAATAGAAGGCCGTCGGCGACTGCAGGAAGATCCGGGACCTGCCGAACAGCATGTCGAGGCAGCGGCCGAACCGAGGGCTCGAGTTGATCTGATCGAAACCGGCGTCGGCAAGGGCGTCGCGCAGATGATCTTCGTAGGACTTGGCGTAGCGCCGACTTTCCTGACGAGCCCTCTGAACTTCGGTGCGCAGCTCGGCAGACAGGTCCGGGCCGGCGCGCGCGATCGCCGCCTCGTAGAAGGCATGCGCAGCGCGGCCGTCTCCGTTTCTGGCAAAAAAGTCGGCCTTCATGATCAGGGCGCCGACATGGTTCGGATTTCCCTCGAGCAGGCGGTCGAGCGCCGTCACCTGGCCGACGTCATCGCCCAGGCTTCGGCATGCCTGCGCCAGGCCGTGCCAGGCGCGCGTTTCGCTCGGGCGGGCCTTGACCATCTGTCCGAACAACAACCGGGCGGTCTGCGCATCCTGTCGGCCCAGGGCGGCGCCGGCGTCGCGGGCCAGTTGGTCGTAGTCCTGTGCCGGCGACGTGGTCACGTCTTGAATCTCCCTTTGGCCCGACGAACGGCGGCGCCTCGGCTGCTATAGCCTCGCCCCATTTGCCGGCCAACCTGGGCGCAACGGTGCTTGCCGGACGGGCTGGCGAAGCGCCGCAAAGGTGGTTAAGGCCGGCCATGGCCGTCGCCGATCCGATCAACGCCGTTGCAGCGCTCAAGGAGCGCGCCGATCAGGCGCTGCGGCGCGCCGATCTCGCGGCCGCCAGGACCCTATTTGAGCAAGCCGCCCTGTTGGCGCCGGGACGGGTCGATTTGTGGCTGGGTCTCGCCGCCTCGCGTCGGGCGCTCGGCGATCACGCCGGCGCCCTGGAGGCCGTGGAAGGGGCCTTGACGGCCGAGCCGAGATCCTTCCCCGGCCTGCTGATGAAGGGATCGCTACTCGAGGCCTTGGGCCAGACGACCCAGGCCGCAATCCTCTACGGAATTGTGGTCCGGCTGGCGCCGCCCGCTGGCCAGCTGCCCGAGCCGACCCGCGCGGCTCTCGCACATGCGCGCTCACTGCATGAGCGCTATGCCGATGACCTTGCGGCCAGCCTGATGGCCGCAGCCGGCCTTGGGGCCGAGACCGGCGCTCTTGCGCGTCGCGCCGAGACCTTCATTGGAGCGATCACAGGACGAAGGCAGATATTCCAGCAGGAGCCGGCGCAGTTCCACTATCCCGGCATGCCGGCCATCGAGTTCTACGAGCGCGAAGAGTTTCCCTGGCTGGAAACGCTCGAGGCCGAGACCGACGCCATTCGCGAGGAGGCGCAGGCGGTCTGGGGCGAGGGCGGCCCGGGGCTGGAGCCATACATCGAATATCCTCCCGGCGCGCCCGTGGACCAGTGGGCTGAGCTCAACCATTCCCAACGGTGGACCGCCTTTCATCTGCTGCGCGACGGCAAGCCGGTGGATGCCAACTGCTTGCGTTGCCCGAGGACCATGGCGGCTCTGACCGTGGTCGACCAGCCGCACGTCCAAGGCCGTTCGCCAGCGGCGATGTATTCGATCCTGAGACCTCGCACCCGCATCCCGCCGCACACCGGCGTCTCCAACACGCGGGTTGTCCTGCATCTGCCTCTGATCGTTCCGGAAGGATGCGGCTTTCGGGTAGGCGGCGAGACCCGCCAATGGCGCGAGGGCGAAGCCTGGGTTTTCGACGACACCATCAACCACGAAGCCTGGAATGACAGCGACCGACCGCGCGCCATTTTCATGTGCGATGTCTGGTCGCCGCGACTGTCCGGGGAGGAGCGGGAGATGATCGGCCGTCTGACCGTCGCGCTCGACCGCTTCAACGGTTTTGCGCCGGAAGGGGAAGCCGACTTGTGAGCGACTACAGGCCTGAACACCTTGGCGAGGCGGAAGCTCTTTTGCGCGCCGGCCGGGTCGGCCAGGCCGTCGGTGTGCTGCGCGAAATGACAGCCCGGCGCTCCGACGACGCCGCGGCGCAGGAAATGCTCGCTGTGGCCTTGGAACGGTCAGGGGATCGGGTGGGCGCCGAACACGCGCTCCGGGCTTCGCTGGCGGCCGAGCCTGGACGCCCTGGCGCGGCGGCGCGTCTCGTAAACCTGCTTACCGCGACTTACAGAGCCGAGGAGGCGATCAAACTTCTGGCGCCCTTCATGGATGCGGCTACCGACGGCCTTCTGCTTACCGCTTACGGCAGCGCGCTGAAATCTGAAGGGCGGATGGATGACGCCGTTACGTATTATGAAAGGGCCCGACAGGCTCTGCCGATGAGCCCCGAGGCGGAACACAACCTCGCGGGCGCGCTCGGCGATGCTCACCTCTTTGCCGAGAGCGCGCGTGTAGTGGGGCGAGCGTTCGACAAGGGGCTTGATGCGCCCGAGACTTGGCTGGTCCAGGGACGCTCGCTGGTAGGTTTAGGCCGCTTCGATGAGGCCGAAGACTCGTTCCGCGAGGCCATCCGTCGCCGCCCTCACTATCCCGACGCCCATGCCGAACTGGCGCAACTCATTTGGATGCGCACCGAAGACGCCGACGCGGCGAGCGAAGGGCTTGATGAGGCCCTCCGGACCCGGCGCGATGACCTCGCCCTGACGCTCGTCAAGGCGCGCCTCCTGGAATACGCGGT
This sequence comes from Caulobacteraceae bacterium, assembly GCA_036489325.1. Classification (GTDB taxonomy): domain Bacteria; phylum Pseudomonadota; class Alphaproteobacteria; order Caulobacterales; family Caulobacteraceae; genus Acaudatibacter. The sequence goes on from DASXGB010000151.1 coordinate 8,962, forward strand.
TGGCGAAGGGGCTGCTTACGAGATCCTGGGGGATCTGGCCCGCCTGTACAACCTGGATGCGGCGGTGCAGACAGCCGCCGCTCGCCTGTCACTGTCCATTGACCCCGAGACGGCGCTCGCCCACGCCAAGCGTGCGGTCGCGGTCGCGCCCAAGGACGCTCCGGCGATGTCGGCGCTAGCACAAGCCAACCTGGCGCTCGGCCGGCCCGAGCCCGCCGCAGAAATTGCCGAAGAGCTACGCAGCGCCTGGCCCAACGATCAGCAGCCGCTGGCTATCCTGGCAATCGCTTGGAGGATGCTGGGGGACCCTCGCTATCACCAGCTTTACGATTATCAGCGGCTGGTGCGGCCCTACGAAATCGAGACACCTGCGGGTTGGCCGAAGCTAAAGGCCTACCTGGCCGACCTGGCGGAAGCTCTGAAGCGATTACAAAGGCTCCGCGGCCATCCGGTGGGCCAGTCCCTGCGCCAGGGCGCTCAAACCGGCCAGATGCTGACCCGGTCGGAAGACCCTGCGATTCAAGCCTTCTTTGCGGCCGTCGACGCGCCGATCCGAGCGTACATCGCCGTTTTGGCGAAACGACCTGACGAACTTGGTCGTCGTGTGTCCAAAGGCTACCGGTTTACCGGCGCCTGGTCGGTATTGCTCCAGCCGGGCGGTCGGCACGTCGATCACATCCACCAGCTGGGCTGGATCTCATCGGCTTTCCATGTCGAGCTGCCAGCCGCGGTCGACAAGGGTCACGAAGGCTGGCTCAAGTTCGGCGAGCCCGGCATGCCGACCCGGCCCTGGCTGGAGCCGGAACACCACGTCAAGCCGAAGGCGGGCACTCTGGTTCTGTTTCCGTCCTACATGTGGCACGGCACGGTTCCGTTCAGTGGCGCCGAGCCCCGCCTTACCATCGCCTTCGACGCGGTTCCCGCCTAGAAGACGGCCATGTTTATTGAGCTGGCCGATGTGCTGACGCCGCCGGAGGTGAACCGGCTGTGCGCCCTGGCTGCCGCCGCCCACTTCGTCGAGGGACGGCTCTCCAATCCTCATTCGAAGGTCAAGAACAACCTCCAGATCGACCATGGCGATCCGGCCTATGCAGAGTCGACCAGGCTCATGGGCCTGGCCCTCCAACGCAATGAGGCCTTCCGCGATTTCGCCTTCCCGCGGATGGTGGCGCCGCCGATGCTGGCCCGCTATGCGCCGGGCATGAACTACGGCGTGCACTCCGACGCGCCGATGATGGCTCTCCCGAACGGCTCGCTGAGGTCAGACCTTTCCTGCACCTTTTTCCTCAACGAACCTGGCGCTTACGAAGGCGGAGAACTGATCATCCAGCTCGGCGGCCGTGAGCTCAAGTTCAAGGGCGCGCCAGGATCGGCGGTGGTCTATCCCTCCAACACTCTGCACGAGGTAAGGCCGGTGACCGCCGGCGAGCGGCTGGTGGGCCTTTCCTTCATCGAGAGCCTGATCCGCGATCCGGCGAAGCGCGACATTCTCTGGCACCTCAACGAGGTCGCCGCCCTGGAGGGTTTCAACATGAGCTGGGAAAACCGCACCCGGCTTCAGCATGCGCGCAACAACTTGCTGCGGCTGTGGGGCCCTTGAGCCAGAGGACCGACGAAGGCCTCGCGGCGCTGACGCGTGGCGGAGCGGACGCCGTGACAGTCGCGCATGCGGCGTTTGTCGCCGGATCGGCCGCCGGAGAGCCAGAAGCTGATCGCTGGCTGGCTCTCATGGCCGCGGCAGGCGTCGGCATGCCTCAGAGCTGGGAGAAGGCCCTGAACCACCTTGAAAACGCTGCGTTGCGTGGCTCGGTATCGGCCGCCGGGCAGCTGGCGGCCTTGGCTGAGAATTCCGTCGGCGATGATCCGCGCACGCTGCGTTCGTCCATTGATTTGACGGCCATGGTGACGACGCCCGAGAAAAAGGTGGTCAACGTCCAACCGAGGACGGTGGCGATCGAGGGCTTTGTTTCTCGCGCCGTGGCCGACTGGCTAATTGGACTAGCGCGCGGACGCCTGCGCCGCGCCGCGGTCTTTCAGGGCGCGGAGGCCGCACACACTGGGGGGCGCACGAACACAGCCAGTCGATTCGATTTCACCGACAGTGACGTTGTCGTCCTCCTCGCCCGTCAGAAGATAGCCGCCGCGATCGGCGTGCCCGTGGGGGCGCTCGAGACCTCCCAGATCCTCCACTACGAGACAGGTGAAGAATTCGCGGCTCATTTCGACTGGCTCGATCCGGCTGACGCCGGCCAGGCTCAGGAAATCGCCAAGGACGGCCAACGGATCGCGACCTTCCTCATTTACCTCAACGATGATTTTAAGGACGGCGAGACGTCTTTTCCGAGAATGGGACTCTCCCACCGCGGCCGCGCCGGCGACGCGCTCTACTTCGCCAACATCCAAGCCGACGGATCGCCAGATCAACGCACCCTCCACGCCGGACTGGCGCCGAGCAGCGGCCAGAAGTGGGTCTTTTCGCAATGGGTGCGGAATCAAGCCCGGGTTTGAGTGATTCATGGCGACCTTTGGCCTGCGCCGAACTGTCGCGTAGTGCTGTCGCCGCCTTGCAGGTGTATTATTAGCGTCAATTGAGGCGAGGCCATGGGCGATGGGCCACGACCTGACAACGCGAAGGCGGATCCTCGTAGGGCTGGGCGCAAGCCTCCTGGGCCCAATGGCGTCACGCGTCGACGCTCAGATGGGCTCTCTCGACCTGCGCCATGACGCTCCCAGCCGCCTGGCGAGGGCGACCGCCGAGGACTACGTCCCGCCCTCCGATCTGAAACTCGTGGCCGACATCTACCGTCGGATGAAGGTTCCCACCCGAGTCAATGGCTCCGGTCCCTTCGGCTTCGTCGTCGACACCGGGGCAAACCAATCGGTGATCGCCCAGGAACTGGCCGCTCAACTCGGCTTGCGTGAGGGTCCTCAGGCGCCCTTGAACGGTGTGGCCGGGGTTCAAGTTGCCCCAACGACCAGCGCGCGCGTCGAAATCGGCAAACGCATGCTGCCGGAACAAACCCTATCCATGCTGCCTCGCGCCGGTATCGGGGGCGACGGTATGCTCGGCTTGGACAGCATTGGCGAAGCCGCGCTCACCATCGACTTCGTAAAGCGAGACCTGCGGATCGACGCCGGACGGGACAACTGGCGCGATCCTGACGCAATCGCAGTCAAGGCCACGCGACGGGACGGCCAACTCACCCTCGTCAAGGTCTTCTTGAGCGGACGGCCTTTGACCGCATTCATCGACTCGGGCGCCGAGAGCACCATCGGAAACCAGGCGTTGCGCCAGTTGGCTCTGACACTGAATCCGAAGTCCGCCTGGGCCGAGACGTCGATCCTCAGCTCCACCGGCCAATCCATCCAGGCTGAGATGGCCGACCTTCTCGACCTTCGCGTCGGGAACCTGAAGGTGCCCATTTGGCCGGTTGCATTCGCCGACCTTCACACGTTCGAGATGTGGGGCATGATCAAAGAGCCTGCGATCCTCATCGGCGTCGACATTCTGAGCCGTTTTGACTCGGTGTGCCTCGACTTTGCCCGCGACGAAGTTCGTTTCAGAATGGCGCCGACGACAGCCTGAGCAGAATCGAGGGGTCGCAATTGAGGATCGGAGCGGGTCAGTGCTCGGCCCTCCGCTTCGCCCCGGTCATAGCGCCCGGCGTAACAATGCGTCTTGGGATGGGCGAACGGAGACTCAGGCGACCAACGCGTTTGCCATGGGCGCTCCCCTCGGGGTCGCGGGGCATGCCTGATAGCTCCAGGAGACGATCTGATCGAGATCGGCGCCAAGCTGCTCGGAGACCGCCCGCGCCTCCCTGGCGCGATCCTCGGCGGAGAAGTCGCGGGCCGGGTTCTTGGAGTCCTGACGGAACAGCGGGCCGCCGCCAACCTCGCGGATATGGTCCCCGCCGAGGTCGAGGCCGAAGAAGGCATCGATAGCGGCGAGGGTCGCCGTCGGTGCGGCCAGGAACGCTTCGCAATCGAGAGAAGCGGTGCGGCCGCCTCCGTATGCTGCCCAGCCACGCTGGAACTCGGCGATCTGCATGTGCCAGACCAGGGCGGCGATCTCGAGATCGGTCATGTGCATCAATTCCGTGCTCGACCATGGCAGCCGCTGGCCGAGGTCACCGACGAGAGTTCCGAAGAGCCGGCGCGCGAATTTTCGCAGGCGAACGCCGCCCTTGGCGATGGATGTCAGGAAACTGGGCAGACTGGAGTAGAGAAAGAGAGCATTGCCGTCCGTGCTCCGCGCCGCTTCGCGCACCAAAATATTGGCGAAATTGCTGGGCTTGACGGTGATTTGTGATCCTGGCTCGGCCGGCCGTGCGAGAAGGCGCAGGACGGCGGCGGGAAGCACTTCCGGAAGCCGGCCGTCGGTGACCGCCCTGGCGCGCACCGCATCGGCAACGGCCACCAGGATTTGTGGCTCGCGCAGTGAGAGATTGCATCCCGGGCGGTCGATGGCCCGCGCCAGCAGTGTCGAGCAACAGAACGAAGTGTGCCAGATGAAATTGAGACGCGGTCTGCCAGGTTGGCTCGCCGTGGCGTCGATGACGGTCGCGATGGGCGCCTGACTGCGCTCGCCGCTGGCCGGCCGCCAGCGCGGGTCGAGGAAAGCCTGTTCGGCGAGCTCGGCGCGGGTGGTGCGTATGAACGATATCGATTTTTGTGCTGAGTCGATCCCCTCCGGCAGGAAGCGGAAATCCCGGACGAGCTCGGCCACCTCAGTCACGACGCCGCCCGCGCTATCGGGTCGGGCTCGTAGTTGAGGATCGGGGCCAGCCAACGCTCGGCCGTGGCGGTCTCCCAGCCCTTGCGCCTCGCATAGTCCTCGCACTGATCGCGCCCGATCTTGCCCACCCCGAAATAGTGCGCCTGCGGATGAGCGAAATACAACCCGGAGACCGATGAGGCCGGGTTCATGGCGCAGGACTCGGTGAGGCCGATTCCGGTCGCCCTTTCGGCGCCGAGCAGGCGGAACAGGGTCTGCTTTTCGGTGTGATCGGGCTGGGCCGGATAGCCCGGCGCCGGTCGGATGCCGCGGTATTTTTCGCCGATCAGGGTGTCGAGGTTAAACGTCTCGTCTGGAGAATAGCCCCAAAGTTCAGTGCGGACCTTGAAGTGCAGGGCCTCGGCGAAGGCCTCCGCCAGGCGGTCGGCCAGCGCCGCCGCCAGGATCGCCGAATAGTCGTCCCCCGCCGCCTTGAATTTCGCGGCGATCTCGGATTCGCCGTGGCCGGCGGTGACCGCGAAACCGCCGATCCAGTCGGTGCCCGTCGGCGCAATGAAATCGGCCAGGGCCAGGTGCGCGCGGTCACCGCTCTTGCCCATCTGCTGGCGAAGACTGTGCAAACGCGTCGCTTCTGTGCGGCGCGCCTCGTCTGACCAGACGATGATGTCGTCGCCATCGGCGTTGGCCGGCCAGAGGCCGACGACGCCCCGCGCCCGGAACCAGCGCTCGTCGATGATTTGCTTCAGCATCGCCTGGGCGTCGGCGAACAGGTCGCGCGCCGCCTCCCCCACCACGTCGTCCTCGAGGATCGCGGGGTAGCGCCCCGTCAGCTCCCAGGTCGAGAAGAACGGTGTCCAGTCGATGAATCGAGCGAGATCGGCCAGATCCCAATCGCTAAAGGCGCGCACGCCGAGACATGACGGGCGGGGCGCCTCATAGGCCTGCCAGTCGATCGCAAAATGATTGGCCCGCGCCGTCGCCAGCGCGGTTCTCGTCTTGGCGCTGCGGCCGGCCTCGAACTGTTCGCGGATTCGAACATACTCCGCCCGGGTCTGGGCCTCGTGATTGCCCCGCCCGGTCTTGGACATCAGGGCCGAGACGACGCCCACCGCCCGGCTGGCGTCGAGTACATAGGTGGTCGAGGCGCGCTTGTAGCCGGGCTCGATCTTCACCGCAGTGTGTGTGCGGCTGGTGGTCGCCCCGCCGATGAGCAGAGGGATCTCGAAGCCGCGCCGCTCCATCTCGCGGGCGACGAAGGCCATCTCGTCAAGCGAGGGGGTGATCAGGCCGGACAGGCCGACGATATCGGCCTTCAGCCGCTCGGCCTCGTCGAGGATCCGGTCGGCCGGGACCATGACCCCGAGGTCGACCACCTCGTAGTTGTTGCACTGCAGGACGACGCCGACGATGTTCTTGCCGATGTCGTGCACGTCGCCTTTGACGGTGGCCATCAACACGCGCCCGGCGGTCTGCCTCGCCTGACCGGCGGATTCGGCCTCCATGAACGGCAGCAGCCAGGCCACCGCCTGCTTCATCACGCGGGCTGATTTCACGACCTGAGGCAGGAACATCTTGCCGGCTCCGAAGAGGTCGCCGACCCGATTCATGCCGTCCATCAATGGCCCCTCGATCACGTCGAGCGGTTGGGCCGCGGCCAGCCGCGCCTCCTCGGTGTCGGCCTCGATGTACTCTCCCACCCCATGGACCAGAGCGTGGCTGAGACGTTCGGCGACCGGACCCTCGCGCCAGGCCAGATCGCGGATGTGGTTGGAAGCCTTGCCGCCCTTGACCTTGGGCGCCAGCTCGATCAGCCGTTCGGTGGCGCCGGCCCTTTGATTGAGGACCACGTCCTCCACGACCTCACGCAGTTCCGGCTCGATCTCATCGTAGACCGGCAGATCGCCGGCGTTGACGATGCCCATGTCCATGCCGGCGGCGACGGCGTGGTAGAGAAACACCGCGTGCATCGCCCGGCGGACCGGCTCATTTCCGCGGAAGCTGAACGAAAGATTTGAGACGCCGCCAGAGATCCGGGCATGCGGCAGGCGCTGCTTGATCGCCCGCGTCGCTTCGATGAAGTCGACGGCGTAGTTGTCGTGCTCCTCGATGCCGGTGGCGATGGCGAAGATGTTGGGATCGAAGATGATGTCTTCGGCCGGAAAGCCGATCTTCTTGGTCAAGAGGCCGTAGGCCCGCTCGCAGATCGCCACCTTGCGGACGTAGCTGTCGGCCTGACCCTTCTCGTCGAAGGCCATCACCACGACCGCCGCGCCGTAGCGAAGGCACTGAGTGGCCTGCTTCAGGAAAGGCCCCTCCCCTTCCTTCAGGCTGATCGAATTGACGATCGCCTTGCCCTGCACGCACTTCAGACCCGCCTCAATCACCTCCCACTTCGAGGAGTCGATCATGATTGGCACACGGGCGATGTCGGGCTCGGCGGCGATCAGATTGAGGAAGGTGGTCATGGCGGCCACGCTGTCGAGCAGGCCCTCGTCCATGTTGACGTCGAGAACCTGGGCGCCGGCCGCCACCTGGTCGCGCGCCACCTGCAGCGCTGCGGGGTAGTCGCCATCGCTGACCAGCTTGCGGAAGCGGGCAGAGCCGGTGACGTTGGTCCGTTCGCCGATGTTGACGAAGGTGGGCCTCAAGCGCCTTCACCGGCCGCGCGAGATCGACCCCCTCCCTCACCTCGGCGGGGGAGGCGCATCCGTATCATTGAAGTCATCACGCGAGTTCGAACGCCTCCAGGCCGGAAAGGCGCATGGCCGGCGCGCGAGAGGGTACTTGCCGCGGTTTCCTGCCATCCACGGCCCTGGCGATCTCCCGGATGTGCTCCGGCGTCGTGCCGCAGCAGCCGCCCAGGATGTTGACCAGGCCGCTCTCGGCCCACTCGCCCAGGCAGCAGGCGGTGTGCTCCGGCGTTTCGTCATACTCACCAAAAGCGTTGGGCAGGCCGGCGTTGGGGTAGGCGGCCACCAAGGTGTCGGCGATGCGCGCAAGTTCGGCGATGTGCGGGCGCATCAGGTCGGCGCCCAGGGCGCAGTTCAGACCCACGGCGAAGGGCCGGGCATGGCGGACCGAGTGCCAGAAGGCCTCCACGGTCTGGCCCGAAAGGGTGCGGCCCGAACGATCGGTGATGGTGCCGCTGATCCATAGCGGCAGGGGCTCCAGGCCTTCGTCTTCGAGGTCCAGAATGGCCTTGATCGCTGCTTTTGCGTTCAGCGTGTCGAAAATCGTCTCCAGGAGGAAGAAGTCGACGCCGCCCTCA
>DASXGB010000283.1:0-17346 GCA_036489325.1 Caulobacteraceae bacterium
CGACCTGCGGCGCATGACCGAGTCCGATTGGTCGGCCCTGCTGGCGGAGGCGGACGCCGTCGTCAATTGCGCCGGCGCGCTTCAGGAAAGCCCACAGGACAGCATGCGCGCCGTTCACCTGGGCCTGGCCGAGGCTTTGGCGCAGGCCTGTCGGCAGGCGGGCGTTCGGCGCGTCGTGCACATCTCCGCCGCCGGCCTCGAGACCGGCGATGATCCCTTCCGGCGCGCCAAGCGCGAGGCCGAGCAAGCCCTGGGCGCCGCCGACCTTGACTGGGTCATCCTGCGACCGGGCCTGGTCATGGCGCCGGCGGCCTTCGGCGGCGGCGCCCTTCTTCGCGGCCTGGCCGCTTTTCCCTTCGTCGTCCCGACAGTGGCCGCGGACGCGATCGTCCAGACCGTCTCGGTCGATGACGTCGCCGAGGCCGTCGTCCGCAGCCTGACGGTCATACCGGCCCGGTTCGTCTGTGATTTGGTTTCCGCAGAGCAGTCGCGGCTCGGCGACATCCTCCAGGCGATTCGCGCGTGGCTCGGCCTTCCGCCGGCGCCATTGCTGGTCCTGCCCCGATGGACGGGATCGCTCACGGCTGCCGCGGCGGACGCCCTCGCCTGGCTGGGCTGGCGCAGCCCGATGCGGACCGCGGCGATCCGCCAGCTGGCCAGCGGCGTGGCCGGCCGCGCCGAGGACTCGCCGGAGCGCCTGGGATTCACGCCGCGTCCCCTCGCCGAAACCCTGGCGGCTTGGCCCAGCGGCGTTCAGGAGCGCTGGTTCGCTCGGCTCTACTTCGTCAAGCCTCTGGTCTTGGCGACCCTGGCGGGTTTCTGGGCCGCTTCCGGCGTCATCGGCCTTGTCCAGCATGACGCCGCTGCGGCGCTTCTCACCGGCGCCGGCCTGTCGCCCGCCACTGCGGACGCGCTCGTTGTCGGCGGCGGCGCGCTCGATCTCGTTCTCTCTGGCCTCGTCTGTTTTCGCCCGACCGCGCGCCTCGGCCTGCAGGCCATGATCCTGGTCACGCTCGCCTATCTGGCAGGCGCGAGCCTGTGGCTCCCCGCGCTATGGAGCGATCCTCTGGGGCCGCTGGTGAAAAGCGTTCCGGCCGCGATACTCGCCCTCGCCGCCCTGGCTATGATGGACGAGCGATGAGCCTCTACCTGGCCCTCAAGACCTTGCACATCCTGGGGGCGACGGTCCTGCTCGGGACGGGCGCAGGCATCGCCTTTTTCATGCTCATGGCGCATCGCACCGGCGATCCGAAGCTCATCGCCCACACCGCTGGCGTCGTGGTGATCGCCGACGCCTTGTTCACCGCGACCGCCGTCGTCCTGCAGCCCGTCACCGGAGCCCTTCTGGCGCGGCAGGCCGGCTATCCCCTGTTCACGGGTTGGCTCCTCGCCAGCCTGGTCCTCTACGTCTTCGTCGGCCTGTTCTGGCTCCCGGTCGTCTGGATGCAGCTCAGGATGCGGGACCTGGCGAGGGAAGCTGTCGCTTCGAACATGCCGCTCCCGCCGGCCTATCACCGGCTGTGGCGGCTATGGTTCGCCTGCGGAGTCCCGGCCTTCGCGGCGGTGATCGCGATCGTCTGGCTGATGACCGCAAGACCCGGCCTCTAGCGGCCCCTCAGAACCAGTAGTCGGCGACGCGTTTGCCGTCACGCGGCAGGTCCTCGAAGGCGCCAAGGCCGTCGAAATGGTCGATCGGGATCGCCGCCACCGCCTCGGGTTCGGCGAGCCTGAGGTTGACGGCGATCCGCCGCCGCCCGTCCTCCCGCGGCGCAAGCCCGCGCCAATAGGCCAAGTTTCCGCAGGTTGGGCAGAAATTGAAGCTGATAGCGCCCCCACGCTTGTCGCCGTCCTTGTCTCCGCGCACATAGGCTGTGGTCGGGCCCAAGACGTGGATGCCCTCGTTCTCGAAGTCATAGGCCCACAGCACGCCATAGCGCCGGCAGATCGTGCAGTTGCACGCCGTTGCGCCATCCGGCTCACCCGCGAAGGTCCAGCTGACGGCGCCGCAGTGGCAGGATCCTTCGAGCATCACGTCGTTTCCTTCAGCCGGCCCTCGAGCGCCGCCGACACGCCTTCAGCCAGCAGCGGCTCACGGGCCCTGGCCTTATCAGAGGGCGTTGACGGGATCGTGGCCGCCAGCCGCGCCTTGGCGCGAAGCTCCGGATTGACCGACTGCCGGACGGTCTGGGCGACCTCGGTCTCGTACATTCGGTCGGCGGCGCTACCCGGCGGCCCCTGGCCCAGCAACAGGCGCCATAGGGCGAACGACACCGCGTCCCGCGGCATCGGTTGGGCGCTCGCGGCCGCCGCGATCGCCCGCGCCGAGAGGTCGGCGTCCAGCAGTCTCGGGACGTTCAGCAGGCCCCAGCCGAGCTCGGTCTTGTCACCGCGCCTGTCGACTGAATCGAACAGCGCCAGGCGGCAGGCCTCGACCCGCCGCCAGGGCTCGGCCGGCAGCTGTGCTCGATAGAGCTGCAGCCACAGGGCGCAGGCGGCGGCGATCTGCGGCGTCGAGGACGAGGTGCCCCTGCCGCGCATGGAAAAGCCATTCGGCGGATGGGCGTAATCCATCCAGGCGATATTGGGCGTATAGGCCGCCAACGCCTTGTCCATGACGTCATCCGGACCCCAGCAACCCTGCATCTCGCCGATTACGTCCGTCTTGTAGGGCGTCTTGGCGTAGGTGGCGCCCAGCGCCGTGATCACCCGGTCGAAGGCGCTGGGATAAATGGTGAAGTGCGTGGCGATGTCGATAAGCTCAAGGAAGATGCTGTCGCCGGCGGCGGCCACGACCACCACCCCGGCGTCGTAGAGGGCGTTGACCGCGTCCGCCCAGAGCCGGGTCGGCAGGCCGCCGTGGCTGAGGCTGACCACGTCGCAGCGCTGGCTCGGATCGCCGCCCGGCGCCAGCGCCCAGTAGAGGCCCTGGGCCAGGGTGCTGGTCCAGAGGTGGATCACGGATTCGCCGATCCGCACTGGCGCGATCGCAGCGTCGGGCGCCCCGCCGAACAGGCCGCGGAAGCCCTGGCCCTGGTAGTCGAGGCTCATCTCGCCGCCGGCCAGCAGCGCCAGGGTCGCGGTGCCGTGGCCGGGGTTGATGAGAAGGCCCGACCCGCCCGGATCCACGGCCCCGGGCCGGCCTAGCACGAAATCATAGGCTAGGGCCGTGTCGAGGTTCTTCGGCGTCGAGGCGTGGGCGGGCGTATAGCCGGTGTCGAGATGGGCGATCCGAACCCCCGCGCCGGTGGCCTTGGCGCGCACGTCGGCGAAGCCGGTGAAGCCGCTCTCCAGGTGCCAGCCGGGCGAGACCGGGTCAGGGGGCGGCCAGTTCGGATTGAGCCCACGTTCCGATTCCGAGGCCGTGGCCGCCGCGGCAGCCGTTGCCGTCTCGTGCAGGATGTCCGGCTCGACGTAGTGGGCGTAGCCGAAGGCGGCCGCGGCGCGGTGCGCCTCGTCCCAGGGCGAGGCTTGGGAAGAGCTGCTGGTCCGCCGCGCGATCATCCACCGCGGCGCCGATGTCCGCGTGGAGGGCGCCCGCATGAGGGGTGTCCACCTCGGGCCCGCGCGCGGCGCGAACGGCATGAGCGGCTGGAGGTGATAACCGCGCAGCACCGCGGAAGCCCGGGTGGCGAGCATGGGCAACGGCGAGGGATGCGCCATCCTCATCAGCAGTCTTTCCCCGCCCTTGAGGGCCATCGTGCGCCTCCTGGTTCAGGCCCGATCATCGGCCGGGAATTCGCCGAGCCAGCGGGCGCCGCGGTAGGATTCAGCCACCACCCAGGCGCAAGCTGTCAGGGTCCAGGAGACCAGCGTTTCGCCCCACACCGAGGGATCCTTCGATCCGGCCCACACCTGGGGCGCCCAGACCAGAAGGGTGAAACCGAAGATCTGCCAGGCGACCAGGGTCGCGGCCAGGCGCGCGGCGACGCTGGTGAGGATGCCGACACCGGCCAGGATGTAGCCCCAGCCGGTGAAGATGACCCAGCCTTCATGGCCTGGAAGCCACTTCGGCACGAGCGAGGCTGTGTAGCTGACATACGCGAGGTGGGCGAAACCGAACGCGACCATGGCGAGGCCAAAAAGGGCCCGGGCGATGCGCAGGCCGCTATCGTCCACCGCGAAGCCGATGCGTCGGTCCCAGTCGTCGCCGAAGCAGGCATAGAGGGTCCATGCGGCGGCGACATAGGTCGTCGCCTCGCCCACGTTCTCCCAATAGACGACGGTGGTCGGCGTCATGACCGCGGCGCGCACCCGGAACGCCAGCCACGCGACTAGGAAGGCGGCGAGCAGCAGGCGCGAGGCGAGGGCCGCGGTCCTCCGCCATAAGAGGCCCGCGCCGCCGACCAGGGTGATGGCGAGAAAGAGCCAGGGCAACTGGTCGTGATAGGGCGCCCACTTGGGGATCGGATTCCAGATCGGGATGGAGCCGTGCCGGAAAAGGCCGATGATCCCCAGGCCGACCAGGGTCAGGGCGAAGACCAGATGCCCCGGGCCGGTCAACCCTCTTTGCCGCACAGTCTTGTCCATGGTCGGGCCCCTCATGACCCGAGGCAGCCGCGGTAGTGAGTCACCGCCTCGGCGGCGTTCTGGACGATCTCGTTGTCGACCGCGTCCAGCTCGCGTTGCGCGCGGTACCGGGCGTCCGATCCCTGGGGCCCCTCGAAGAAGACGACATCCACCTCGCACTGGGCGACGATGCCGCTGGCGGCAGACCTCAGCGGGATCTTCAGGTGACGGACATCCCAGGCCTTGTCCTTGAGGCAAGCGCCGACCTCGGCCCGCGGGTAGCCCGGCTCGGGGTAGACCTCGCGCCAGTCGATTGGCCGCCCGCAACCTCCGAAGTCCTGGGCGGCGGCCAAGGGTGCGCCGACGATCAGACAGGCGCCGGCGGCGCATCCCAAGCGGGCCCAGCGCCGATCCTCAGCCAGCATCTTCAGACCCCCCCGGCGCGACACCCTAGACCAGCGTGGCATGTCAGGAAATGGCCCGGGGGATGGCCGGCGCGCAGACCGACTGGAGACAGTGCGCCAACCTTGAGCAACCTCGGCGCCCGCCTGTACGTTGTCCATCAAGCAGAGCCAGGCCATCGCAGGCAAATTAGGAGCGAACCATGAACCTCGATGATCCCAAGGCGCCGCCAATCGCCGACCGGCGCATCGTGCTTCTGGGCCTCGGCGCAGCCGCCGCATCGGTGGGAACCGCCGCCGACGCGGCCTCACGTGCTCAGATCGATGCGCGGGCGGATGCGGCCATGTCGCGCCTCTATGCCGCAAGCCCAAAGGCCCGCGAGCTCGTCAGGCGTGCGCAAGGCGTGCTCGTCTTCCCGCACAACCTCAAGGCCGGGTTCATCTTCGGCGGCGAGGGCGGCGAGGGCGTGCTGCGCATTGGCGGCCGCTCGGCCGAATACTTCAGCTTCGTGGCCGGATCCTTCGGCTTCCAGGCCGGCGCCCAGGAATACAGCCTGGCCATGTTCTTCATGACGCGCTCGGCGCTGGACTACCTGCGCAACTCGCAGGGCTGGGCGCTCGGCGGCGGCCCGGAAATCGTGGTGGTCGACCAGGGTTTGGCCGCGAACCTGGATACGACGAACCTCAGCCAGCCGGTCTACGCCATGTTCTTCGGCCAGAAAGGGCTGATGGGCGGCCTTACCCTGAACGGCTCCAAGATCACCCACATCCACCCGGACTGACCTCCGCCCAAATCAAGACCGTCATCCCGCCCCCCGGGTCCGGCCGAAGGCCGGCCCGAGGGTAAACTCCGGCCGCAGATGCGGGACCCAGGGCGGCTTGCTCTAGAGGTCGGTCACCCCCTGGGTCCCGGGTCTCGGCTTTCACGCCTCGCCCGGGATGACGTTCATAAGTTGATGAGCCACCACCGGCCGATGACGGTTGTGGGTGAGACGGACTCGGGTCCTGTGCGATAAGCTTCGCCCGAACCGGGGGCGCCATGGCGAACGTCCAGCAAGACCGCGTGGCCGCAGCCAAGGCGCCGGGGAAACCGCTGCGGATCCCCATCACCAATGTCCTGGACGGCAGCGCCTGGTCGGCGAGGCTCCAGATCGGCGCCGGAGGAGTCGTCGCCAACGTCCTGCTCGACACCGGCAGCAGCAGCCTGGCAGTCGAATCCTCCGTATACGACGGAACGGATGACGAAGCCCTGATGGTGACCTCCCTGGCGCAGCTCATCACCTACGGCGGCGGAGGATGGGCCGGCCCGGTCGTCACCACGGATGTAAAGCTCGGCGAGGGCGCCGGGGCGATCGTCTTGAAGGACACACCGATCGCCATCGCCGTCGTCCAGCAGGGGAGCCTCGGCGGCGTCAACGGCGTCATGGGCCTCGCCTACGGTGGCCAAAACCCGGCGTGGGACCTCGCATCATACCTCACCGCCAAGGGGTTGCCCGCCGCGACTTTCCCGTGGCCGTTCGGGTCGGGCGACTGGGACGCACTCCTGGCCGAGTTCCAGGCAATCGCTAAGCCGACGCCGCTCCAGACCCTGGCCCCCTATCTCGACCAGCTCGTAGGAAAGGGCCTCGTGGCCAATCGCTTCGCTTTCTATGCCCCAAGATCAATCGTGAGTACACGGATTGGAAGCGATCTCGCGTCCCAGGTCGGGGACCCGCTAAACAACGGCGTCTTCGTCCTGGGCGGCGGCGAGGAAGAGGCCGACCTCTACGAGGGAGATTTCGTCTCCGTCGCGATCGTCCATGACGCCTTCTACAACGCCAACCTCACCTCCGTTCGCGTCGGCGCCGGCGCCCCGGTGAGGGCCGCGGCCCTGCAGCCGGCTTTTCAGGCCTCCCTCTTCTCCAATGCCCTGATCGACAGCGGGAGCGACCGCCTGAGGTTCGCTAGCGACGTCTACCAGGCGGTGCTGGCGGGCCTCGGGGCGGCGAGGCCGGCCTTCGCCCAAATCGTCCAGGACGCCGTGGACGGCCGGCCGGCCGCCACGGCGACCCTCGACCTGGCGTCCTGGCCCGACATCGTCATCACCCTGTCGGGCGAGGCCGGAGAGGATGTGCCGCTCACCATCGCGCCCGATACCTACTGGCAGACGGACTCGCCCGTCGCCGGCCAGGCCTCGTTCCGCATCACCGGGCCACTGTCGGAGGCCAACCAGTCCAACCTGGGCCTCCCCCTGTTCACCAACTACTACACGGTCTTCGATCGCGGGGCGGGCGCCCAGGGCGTCGTCCGCTTCGCGCCGATCCGCCGTCCGAACGAGACCTGAGGGAGGCGCCCATGGCGAGCTACATCGAAGGCCCGGTCCGGATCGTCACCCACAAGGTCGCCGGCCTCGTCTTTCGCTACGGCTGGCTCTGGCGGCGCGTGCAGCGCATTCCGGGCCTGCGCGATGTCATCAACGCCGCCTACATCTCGTCTATCGTGAACTCCACGCCGCCCCGGCCCTACCCCCTGTCGCTGTGGTCGGGCGAAGCGGCCGCCGCCAATTATCATCCGGGGCCGGATTACCGGCCGCCGGCTCAGGTGACCGACTATGTCTCCTGGACCGGCCTGGTCGACCGCGGCTTCACCGGCCGTCATTTGCCGCCGGCCGAGCCCTCGCCAGACCTGCCGCCGCTCGAGGCGCTGAAAGAGCTCTTCGCCCGCGACAAGGATGCCGCCGGCGCCGAGATCATGATCCCCTCGAACACCTCGGCGCTCTTTTGCTTCTTCGCCCAATGGTTCACCGACAGCTTCCTGCGCACCAATGCGATCGACGCCCGGCGCAACACCTCCAACCACGAGATCGACCTTTGCCAGATCTATGGGCTCGACGCCGACGAGGCCCGCATCCTGCGCAGCGGGCAGGGCGGCGAGTTGACCATGCGCGCCACCGATCGCGGCGAGCTGCTGCCGTTTCTCTATGAGCAGGGAAACCAGGCTGGTCTTGCGCTGCTCGTTCCGCGCTACGAGGGCCTCTTCTATGCGGCCGGCCTCGACGCCATGGTAACCGCGACCGCGCCGCCCTTCGCCATGGAGCCGGACCGCCGCAACCTCAGCTACGCCACTGGTGTCGAGCGGGGCAATTCCACGGTCTTCTACAACGCCATCAGCATCATCTTCGCGCGCGAGCACAACAGGCTGGCGCGGGCGATGAGCAAGGCTTGGCCAGACTGGGACGACGACCGGTTGTTCGCCTTGGCGCGCAACACCAACATTGTCATGTTGCTGCGCATCATCATCGAGGAATACATCAATCATCTGTCAGGCGCGAGGTTCAAGGTGTTCGTCGAACACCACTTTGCCGAGCGTCAGCGCTGGTATCGCACCAACCGGATCTGTCTCGAGTTCGACTTGCTCTACCGCTGGCACTCCCTGCCGCCGGATATCGTCACCCTAGGAGACCAGCCGCTCGACCAGTCGCTCTTCCGTTACAACAACGCCCTCATCGAGCAGGTCGGCCCCGAGGCGCTCATCGACGCCGCCTCGCACACGGTGGCCGGCCGCATCGGCCTCTTCAACACCCCCTGGTTCCTGCTTCAGGCCGATCTGGCCGCCGTCAGTTTCGGCCGGATGTTCAAGCTCGCGCCCTACAACGCCTACCGCGCCCACTTCGGCATGGCGCCCTGCAAGTCCATCGCCGAGCTCGCCGGAGACACGCGCACCGCGGCCCTGCTGGAAAGGCTTTACAAGAGCGTCGACGATATCGATCTGGGGGTCGGGCTTCTGGCGGAGGACCGCTACGCCGGCGCACCGTTGGGCGATCTCATGCGCACCATGGTCGGGGTGGATGCTTTCTCCCAGGCCCTGACCAACCCGCTCCTTTCCGACAACATTTTCGGCGAGAGCGCCTTCGCCGACATCGGCCTCGCCGCCATCAACAAGACCGGCCGCTTCCAGGAGATCCTCGCCCGCAATGCGGCCCCCGGAACCCGTCAGCACGCCAGGTTCGCCATCAACACCTGAGCCCCGTTTCGCGCCCTTGCCTTGGCCTTCCGTTTTGCTGCCAATGTGTCAGCTATGTCCCCGAACACCTGTCAGTGATCTGTCCGGTCTGAAACACATGTCCCGGCCACCCAAGAACGCCGAACGTGGTGTGGCCAAGCTTGGCATGGCCACTCGCGAACGCGCGCCGAATGGATCCCCTGGACAGGCCCGGGGACGACGACTTTGAAGGTATGGGAGAGCGGGGATTGCCCTCAGGCGCCGTAAACCCTCATCCGGACGGGCACTGACGAGCCCGTCTCGACCTCTCCCTCAGGGAGTGGTTGGAGCACCGGCGTCCCGGCGCGTGCGCCTGCGAGCGGCGTCATCTAGGGCCCGCGAGCGGTGCCGAAGGGCGCAGCGAGCTTGGGCCCGTGGGACTCCCGCGAGCGCCGAAGGGCTCGGCGAGCTTGGGCGCGTGGAACTACCCGCGAGCGGCCGAAGGGCGCAGCGAGCTTGGGCCCGTGGGACTCCCCCCTACTTTTTCTTGGCGGGCGGAGCCATGAAGTCGCGGGCTGCGGCGGCGCCCTTGGTCTTTGGCGGCGCCGTCTTCGGCTTGCGGATTTCCTTGTTGCTTCGCTTCTGACCCTTGGCCATCGCAACCTCTCTTCTCATGCCCGCGGGAGAGCAGCCTCCACAGGTTCGCCGTACATTACGACCCTTCCCGGCGCGCGCAATCGGGATGGCGCTCCGCGCCGCCGGCGGTCACTCTGGTTCATCTCTCATACGCCGTGCACGCTGATCGTCCCCGCTTGCATCCAACGGGGCGTCCACACACGGACATTTGGGGCTGCGAGCGCAATGCGTACTCGCCCGCGACGACGCCATCGAAGCGCGGGCGAGGCGGCGCCTATTTTGTGTCTGAACTTTCCCGCTAAGCTCTAATCTGGGCGGAGCCGTTCGGTTGTCGGCGGCGAGGAAATGTCGGGCAGAGTCATGGGCGACATCACGGACGCTCGCGGCCTGGCGCTCACTGGCGCGGACGCGGAGGCGGTCGAACGTCTCGATGCGGTCATCGACGACATCTACTACTACCGCCTGGGCGTCGGCGATCGCCTCGACGCTTTGCTGGCCGAGCATCCGGACTTCACCATGGCCCAGGTGCAGAAGGGCTATTCCCTGATGTCCGAGGCGACCTTGGATGTCGTCCCCAGGGCCCGGGAGCGGTTGGCGCTGGCCGAGGCCTTGCCGGCCAATCGCCGCGAGCGCCTGCACCAGCAGGCCCTACGCGGGTGGATCGACCAAGACCTTTCGGCCAGCGCCGCTGCCTGGGAGCAGATCCTGGTGGAGTGGCCGCTGGATCTGTTGGCGCTGCGCCAGCACACCGGCGCGCTGTTCTGGAGCGGCGACAAGCGCCGCCAAGCTGAGATCAGCGCGATAGTGGCCACCCACTGGGGGGTCGATACGCCAGGCCGGGGCCACTTTCTGTCGGCGCATGCCTTCGCCATGGAGGAGACTGGCCAGTACGCTGTGGCCGAGCGCTGCGCCCGCGCGGCGTTGGCGATCCAGCCGCAGGACCTGTGGGCGCACCATGGCCTCACCCATGTGTTCGAGATGCAGGGACGCGTCGAAGAAGGCGTCGAGCTTCTCAGCTAGGCGGCGCGGTTCCTGGACGATTACAACCTTTTCCGGGGCCACCTGTGGTGGCACCTGAGCCTGTTTCGGCTCACTCAAGACGAACTGGACGCGGCGCTTGAGCTGTTCGACCGCGAGATCTATCCCCAGCCATCCGGCTTTTATCTGGACGTCCAGAACGGCGCCTCCCTGCTGGCCCGGTTGGAGTTCCAGGGCGTCGACGTGGGGAGCGAGCGCTGGACGCGGCTGGCGGAGGGCTCGCTGAAGACGTCAACCCAGACCACCCTGTGGTTCACCTCCATGCATCAGGTCATGGCGCTAACCCGCGGCGGTCGGGGCTCCGACGCCGAAGCGGCCCTCGATTACCTTGGCCGGGCGGCGGCCGGTTCGGTCCAGGCGGGGCTGGCGCGCGAACTCAGCCTGGCCGCGGCGATGTTCTACAAGGACCGGCCGCGTGAAGCGCTCGACGGGATGCTGGCGCTGCGCCAGCGCCACGGCGAGTTGGGCGCAAGCCACGCCCAGCAGGACCTCTACGACCAGATCATGGTCATGGCCGCGCTGCAATTGGGTGACCTGCCGCGCGTGCGCGAGCTGCTCAAGGCGCGTCTGACCACCCGTGTCTGGGACGCTGCGGCGTGGCAGGCTTTCGAGGACCGCTCGCGCCGCATCGATGCGGCCGCGGATGCCGAGGCGGTGCGCGCCGAGCTGCGCTGGGCGCGATAGTTCGCTTCCCCGAAACAGTTTGGACCACGCACTGACAGCCGAGAGACCGCTGTCCACCCATGGGGGAAGCCAAAACTCGACTATCTCGCCTCGGTTATACGCTTCACATCCCGGCCCGTAAGTCGGCTGAGGTGCGGGTGGCCGGCAGGCTGGTAGCTGTAAAGCAGGGCCCGACGGTCCTCGTCGGAGCGGTTCGGCAGCGAGCGGTGCACGAGGAATGCGCCGAAGAAGGCGACCGCGCCGGCGCCGACCTCAAGCGGGATGAGCCGGTTCTCGTCGAAGCTCTCAGGATCCATCTCACGGCTGCCGAAGTCGCTGGCTTGCTTGCGCGCACCGAGGCCATCGCGGTGGCTGCCCGGCGCCACTTCCAGACAGCCCTTTTCCCGGGTGGCGGCGTCCAGAAACACCATGGCTGTCGCCACGCGGTCGGCGACTTGGGCTACGTCCGCCCAATAGGGATAGTCCTGGTGCAGCCAGATCGACCCTCCCTTGTGCGCTCGCTTCAGGTTCAGCTTCTCGGTGAAGAGGTCGACCTCGTCCGCGCCGACTATGTCTTTGCTGGGATCGATAAGGCGCGGATCGCGGGCGAGCCGCGCCAGGGGTTCGGAGATCCGCACGAGAGGCTCCAGGCCCATAAGCAGCTCCGGCGCCTCGGGCTCCCACTTGGCGACGACGCCGAGTTCCTGCTCGAACTCGATCAGGTAGCCGCCGACGCGCAGTTTGTTGCGCGCCTTCTCCGTCGTCACCCGGCGAACCAGCGCCTCGCAGTCAGCGATGATGGCCGCGCACTCCGTCGAGTCGAACACCGCCTCGCGCAGCACATAGCCGTCGCGGTCCAGCAATGCCCGCTCCGCCGCGTCCATCCTGAAGGACTTGGTCATCCGTGCGCCTCCGACCCCGCCTCGCCACACAATGAGCCAAGTCGATCAACGGCGGGCAAGGAGAAAGTCATCGGGGAGCCACATCGGATCCAGCGCGAATGTCTGCTCCTCCCATTGGAGACATTCGAAAAGGTGCCGTTGCAGATGCTGAAGAGCCGCGACTGTGGCCGGACGGCGCTTGATCCCGAACTAGCAGACCCGACGGCCGTTGATAATTCGGCAGTGGGCCGGGGCCGCGACGACCGCACCGCGGGGCGTTGCAACGACTGCCGCGCGAGGCGCAACGGCCACGGGACGGTGGTAGGGGGCGGCGACGGGCCTCGTCGCGACCACCGCTCCCCCGGCCCCGACGCAACCGGCACGGTGCACGCCTCTGGCGCAGGTAACGGCCCAGGTATCGCTGGCCGCCGCCGCGAACAGCAGCATGGCCCCAATGCTCACAACGCAGGTTCTCATGGCGTTCATTCTATTGCGCCGGTGGAGCGGGTGCGGGAGTCGCCGACGTCATGTGATGATGCACATGGTAATGGTAGTGGTAGTGGACATGCATATGACTATGCACGCGATGGCCGTGGGAGCGGCGGACGTGGCGCTTGGTCCTGGTCAGCGCCAGGTTGGCGTCCCTGTCGGCGTCAGCGGCCAGGGCTTGCGCATGATCCGCCGTGGCCTGCGCGCGCTCGGCGGCGGCTTGCGCCGACTGCGCTGAGGCCCCGGCCGCCTGCGCCGCCGCCTGAGCCGAGTCGGCGGTCGCTTGCGCCCTTCGCGCGGCTTCATGAGCCGCCTGGGCCGCACCGTTAGCGGCGTCGGCGCTGCTTTGCGCATGGTCCGCGGTGGCTTGCGCCTTCTCCACCGACTCGACCGTCGCGCACCCGCTGATCGCCAGCACGGCGGCCATCAGGCCAACCATCGAAGTTGTGTTCACGAACCGACGGGCGACCGGCGCCACGTTCGCGCGCGGGGTTGTCGCGTCGATGTGGTCTGTGGACGTGATCAGCATCGGACCCGGAGTTGGCGTGGTTGGCATGGCGCGCTCCATCGGGACTTCTGGATGTCAGAGTGTCCGCTCCGATCGCGGTGCGAAGCTAGTCGGTCTAACCCTTAAGCGCGCTGAATCTTGACCCGATGGACGCGCCCAGGCCCAAGCCGCAGGCGGCTCGTCGAGACCCTTCCTCTCCGCCCTCCGGAGAGGCCGCGCAGGTCGTCATTGTCAAAGTCCCGCCTTGAGGTGATGATCCAGGCCCACCAGCGCGCAATGCCATCGCCGGGCTCTGCGAGGGGGACGGACAAGATGCGACTCTGTTCATCCGTGGCCCACGGCGTCTGACCGGAGCGCGATGCCGCACAGGGTGTTCATCAGCTATCGGCGTGGGGATGCCGCCGGCTATGCGGGCCGTGTCAGCGATCGACTCACCGACGAACTCGGACAGGACGCCCTGTTCATGGACGTCGACGCCATTCCGCTCGGCTCCGACTTCGTCAAGGTTCTGCGCGAGGAGGTCGGCAAGTGCGAGGTCCTCCTGGCTCTGATCGGCCGTAACTGGCTTGACGCGCAGGACGGGCAGGGACGGCGTCGGCTGGACGATCCGGATGACTTCGTCCGTATCGAGATCGCCACGGCCCTGACGCGGGGCGTCCCGGTCATTCCAGTCCTCTTCGACGGCGTCGCCATGCCCAAAGGCGCCAGCCTGCCGGACAATCTGAAGGATCTCGCCCATCGCAACGGCCTCAGCGTCCGCCACGAGGCCTTCCACGCCGACCTGGACAAGCTCATCGGCGCCCTGAAAGGCGCCTTCACCGGCTTTGACCGCGGTCCGGACCCGGCGGCGGCGGCGGTCGGCGAACCGCCGGCGCCTGCCGCCGCGGCGCCGGCTTCCGCTCCGGTGAACGAACCGCTGGAGCGGCGTCATCTGACGATCCTGTCCGGCGAGGCGGTCGCGCCGAGGGGTTCGGAGAGGCGCCTCGACCCCGAGGATCAGCAGGAGTCGCGTCTTTGCTTCCAGGCCCGCTGCCGCGGAGAAATCGAGGCCTTGGGGGGCGTGGTCGCCGACTTTCCGGGCGACGGCGTCGTCGCCTATTTCGGTTATCCGACGGCGCGCGAGGACGACGCGGAGCGGGCCGTGCGCGCCGGCCTCGCCATCCTCGACCGCAGCCAGGGCTCGCCGTTCGGCCCGATGCCCAGCGTGCGCATCGGCGTCGCCGCCGGCGTCGTGGTGCTGGCGGACGCCCAGACGGGGGCGGGGCCCCACAGGACGGCGATCGGCGACGCTGCGACCCTGGCGACCCACCTGCGCAGACTGGCCGAACCCGACACCATCATCATCTCACCCGAAACCCATCGTCTGGTCGGCGACCTCTTCGAATACGCGGACCTGGGTCAGCAGTCGCTTCAGGACTTCGCCGAACCGCTTCACCTTCGACGCGTGCTGGGCGCCAGCGCCGCGGGAAGGCGATTCATCACCCTGGGCCCGCGCCAGGCGCCGCTGATCGGTCGGCAATTCGAACTCGAACAGCTTCGCGCGACCCTCGGTCGCTGCGCGGGCGGGCGGGGTTGCGCGGTCTACATCCGCGGCGAGGCCGGAATCGGCAAGACCCGGCTGCTGGAGGAGTTTCTGCACGAAGCCGAGGGCAAGGGCTTCGTGCGCCACGGCGCCCTGAACCTGGAGTTCGGCGCCGGCGCGGGACGCGACGCCATCCGGGCGCTCGCCCGGGACATCTGTGGCGTCGTTCCCAAGAGCGGGCCGGAGGAAATGCGCGCGGCCGTCGAAACGGCTCTCGCCGAGGGATTCTGCGCGGCCGATGACGCGGCCTTTCTCTATGACCTGCTCGATGCGCCCCAACCGGTGGAGATGCAGGCGCTCTACGACGCCATGGACAATACCGCGCGCAGCGCCGGCAAACTCAGAACCCTGACACAGCTGGTCGGGACCGCGAGCCGGCGACAGCCGCGGGTGCTGACCATCGAGGATCTGCACTGGGCCGATCCCGCCACGCTCTCGCATCTGGCCGCCATCGCCGCGACCGTCGCCGATACGGCCACCGTCCTGGTCATGACCTGCCGGCAGGAACGGGATCCGCTTGATCGCGCCTGGCGGGCGCAGGCCGGCCGCGCGCCGTTCGTCACCATAGACCTGGGGCCGCTCCCCAGCGACGACGCGACCGCCCTGGCGTCCTCGCTCCTTGGCGCTGACGCCGTTTTGATCAAGGCCTGCGTCGAGCGCGCCGCGGGCAATCCGCTGTTTCTCGAACAGATCCTGTGCAACGTCGCCGAGGATGCCGCCTCGGCGGTGCCGATCGCGGTCACCAGCATCGTGCAGGCGCGGCTCGACCGGCTGGATGAGGCGGACAAGCGCGGCCTTCAGGCCGCCGCCGTGCTGGGCCAGCGCTTCGACCCGGCCGCGCTCGCGGCTCTGCTCGATGGCCAGGCCGACATGGCCGATCGCCTGCTCGCGACCATGATGGTCCAGCCGCAGTGCGAAGAGCTTCTGTTCTCCCACGCGCTCATCTGCGAGGCGATCTACGAGGGCATGTCCAAAGCGCGCCGGCGCGATTTCCACCGCCGGGCCGCCCAGTGGTTCGCTTCACGCGACCTGGCCCTGGCCGCCGAGCACCTCGATCGCGCCCAGGACCCGTCGGCCCCCGCCGCCTTTCTCGAGGCGGCGACGTTCGAGGCCGCCCGCTACCGCTATGACACCGCCGAGCGGCTGGTCGAACACGGCCTGGCGGTCGCCTCCGAGCACGCCGACCGGTTCAATCTGGCCGCCTTCCACGGCGACATCCTCCACGATCTGGGCGAGATGCCCCGCGCCCTGGAAGCGTTCGAGACCGCCCTTGGCGCGGCGAGCGATGATGTCGAGCGGTGCCGCGCCTGGATCGGCCTGGCCCAGGTCAAGCGCGTCACCGAGGATATCGACGGCGCGCTCGCGGTCCTCGACCTGGCCGAGGCGGTCACGGTTCGCGAACATCTGACGGCCGAGGAGGCGCGCCTCAGGTTCCTGCGCGGAAACCTGCTTTTTCCCCGCGGCGACATCGACGGATGTTTCCGCGAGCACGCGCGAAGCCTGGATCTGGCGCGCGCGGCGGGCGGCGGAGAGCAGGAGGCGGCGGCGCTCGGGGGCCTGGGCGATGCCGAATATGTGCGCGGCCGCATGTTGAGCGCCGAACGGCGGCTCAGCGAATGCGTCGAGCTATCCCGCAGTCGCGGCTTTGGCCGCATCGAGGTCGCCAACCACACCCAGCTCGCCCACGCGATGCTCTATCTGGGTCCTTTGCGCGATGCGCTCGACGTGGCGGAGACGGCCGAGGCGGGGGCGGCGCGGATCGGCCATATCCGCGCCCAGTGCAACGCCAGCACCGTCCCGACGATCGGCCTGACCTTGCTTGGCGACTGGGACGCCCTGGAAAGCGCCCTCGCCCGCAGCGGCGCCCTGGTCGATCGGTTGGGCGCGCTGCGCTATGCGCAGATCAATGCCTGGGCGATGGGCGCGTTGCTGCTCGGCCGCGGCCGCAGGTCCGAAGCCGTCGACGGCCTCCGCAGGGCGTTGGTCGCGGCCCAGGCTTCGGGAATCGCCTTCTGCGGGCCGGCGATCCACGGCCGGCTGGCCCGCGCCCTGACCGAACCGGACGAGCGGCGGCGCGAGCTGGCGCAGGCCGAAAAGATCATCCGGCGCGGCTGCGTCGGGCACAATCAGCTGCTCTTCTATCCGGAAGCGATCGAGGTCTCCCTGGAACTGGCGGACTGGGACGAAGCCGCGCGCTACGCCGGCGAACTGGAGCGGTTCGCCCGGCCCGAGCCGCTGCCGTGGACGACCTACTTCGCCCGCCGGGGCCAGGCGCTCGCCGCCATCGGCCGGGGCGGGAGGGACGCCGTCGCGCCCGACGAGATCGCCCAGCTTTTGGCGCAGGCCGGGACGTTTGGCTATTGCGTGGCCCAGCCGGCCCTGCGCGCGGCCCTGGCCGCTGGAGCGCCCACCCCCGCCTGAGGCCTGCCACGGACGCGACCGCAAGGTTGGAAGGCGATCGGACCATCGAGGCCGGCCGAAGACAGACCGATTCAACAGTAAGAACGGGCCGTCAAGGCGAACGCCGGAACAAGAAACGCGCTGCCGCGTTTGTTTTCGCGCTGGGTGGGGAAGGTGCGAGTCCGGCCATCCGGTCGCTTTCCCCCCTTCAACGAGCCGACCGTGAGCGGGCCTGGACGTGCAGGTCGGGGCCGATTGCGGTCCAGGGGCCGGGGGTGTGAC
>DASXGB010000167.1:0-22809 GCA_036489325.1 Caulobacteraceae bacterium
GGCAATGTGCTGCTATCGGCCGACGAAGAGGGCGTGGGATTCTCGGCCACCGACCTCGACATGGAGATCGCCGATTCGGCGCCGGCCCAGGTGGAAGGTCCCGGCCAGATCACGGCGCCGGCCCACACCCTCTATGAGATCGTGCGCAAGCTGCCGGAAGGCGCCGAGGTGTCGCTGTCGTTCACCGGATCGGATCCGCGCCTAGCGGTCCAGGCCGGGCGCTACAAAGTCAACCTGCCGGTGTTGCCGCACGGCGACTTCCCGGTGATGCCGCAGGAGGGCCTTTCCGGGGCCATCCGCCTGGACACCGCCGAGCTCATCCGGCTGATCGACAAGACCCGCTTCGCCATCTCCACCGAGGAGACGCGCTATTACCTCACCGGCATCTATCTGCACTCGGTGATCCAGGACGGCCGCGCCCTGCTGCGGGCCGTGGCCACCGACGGTCATCGCCTGGCGCTTGCCGAGATGCCGGCGCCGGACGGCGCGTCGGGCGCCGCTGGGGTGATCGTGCCGCGCAAGACCGTGCAGGAGGCCAGGCGACTGCTGGAAGACGCCGGCGAGACCATCGAGATGCAGCTCAGCCCGCAGAAGATCCGCTTCGACTTCGGCCGCGCGACGCTCACCTCCAAAGTGATCGACGGCTCGTTCCCCGACTACACGCGGGTGATCCCGAAGGAGAATCACCGGGTGATGACCGTCGACAACGCCCTGTTCGCCGCCGCCGTCGACCGGGTGGCCACCATCTCCTCGGAGAAGAGCCGGTCGGTGAAGCTGTCGGTGGAGCCCGGGCGCCTGATCCTCACCGTGCGCAACATGGAGACAGGCCAGGCGGTGGAGGAACTGGAGGTCGATTATGACGGTGATCCGTTCGAGATCGGCTTCAACGCCCGCTACCTGATGGACGTGGCCGCCCAGATCGGCGGCGAAACCACCGAGTTTCGCTTCGTCGACCGCGCGGCGGCGGCGACCCTGCTGGACCCGGTGCTGGTGCTCGATCCCACCGACGTCGGCGTGCAGTACGTGCTGATGCCGCTGCGGGCCTGATCGGGGACCATTCGGCCGGGCCCATGCGCGCGCGCCTCACCCGGCTGACGCTCACCGACTTTCGCTCCTACCGCCAGGAGAGCCTTCAGACCGGCGGCCGCTCGACCTTCCTGTTCGGGCCCAACGGCGCGGGCAAGACCAACCTCCTGGAAGCGATCAGCCTGTTCTCCCCCGGCCGCGGACTTCGCGGCGCCGGCGCCAGCGAGCTCGGCCGCCGTGAGCGGGCCGACGCCGAGCCGAAACCCTGGGCGGTGGCGCTCGAGGCCGAGGTCGGCGAGGAGACCATCCATCTGGGCGCCGGCGTGGCGAGCGAGACGGGGGTTCGCCGGGTGGCGCGGGCGGCGGGCGAGCCGGCCCAGGTCTCGGCCTTCGCCGACTATGTGCGGCCGATCTGGCTGACCCCGGCCCACGACCGCCTCTTCGCCGGTCCGGCTGGCGACCGACGCCGCTTTCTCGACCGCCTGGTGATGTCAGCCGCGCCCGCGCATGGCAAGGAGGCCGCCGCCTATGAGCATGCCCTGCGCGAACGCTCGCTCCTGCTGGCGGAGGACCGCGCCGACTCGACCTGGCTGGAGGCTCTGGAGGCCCGGGCGGCTGCGTCCGGCGCCCGGATCGCCATCGCCCGCGCGGAGGCGGTGCGCGACATCGCCGCCGAGATCGACGCGCGCGGCAAAGGCCCGTTCCCCGCGGCGGACGTCTCCCTCGCCTGCCCGTGGTCGGCGATGGCCGCCGAAGGCGCTATCGAGGGCGAAATCGAAGTCCGACTCGCCAAGGCCCTGGCGGCCGGCCGCGCTCGCGACGCGGCCGCCGGACGGGCGCTCGTCGGGCCGCACCGCGCCGATCTGGAGGTCGCCACGCGTGAGAGCGGTCGGTCCGCCGCCCTGTCTTCGACGGGCGAGCAGAAGGCGTTGATCCTCAATCTGATTCTCGCCCAGGCGGGACGCCTTTCGCGTGCCATTTCGGCGCCGAATCCTATATTGTTGCTGGACGAGGTGGCGGCGCATCTCGACGCCGGCAAGCGCGCGGCGTTGTTCGATGAAATCGAGGCCCTGGCGCTGCAGGCCTTCCTGACGGGCGCGGATGAGTCCCTGTTCGACACCCTGAGAGGCCGAGCCCTGGCGGTCAGGGTGGACGGCTCCAAACTGACGCCCCTGGACGTGAACGAATGACAGACGAACCGATCGACGACCCGCTGAAAGACCCCGAGGACTACGGCGCCGACTCTATCAAGGTGCTCAAGGGCTTGGAGGCGGTGCGCAAGCGTCCGGGCATGTACATCGGCGACACCGACGATGGCTCGGGACTGCACCACATGGTCTATGAAGTGGTCGACAACGCCATCGACGAGGCCTTGGCCGGCTACGCTCAGAGAGTCGAGGTGACCCTCAACGCCGACGGCTCGTGCACCGTGATCGACGACGGCCGCGGCATCCCCACCGACATCCACGAGGGCGAAGGCGTCAGCGCCGCCGAGGTCATCATGACCCAGCTGCACGCCGGCGGGAAATTCGACCAGAATTCCTACAAGGTGTCCGGCGGCCTGCACGGCGTAGGCGTTTCGGTGGTCAACGCCCTGTCCGACTGGCTGGAGCTTCGCATCTGGCGCGGCGGCATGGAACACCGCATGCGCTTCGAGGGCGGCGATACGGTCAAGCCCCTGGCGATCACCGGCGTCGCGCCGAAGCGGCCGGACGGCGAGTTCTTTTCCGGCACCGAGGTCACCTTCCTGCCTTCGCTCGGCACCTTCGCCCACATCGACTTCGACCGCCACACCCTGGAGCATCGCCTGCGCGAGCTGGCCTTCCTCAATTCCGGCGTGGTCATCGTCCTTAAGGACCTGCGCGATGTCGAGCCCTTCGAGGAGACGCTGCACTACGAGGGCGGGGTGGAGGCCTTCGTGCGCCATCTGGACAAGGCCAAGTCGCCGCTGCTGAAGAGCCCGATCGTCATCAAGGGCCGGCGCGAGAAGGTCGAGATCGAGCTCGCCCTGTGGTGGAACGACGGCTACCACGAGACCATGCTGTGCTTCACCAACAACATCCCCCAGCGGGATGGAGGCACGCACCTCTCAGCTTTTCGCGCCGCCCTCACCCGGGTGGTCCTGGGCTACGCCGAGAGTTCCGGCGCCGCGCGGCGGGACAAGGTCCCTCTAGGCGGCGAAGACGCTCGCGAAGGCCTGACCTGCGTGATGTCGATCAAGGTCCCCGATCCAAAATTCTCATCCCAGACCAAGGACAAGCTGGTTTCGTCCGAGGTGCGGCCGGCCGTCGAGGGCCTGGTCGGCGAAGGCGTGGCGGAATGGTTCGAGGAACATCCGACCGAAGGCCGCCTGATCGTCCTGAAGATCGCCGAGGCGGCCGCCGCCCGCGAAGCCGCGCGCAAGGCTCGCGAGCTCACGCGCCGCAAGTCGGCCCTGGAGTTCTCCTCCCTCCCCGGCAAGCTCGCCGACTGCCAGGAACGAGATCCGGCCAAGTCGGAACTGTTCCTCGTCGAGGGCGATTCCGCCGGCGGCTCGGCCAAGCAGGCGCGCAACCGAGAGAACCAGGCCGTGCTGCCCCTACGCGGCAAGATCCTCAACGTGGAGCGCGTGCGTCAGGAGAAGATGCTGGGCTCCGAGCAGATCACCAACCTGGTGACGGCGCTGGGCGCCGGCATCGGCCGCAATTCGGAGGACCGCGAAGGCTTCGACATCGAAAAGATCCGCTATCACCGGGTCGTGGTGATGACCGACGCCGACGTCGACGGGGCGCACATCCGCACCCTGCTGCTGACCTTCTTCTATCGGCAGATGCCGGAGGTGATCGAGCGCGGCTATCTCTACATCGCCCAGCCGCCCCTCTACAAAGCCAGCAAGGGCAAGGCCTTCCGCTATCTAAAAGACGACGTCGAGATGGAGACCTATCTGGTCGACGAGGGCCTGGAAGGCGCGGAACTCGATCTGGCCTCCGGCGAGCGGATGACGGGCGCCGACCTCGCCGACATCGTCCAGGTCTGCCGCCAGGCCAAGGCCAATATCGAACGCCTGGCCGCGCGCGCGCCGGCCTTCGCCGTCGAGCAGGCGGCGCTGGCGGGCCTGTTGGGCAATTCCGACGACGTCGGCGAGGCCGCGCGCCGGCTTGGCCTCTACGCCGAGGAAGGCGACGGCGCCTGGACGGGCGAGCCGGCGCTCGGCGGCTATCAGTTCACCCGCGTCAAGCGCGGGGTGACCGAGCACATCGTCCTGGACGGGCAGGCCCTGCATTCGGCCGACGCCCGGCGCCTGGGCGAGCGGGCCGCCAGACTCTCGGAGACGTTCTCCGCCCCGGCCGCCTTCCGCCGGCGCGAGCGCACCCACACCGTGCGCGGACCGCTGGACCTAGTGGCGGCAGTGTTCGAATCCGGTCGCCGGGGCCTCGCCGTACAGCGCTACAAGGGCCTTGGCGAAATGAACCCCGACCAGCTGTGGGAGACGACGCTGGACCACAACGGCCGCACCCTGCTGCAGGTGAAAGTCGACCACGCCGACGACGCCGACGACATGTTCACCCGCCTGATGGGCGATCTCGTCGAGCCGCGCCGCGAGTTCATCCAGCAAAACGCCCTGGACGCCGAGGTGGACGTCTGACGGGCATCGCCACCACGGCGCGGCGTGGGAACCTGGCGCTCGATGGCTACCGCTCAGCGCCAGGCGCCGCGCAGAACCCGAGCACCGCCTCGCCATAGCGTTCGAGCTTGGCATGGCCGACGCCGTCGATGGCCAGCAGCGCGGCGCGGTCCGGCGGCCGGTGGCGGGCGATCTCGGCCAGGGTGCGATCATGAAAGATCACATAGGGGGGCAAGCCCTGCCGGGCGGCCTCCTCGCGCCGCCACGCGCGCAGGGCCTCGAATAGCGGTTCCTCGATATCGGACATCCGCCGCCCCAAGTCCGCGCGCCGCGTTCGGCCCCGCGCCGGACCTGCCTTCGACGTCTTCAGCACCGTCAGCTTGCGCTCGCCGCGATACACCTCGCGCACCGCGTCGCGATCGGCCAAGGCGATCAGGGGCCGGCCGTCATTGGGCCGTTCGACCAGCAGTCCCTCGAACAGGAGCTGCTCGATCAGGTCGCGCCATTCGCCGGGATCGACCTCCTGGCCTACGCCGAAGGTCGACATGCCCGCCTCGTCCTCGCTCACCCCCTTGGTCCGGCCCAGGAGATGATCGACCAGGCGACCCCGGCCGAACCGGCCGCCCAGACGCTGGACCGCCGACAGCGCCTTGCGAGCCGCTTCCGAGGCGTCGATCCCGGCCGGCGGAGTCAAACAGCGGTCGCATCGGCCGCACGGCGCGGCGTCCGCCTCTCCGAAGTAGCGGCGCACGGCCTGGGCGCGGCAGGTCGCGCCGCCCAGCATGGCGTAAAGCTGGCGCACCTTGCGCGTCTGAACCTGGGCGACCTCTTCGGGCAGCTCACGCCGGCGAATACGCTCGAGCGCCCAGGCCATGTCCGACGCCCCATAGAGGGTGATTCCATCGGCCAGCTCACCGTCGCGGCCGGCGCGCCCCACCTCTTGCCAATAGGCCTCGATCGAAGCCGGCGGATCGGCATGGATGACGAAGCGCACGTCCGGCTTGTCGATCCCCATGCCGAAGGCGATCGTCGCCACCATCACCGCGTCTTCTTCGGACCTGAACCAGTCCGAGCGCTCGTGACGGACCGTCTTGTCGAGTCCTGCGTGATAGGCGCGGGCCTTCACCCCCTGATCGGCCAGCCGTTCGGCGAGCGCCTCTGAGCCGTCACGCGATCCGCAATAGACGACGCCGGACTGGCTCTTGCGCGCGGCCACCAGATCGCCGACGCGACGGCGCGCGCCGTCGCGCTTGGCCTCGGCGCTCAGGGCGAGTTCCGGGCGGGCGAAGCTTGCTACGAATTCGCTCGCGCGGCCGAGCCGAAGCTGTCCGCGGATGTCCTCGCGCGTGCGGGCATCGGCCGTGGCGGTCACCGCCAGACGCGGAACACCGGGAAAGAGATCGGCCAGCCGTCCGAGCGCCCGATATTCCGGCCGGAAATCGTGGCCCCACTGGCTGACGCAGTGGGCCTCGTCGATGGCGACCAAGGCCACCGGCGCGGCCATCAGCCGTTCGAGCACGCCCTGCATCAGGCCCTCGGGTGAGAGATAGATGAGATCGAGCTCACCCGCCGTGAGCGATCGCCACGCGCGCGCACGCTCCTCGGGAGAGAGGCCGCTGTCGATGCGCGCGGCACGCACGCCCAACTGGCGCAAGGCATCCACCTGATCGTGCATGAGCGCAATCAGCGGCGAGATCACCAGCCCGACACCGGGCCGCAGCAGCGCGGGTATCTGGTAGCAAAGGCTTTTGCCGCCGCCGGTCGGGAGCACCGCCAGCGCGTCGCGGCCTGCCAGGACCTCGCCGATCACCTCGCCCTGAAGGCCGCGAAACTCGGCGTGGCCGAACACCTCGCGCAGCACCGCGCGCGCCTGCTCGTGGTCGGGGGTCATGTGCGCCTTATGTCAGGGCGACCGCGTCCGAGAAAGCACCGCTTAAGCCTTCCTCAACCCCTGGAGCGGCATGGCGCCGTGAGCTAGAACCCGCCGGGGCGCCGCGCAAGGATCGAAGATGGCCAATCCCGCCAGCGGCGGCCCACCGCCGCGTAGACGGCGGACGCTGCTGGGTGGAGCGCTCTACTGGGGCGTGGTGCTAGGCGTCTGGGGCCTGATATTCTTCGCCGGCTTCCTGATCGTCTTCGCCCGCGACCTGCCTGACACCTCGCACCTCTACGATGTCCACCGGCAGCCCTCGATCACCTATCTCGATCGTTCAGGCTCGGTGATCGCCGTGCGCGGCAGCGAATATTCGCCGCCGGCCGATCTCGATTCCCTGCCGGCCTATGTGCCCGCGGCCTTCGTCGCCATCGAGGACCGCCAGTTCTACCACCACCTCGGGTTCAATCCGTGGGGCATGTTCCGCGCCGAGGTCTACAACCTCGCCCACCCGCACGGGACGCTGCATGGCGGCTCGACCATCACCCAGCAGCTGGCTCGCAACATCTTTCTCACCCCAGCCCAGACCTACCGCCGCAAGATCCAGGAGCTGATCCTGTCGGTGTGGCTGGAGATGCACTACTCGAAGAAGCAGATACTCGCCCTGTACCTGAACCGCGTGAACTTCGGCGGCGGCGCCTATGGCATCGAAGCCGCCTCGCAACGCTATTTCAACAAGCCGGCCAAGAACCTGACCCTCGGCGAGGCGGCCCTGCTGGCGGCGACCATGAAGGGTCCGTCGCGCTACAACCCCGCCGCCAACTCCGACCGCGCGGCCAGGCGCGCTACGGTGGTGCTGGACGCCATGGTCCAGACGGGGGCCATTTCGCCCGAGGAGCGCGACCAGGCCTTTGCCCAGCCTGTGCATGTATCGGCCACCTTGTCGGACCAGCGCGGCCAGTACTTTGTCGACATGCTCGACAGCCAGGTCCGCTCTCTGGTCGGCCAGCCGACCGAGGACCTGGTGGTCGAGACCACACTCGACCTGCCGATCCAGTCGGCCGCCGCCGAGGCGGTGCGCGCCGGCGTCGCCGCACACGCCGCCGAGCGCGTGGCCCAGGGCGCCATGATCGCCGTCGACGGCCAGGGCCGCATCCGCGCCTATGTCGGCGGCACCGACTATTCCGTCACCCAATTCGACCGGGTCAGCCAGGCGCGCCGTCAGGCAGGCTCGGCGTGGAAGCCGTTCGTCTATCTGGCGGCCATGGAGGCGGGCCACACGCCACAGGAACCAGTGGTCGACGAGCCGATCACGATAAATGGCTGGACCCCACGCAACTACACAGGCCGCTATCTCGGCCAGATCACGCTGGAGACGGCTCTGGCGCAGTCGATCAACACCGTGGCCGCCAGGTTGGCCAACGAGGTCAGCACCCAGCGCGTGGCCGAGGCCGCCCAGCGGCTCGGCATCTCCTCGCCGATCCAGACCAATCCGTCGATGGCCCTGGGAGCCGTCGACGTCTCGCCGATGGAAATGGCCCAGGCCTACAACGCCTTCTCCAACGGAGGCTTTCGCGTCGCCCCCTATGGCGTCGAGCGGATCCGCACCGCGGCCGGCCGGATCCTCTATCAGCAGGGGACCGAGACCAGCGATCGCCAGGGCGTAATCGGGCAACCGGCCCTCTCGGAGATGGACCAGATGCTGCGCCAGGTGATCGCCGCGGGCACGGGGACGCGGGCGCGGATCGGCGGCTATGATCTGGCCGGCAAGACCGGCACCACCAGCGACTACAAAGACGCCTGGTTCTGCGGATTCACCGGCGGTTTCACGGCCGTGGTGTGGGTCGGGCGCGACGACGCCACGCCCATGAGGAAGATTACCGGCGGCTCGGCTCCGGCCGAGATCTGGCGCAACTTCATGATCGCCGCTTTGCCCCGGCTGCAGGTCCAGCCGATCCCCAGCGGATCGCCATTGCCGCCCTCACAGGGCGAGGCGCTCGACCAGGCGGCGCTGGCCGGTCTGGCGACGCCGGACGCCGAAGCGCCGAACGGCGTGGACGCGCCCGAACCTCCGGGCGAGGGACCGCCGAAACTGCCCCCGGAAGGGCCGAAGTGGGTTTTCCCCGGGCAGGCGGGGTACCCGCCCCAGCAGTCCCCTGGTCCGCCAGGCTATCCGCAAGCCGCGCCGCCGGCGGAGCCGGACCAGCCGCCGCCGCCGACCCGCCGACGCATGACGCCTGATCCCAACGGACCCGAGGAAGTGCCAGCGCCGCAGCCCGACTAAACTGGTTTCTCAGGGACCCGCGTGGCGGGCGAGCGAGCGGAACAACAGGCGGATGTCGAAGCGGCCGGTGGCCAGGGCGCCCGCCTTGAACGCCGGCACGGCGACCCAGAGTTCGAGCGCGGTGACCGAGGCCATCAGCGCCGCCGTCGCCAGGATCTCCCACAGCGGCGGATCGGCGGCCGAGCGGGCCGCCATCATGAACGGCGTGAACAGGGGGATCCAGGTCAGGGTCTTCAGGAGCGGCGCGTCCGGGTGGCCGATCGACTGACTCATGAAGATGGGCGGCACGCTCATGATGATCATCATCGGACCCAGCAGGGTCTGGGCTTCGCGCGCGGTCTCACAGAACGCGCCGATTGTGACGTAGAGCGTGGCGAACATCAGATAGCCGCCCGCGAAGTAGAGGGCGAAATAGGCCCAGCGGCCGTGGTCGAGGAAGACCCGGGCCAGTTCTCCGGCCAGCGGCGGCGAGCGGATGGCGGCGACGCCCAGCGCGATCGAGATCCAGAACAGAAGGATCGTGCCGGTGACGCAGGCGACGCCCAGGATTTTTCCGCCCATGATCTCCGGCACCGAGGCAGACGAGAGCAACACCTCGATGATCCGGCTGGTCTTCTCTTCCATGACGCTATTGAGCAGCATGCCGGCGCCGGTCAGCACCACCATCCACAGGAGCATGCCCATGGCCAGGCCGGCAATCGCCGGCAGCTGGTCGGTCAGCTCGACCCGGCCGGCCGCCGCCTTGGGCGAAAAGTCGGAGACGTCGAGGCCGAGAGTCTCGACCCGGTCCAACGCCACCTGATCGACGCCCAGGGCCTTCAGCCGGTCGGTCCGGACCTGGCGCTCAATGGCCCGGTTGATCTGGCCTTCCAGGCTGCTGGCGCCGATGTTGCGGCTCCAGAAATCGACGGCGACGGTGTCGCCGGATGGGTGAACGATGGCTGCTGCTTCCAGCGGTTCGCCGTCCGGCA
The DNA here is from genome assembly GCA_036489325.1 of Caulobacteraceae bacterium. Taxonomy (GTDB): domain Bacteria; phylum Pseudomonadota; class Alphaproteobacteria; order Caulobacterales; family Caulobacteraceae; genus Acaudatibacter. The sequence goes on from DASXGB010000167.1 coordinate 9,759, forward strand.
GGACTTTCTGGCCGCGCAGGTAAGGCTGGATGCGCCGTGCGGCGTCCGCCGGATCGACATAGGGCGGCTGCGGATCCGGAACGAGCACGGCCTGGGGCCGGGCGCCCGGCGCCGGGTCGAGCGCGCGAGCCACTGCGGGCTCAAGATGCTCACCGGTGAAATCGATCACCGCCACGCGCGGAATGGGCGTCGAATGGCTGAGCGCCATGGGCGCAATGACGATGGTCGACAGACCCACCGGCAGCAGCAGCAACGACAGCCAGAAGCCGGCCGTGCGGACATAGGCCAGGTATTCGCGGCGCGCGATACGCAGCAGGCGGATCATTCGGCCCCTCCGCCTGTCAGCACCAGAAAGGCATCGTGAAGTTGCGGCTCGCGCAGCTCGAAGCGGCGGATGTCGAGGCCTTTGGCGAAGGCCTCGCGGAGGGCCTCCTGGGCCGGGGCTCCGCGGCTGAGGGAGGCGCTGGCGCGCAGGCCACCGGCGGGCATGGGTTCGGCCGTCACCTCGGCGACGCCGGGCAGGTCGGACAGTTGCTCGGCCGCGAAATCACCTTCGAGCAGCAAGGTTCGGGGCGCGGCGGACCTCGCCGCATCGACCGTGCCGTCGAACACCTTCTTCCCGCGCGCCATCAGCAACACCTGGTCGCACAGGCGCTCGGCGTGCTGCATGACGTGGGTTGAGAAGATCACGGTCGCCCCATCGGCGGCGATCTCGCGAATGAGGTCCTCCAGCGCCTGCTGGTTGGCGGGATCCAGGCCGCTGAATGGCTCATCGAGGATTACCAGCTCGGGATGGTGCGCCAGGGTGGAGAGTACCTGCACCTTCTGGGCCATGCCCTTCGAAAGCGACTTGATCGGCTTGTCGGCGAATTCGCCCAGGCCGTACTTCACCAGCAGGTTGCGGCCGCGCCTGCCCCCTTCGGCGGTGGAGAGTCCCTTGAGACTGGCGAGAAACGCCATGGCCTTCACCGGACTCATGCGGCGATAGAGACCGCGCTCCTCGGGCAAGAAGCCGATACGGTTGCGCACGCGAGCGGGATCATCCTCGCCCAACACCTGCACGCGGCCGGCGGTGGGCGCGATGAGGCCGAGGATCATGCGGACCGTCGTGGTCTTGCCCGCCCCGTTGGGGCCTAGGAAACCGAGGATCTTGCCCGCTTCCAGTTCGAAGGAGAGGTCATCGACCGCGGTGAAGGCGCCGTAGCGCTTGGTCACGCCGAGGACATTGAGGGCGGTGGCCATGTCAGTTCGGCTCGCCGAAAGCCAGTAGGGAGCCGCCGTGACGGCGCAGCCAGGCGCGTTGACCGGAAGGATCGCCGACCAGCCTCCGCACCAGCGCCCAGAACTGCGGCCCGTGGTTGGCTTCGACGAGGTGGCAGCATTCGTGGGCGGCGACGTAGTCCGCGGTCGCGAGCGGGGCCAAGGCCAGGCGCCACGAGAGCCGCACCCGCCCACGCGATCCGCGCGCAGGCGGCGAGCACGAACCCCAGCGGCTCGCTGGATCGCTCACCGAAATTTCGGGCAGGGCGACGCCGAGGCGGGCGCAGTGGCCCTCGCACAGCAGGCGAAATCGTTCCAACGCAGCCATCTTCACCGCTCGGGCCAGGAGTTGGGGGTCGACCTCACCAACACCACAGCCGCGCAGAACGCCGCCCTCGAGCCTGGGCCGTCGCCCATCCGGCTGCAGAATCCAGACATCGCCGAACACCTCGAGGCGCGATCCTGCCGCCAGCGACAGCCGCGCCGGCCGCGCCTTCAGGCGCGCCGCCAGCCAGCCGCGCCGGGCGCGGGCGAAGTCCACCGCGTCGGACAGGCGCCTGACCGACGGGGCGCTCGCGACCGCCTCGCCGGTGCGCGGATCGATGCGCACGGAGACCCGCCGCGAGCGGCCGTTGACCCGCAGACGCACGATGAGCCCGTCGACGTCGACCCGCTCTCCGTCGGCCAGGGCGGGGGCGAATAGTCTCATCGGGGGGAGATGGCGCCAGGGCCGCTCACAAGGCCGCTTCGCGTACGGCGATGAAGTCGCGGACTCTGGGATAGATCTCCTGGTCGAAGCGACGGCCGTTGAAAACCCCATAGTGGCCAACGCCCGGCTGGACATAGAGCTCGCGCCACTTGTCGGGCACGTTGACGCACAGGTCGTGGGCGGCCTGGGTCTGGCCGACGCCGGAGATGTCGTCCCGCTCGCCTTCGACAGTCATCAGGCCGATGTCCGTCAGCGCCCGGGGATCCACCTTGCGGCCGCGGTGAGTCATTTCACCCTTGGGCAGCAGGTAGCGCTGGAACACCTCGTCGATGGTTTGCAGATAGAACTCCTCGGACAGGTCGAGCACCGAAAGGTACTCGTCGTAGAACTCGCGGTGCTTTTCGGCCGAGTCGCCGTCGCCCTTCACGAGGTTGTCAAAGTAGCGCCAGTGGGCGCTCTGATGCGCCTCCGCATTCATCGAGATGAAGCTGTAGAGCTGCACGAAGCCCGGATAGACGCGCCGCAGCGCCCCGGCGTAGGGCGGCGGCACGGTGTAGATCATCCGCGACTGGAACCAGGTGAACGGACGCTCCTCGGCGAGCTTGTTGGGCGCGGTCGGCGACAGGCGCGCGTCGATGGGCGAGCCCATCAGGGTGAGGCTGGCGGGTCGCAGGGGATCGTCGGTCTCCGACATCAGAGCTGCGGCGGCGAGCGCCGCCGGCCCCGGCTGGCAGACGGCCACAATGTGCGCCCGGCGGCCGATCTCCCCCAGGATGTCGATCAGATGGTCGATGTAGTCGTGCAGGTCGAAACGGCCATCGAGGATGGAAACGTCGCGCGCGTTGGACCAGTCGGTAACATAGACGTCGTGGTCAGCCAGGAAGGCGCGCACAGTGCCACGCAGCAGCGTGGCGAAGTGGCCCGACAAAGGGGCCACGACCAGCACGGCCGGCGCCTCGGCGCCGACGCCGGCTTCGGCCAGCGCCGCTGGATCGCGGGTGAAGCGCCTTAGCCTGACCCACGGCGAGCGCCATACCGTCTCCATGCGCACCGGCACGAGCGTCCCGTTGACGCTCACGGCCTCGATCCCCCACTCCGGACGAAGGTAGCGGCGCGTCAGATTGGCGGTGAGCTCGGCCGAAGCCGAGAGGCGCCGTCCGAATTCGGACGCTGACGCGGGGTTGAAGGGTGAACTCCAGAAGTCTCGCGCCATTTCGGCAGCCAGACGCAACGGCGCGGCGGAACGATAAGCGGACTCGTGCAACGCGTAGAGCATGTCGCCCCGTAAACAGAACCCCGACCTTCACCAATATGGGGAGCGTTCGTAGGGGAAGTCCAGCGTGACTGCAGCCACGCTTCGGCGACCGGCCTTCGCGGGCGACGCTAGCTGTTGGCCATGGCGGCGAGGATCTGCTTGGCCATGGCGGCGGGCGGTCCTTCGGCGACCGGCGCCATGAACCGCCCCTGGGGATCCATCAGATAGAGGACCGAGGTGTGGTCGACGCTGTAGTCAGGTCCCGTTCCCTGGCGCGCGTAATAGACGTGATAGCGGGCAGCGACGGCCTGGATGTCGGCCGGCGAGCCGGTGAGGCCGATGGTCCCCTTCGGGAATGACGGGCTGGACAGGTAAGATGCTAGTTGCTTGGGCGTATCGCGTGCCGGATCGACGCTGACGAACACCACCTGGAAATCCCTGGCCCTGGCGCCGAGGTCGGCCTGGGCGCCCGCCAGCGCCGCCAGTGTCGCCGGGCAGGTGTCGGGACAGAAAGTGTAGCCGAAGTAGACCACGCTCCACTTTCCCTTGAGCAGGCCCTGATCGACGCGGGCGCCGTTTTCGGCCGTGAGCTGGAACGGGCCGCCGATGTCGGATGCCGCCGGGGCCGGCGGAGTCTGCGGCCCGCAGCCTGCCAGAGGGCCCGCCGCCAGCAGAATCGCCACCACAGCAAGGGCTATGGTAGGATCGTGGCGTCTCATGGGGGCGGAAGAGGACGGCGAGCCTCGTCCGAACTCGTGAGGCTTTAGGATCCAAGCGCGCATGGCGACGACGACGGTTGAGTCCCTGGAGGGCGTGCACGACGCCGCGGTGACACCGCCGCGAGCGAGTGCGCGTGACCTGCCGGGCGATACGCTCGGCGACATCGACGCGCAAGCGCAAGGCGTCGGCGCCGGCGGCATCCGCACCCGCACCCTGATCGTCCTGCGCTTGCTGGGCGTTGTCGGCCAGGCCGCCGCTATCGTCTTCGTGGGCGGGATCCTGCGCTTCCCGCTGCCCTACCTGCCTTGTGCAATCCTGGTGGGGGTCAGCGCCCTCTTCAACTTGCTGCTGATGATCTCTCCGGCCAGCCGGCGGCTTGCAAAGCCATGGGAGGCCGGCGCGCAGCTCGTCTTCGACCTCCTCCAGATCGCCGGCCTTCTTCTTTTCACAGGAGGTCTCTCCAACCCGTTCTGCGTGCTGATGCTGGTGCCGGTCACGGTCGCCTTCGCCACGCTGCCGCCGCGCTGGGCCATGGCCATCGGCGTCATCGCCGCCTCCCTGTGCCTGACCCTGATGTTCGCCGGCGCGCCCCTGCCCTGGCCGGGGACGGAGCAGTTCCGCCTGCCCATGCTCTACCGGCTGGGCGTGGTCTGCGCCCTGCTGCTCGCTATGGCAGTGACCGGCGGCTTCTCCTTCTGGACCGCTAATCGCGCCTCGGAAATGGAACTCGCGCTGCACGTCACCGAGCGGGTGCTTGCGCGCGAGCAGCGCATCTCGGCCCTGGGCGCCCTTGCGGCCGCGGCGGCGCATGAGCTCGGCACGCCTCTGACCACGATCACGGTGGTGGCCAAGGAGCTGGCCCGGGAGACGCCGGAAGGCCCCCTGCGCGAAGACGCCTGGCTGCTGATGGACGAAGCGCAGCGCTGCCGCGGAATCCTCAAGCGCCTGACGGATGCGCCGGAAGAAGCGGAGGCCGACCAACGCCTCAGCCTCGAGGAATTCCTCGATGATATCGTCGCCCCGTTCGAAGGCGATCCCGTGGTCCGGGTCGAGGCCCTTGTCAGCGGGCCCGCCGACATGGCGGCGCCCGACATCTGGCGGCGCACCGAGATCATCCACGCGCTCAACTCGATCGTCGAGAACGCCTTCGACTTCGCCAAGGCGGAGATCCTGGTCGCCGCCAAGTTCGACGACCGCCACATCACCATCCAGGTGCAGGATGATGGACCGGGCTTCGCTCCGGAAGTGCTCGATCGCCTGGGCGATCCCTATGTGACCACCCGGCCGGGCGCCGAGGGTTCGCGCAGCGGCCACCAGGGAATGGGCCTGGGCTTCTTCATCGCCAAGACCCTGCTCGAGCGCACCGGCGCCGTGGTCAACTTTCGAAACGGCCGTCGTCGCGGCGCGATCGTCGCCGCCCGCTGGCCGCGCTCGGCGATCGAGGTCGAGGATTGAGTCTTCCGCGACCACTCAAGACTCAGGGGGCCGCCCTTGAAATCCGCTCGCGACGTGCGACAGTCCCCGTAACGAGGACGTAATATTTGTCCCCGAGACGAAAAATCGAGGTGGGGCATGAGTGAACAATACCCCTCGGTCGCCAATCTTCCCGACCGGTCGTTGCTGCTGCTCGATGATGACGCGGTGCTGCGCAATCGCCTCGGCCGGGCGCTCGAATCGCGCGGATTCCAGACCACGCTCGCCGAATCGGTCGAAGAAGCCGCGGCCGCCGTGCGCGCTTCGCCGCCGGCGTTCGCCGTGCTTGACATGCGCCTGGAGGACGGCTCGGGCCTCAGCATCGTTGATCTTCTGCGCGAGGTGCGGCCCGAGGCGCGGATCATTATGCTCACCGGCTATGGCAACATCGCCACTGCCGTGGCCGCCGTGAAGGCGGGCGCGGTCGATTATCTCTCGAAGCCGGCTGATGCAGACAACGTGGTCAATGCCCTGCTCGCCAAGGAGGGCGGCTCGCCGCCGCCGCCGGAAAACCCAATGAGCGCCGATCGCGTGCGCTGGGAGCACATCCAGCGGGTTTACCAGCAGTGCGGCTACAATGTCTCCGAGACCGCGCGGCGGCTCAACATGCATCGCCGCACCCTGCAGCGCATACTCTCCAAGCGCGCGCCGCGCTGAAGGCGCGCTTCAGGTCAGGGTCGCCCGAAACGCCGCAAGACGGGCGAAAGCGAGGGTCAGAGCCTTGCGCCGTGCCGGCGCCAGCAGGCTCTCTGGCGGTTCGCGCATGACCGCCCCGTCAAAGCTGTCGGCGACGATCAGACCGGGTTCGTCTGGGAGCACCGCCACGGGGAATTCCGTGGCCACAGCGAAATAGAAGTGGTCGCAGAAGGGCAGGTAGTCGCCCCATTTGCGATCGGCGCGGAAGTCCTCCAGCCCAGACTTCACCTCGACAATGGCGATCCGGCCGCGCGGCGAGATGGCCATGATGTCCGCTCGCCGGCCATTCGGCAGAACGACTTCCAGCAATGGGGCGAACCCCAGCGCCGTCACCACTCTGGCCGCGCCGCGCGTGACGCCGCTGGTGGTTTCGGGGCGGCTGAGAACGAGCTCTACGACCTCTTCCACGCCGCCACTCTCGTTTCGGGTCCGTTCCGGATCAAGATGTGAGGCATAGAGAGGCGGTCTCAGCGTCCTGGAAGGCGGAATACTGATTTGCTGAAGATCAGGCCAGTTCAGTTCGCCGTGGCCCAGATATGACTGCGGGGGCCGAAGCCCCCGCAGAAATATCGAGTTTTCGATCTTTTGGGATCTAGCGTCTCCGCTTCTTGGCTTCTCCTTGGTCTTCCCTTGCGGGTCGTCCTCGGTTCGTCCTCGTTGCTTCCTCGCCGCTCGACAATTGAAAGCTACGGCCACCCCGGGACCGAATCAAGCGCCGAATCCGGTCAAAAAGGCCCGTCAAGGGGCTTATCCACAGGCGATGCACAGGAATCGTGATTCCGCAGGTTTTTCCGGATGGAACGCGTGCGGACCTCAGGGATCGGGCGCCAGGCGGCCGGCGTCGTAGCCAAGAGCTTTAACGGCGAGTTCCACACGGGCTCGCTCGCCGACGGCCAGCGCCGGCGTCCGGGACAGCAGCCACAGGTAGTGTCCGCCCGGCGTCGCCATCAGCGCCCAAGCGTTGTCGGCGGCGTGGTCGAGCACCCAGTACTCCTGGTGGAAGAGACCTCCGAGGAAGGCGATGCGGAACTTGGCGTCGCCCGAGCCCCGTACGATGTCGCCCTTTACCGTCATCCGCTTCAGTTTTCCGCTGTTCTCCCGGCAGGCGACGGTCACGGCAAAGCCTCCGCCTTTGGAAGGGATGAAATCGTCGGTCGCCGCATGACAAGGGCGCGGATCGGCCCCGGCGATTCGGCCGATCTGATACCAGCGGCCGGTGTACATGGCGGCCGACGCCGGTTTGACGGGCTGGGGCGCGCCGGCGGCGGCAACCGTCGCGTAGGCGGAGAGGGCGAGGACAGCGCCCGTGATCCAGCGATGCATCAATCCCGATTCAATTTGCGCGTCCAGGCGCGCCGATGCCTGCGCGCTGCGCGAAGGTCAAGCGTGGCCGGGTTGCGAAGCCGTCAGCCGGCCGGAGCGTCGTAGACCTTCTTCCAACGCTCGAGCTCCTCGGCGTTGTCGACCTGGAAGAAGCGATAGATCTGCTGCGAGGCCGCGTCGACGCCAAAGCCGGTGCACGAGAGGGTCACCTTTGTCTTTGCCGCGCCCATCGGCTCGAACTGGACGATGATCACGGTTCGCTGGAACTTGTCGGCGTTGGGCAGCTCCCTGGGCGCCTGGATGTTCTGGAAGACGATCAGGCGCTCAGGCAGGAAGGTGATCACCCGATGCTTGATATTGTCCGGATCGCCGATCGGCTTCTTGGGGTTGTAGGTCGCCTCCAGGGTGCCTCCGACACGCATGTCGATGGCCGCCACCGGCGCGTTCCAGCGCGCAAACTCCTTGGGATCGACAAAGGATCTCCAGAGCACCGCGACCGGCGCGTTGATGACCACCGACTGCTGCAGGTCGCTCTGGCCGTCAGGCGTGACGAACGATGTGTCGACCACGTTTGGCGACTTGGCGGGCGAGGCGGCGCTCGCCTGGGCGAAGACGGCGTTCGCGCAAAGCGTGATGGCGAGAGCCAGGACAGCGGTTTTCATGAAGTCTCCCCAGGTTTGGTCTCGTTCTTGGCTGCGTCTCGCAGCCGGTTGAAATAGTCGCGCAGGGTGTCGACGCAGGCGTCGAAGGCCTCGAGCGAACGATGGGTTCGCGACTGCATCACGCCGCCCTCCATCACCGTTAGGACGAAGCGAGCCAGGCGGGTGGTGCTCGCGTCCCTAGGCAGGCTTTCAGGCGTCGCCGCCAGACAGGCTTCGATAGCGCCCGTCCAGCCATCGAAGTTGATCGCCAGCAATTCCCGCACTGGCGGGTCGGGCTCATGGAGCTCGAGGGCGAGGCTGCCGATCGGACAACCGTAGAGGCAATCGGAGCGCGCCAGCATTTCGCGGTAGGCGGCGAGAAGGGCGAAGATCCTTTCGATCGGTTCGTCGACGCCCTCCCAGGCCGGTTCGAGCAGCATCGGGCCGATACCGTCGCGATACCGCCGCAGAACCGCCAGGAGCAGGTCCTGCTTGGTTGGAAAGGCGTGATAGAGGCTGCCGGAATTGGCGCCAGCCTCGCGAAGGATGTCGGCCACGCTGGTGGAATTATAGCCCTTCACGGCGAACAGGGTCGTGGCCGCCATCACCAGGCGGTCAGCCGTGGGCATGATCTCTTGATCGGTCATTCAACCGACTTTGCCCAATCTTGATTGATTAGTCAACCAAGTGGGCGCGTCGCTGTGCTAGCGAGCCCGGGCCGGCCCGTTTTGAGTGGGGTCCTCCGAGCCGTCGGCGATATCCGAGCGCGGTCACACGAATGCAAACCGCTCGGGGCCGACGGCGCTGGTCGACCGCCCAACTTTGCAGGCCGCTAGACGGCCGAAGCGGCCTACTCGGCCGCCATCGCCAGAGTGACGGAGCGGTCTTTGAAGTTGATCGTCTTGAGGTACTCGATCCCCTCTTCCGCGATCTCGTCGCCGACCATCCGATCGCCTTCGGACTTCAACTCTTCCATGTCGACGTACATGCCGTAGAAGGCCTTGGTCCGGTCGGTGATGATCCCGGCGTTGAGCAGGGTCTTGATTAGGACACGGAAGATGTTGGTCGCCCGCTTCATATCCTCAACGCGCTGCTCGTCGGTTGCGATCTTCTGGATCTCCTCGAGCACCTTGTCCGGATCGAGGCCGAACTCGGCATAAAGGTCGCGCTGCTCCGACGGCGAAACAAGGTTGAACAGCAGCACCTGGAAGCAGTGCGCCGCCCAATCCTCGACGATGGCGTGCTCATCGGGCGTCAGCTTGGGCACCGTGCGGTCGGCCCAGATCTTCCCGAACTTGTGGTGGAAGGCCTCGTCGGTCATCACCAGTTGCATCAGCTTGCGGCCGAGCGGATCGCGCAGTTCCTGGAAGAAAGTGGCGAAGGCGCCCATGGCCAGGCCTTCGACCAGCATCTGCATTCCGATGATCTTTTTGTAGACCTCCGGCGCGTGAATTATCTCGGTCAGGAGGTCCTTCAGGACCAGGCTGCATTCCACCGGCCGGCCCCAGCGAGCCTTGATGTATTTGGCGAAGGCGGTGACGTGCCGGGCTTCCTCGCGGGTCTGATTGGCGGCGTATTCCTGCGCGCCCTGGTCGTAGAGCACGTGGCACAGGCTGGCACTGAGGTTCAGCGCCCCCTGCTCGCCGTGCAGGATCGAGGAAAAGCTGCGCAGCAGCGACTTGTTGATGAATTGCGCCCGGAGCGCCGGATCCTTGAGGTGGTTAGAGACGTATTCCGTCTGGATGGCGATGTTGAGATCCTCGGAAACGAGGGGCTCATTGTCCATGTCCCAGGGCTCGTCAAAGTCGATGTACTTCTTGTCGAGCGGGTCCCAGAAGTGGTCGTGAGTGGCGCTGATGATCTTGTCGAAGGCGGTCGAGCGCTGGCCGTACCGATCGAGGTTCAGCAGGGATTCGAAATCGTCGGGCGCCACCGCGTCATACATGGCGTCCTTGGTGATGTTGCCGTCGGCCAACGCAAGTTCTCCCGTGATCGCGATTGGAAGGAATGAACGCCGTTAAGATGGCGGCGGCGGCATTTGTCGTCAAGAAAAATGACGCAGGCGTCACTAATTTGCCGGCGACGTGGCGTTTCCACCCGTTTCCGGCTTCATGCCCACCATCACCGCGTTGGGCGTTCCGCACTCGGCTTTCTGACCGGTCTGACTATTGCGGCAGACCATCACCATGTTCTGCGCCGGCGAGGGGGCGACGTTGACGGAGGCGTTTTCCGGTGCGCTTTGTGCAGACTGTGACACGTTTCCGGGGGCGGCCGTCGGGGCGCGTTGGCAACTTGTTAAGCCTGTCAGCGTCAAAAGACCGCAGAAAAGGGCGAAACTGCGATTCGTCATAACCCTTGGCGCCTCTTCAACGATTGCTTGAGTGCGGGCACTTCCTAGACGCTCGACGCGCTGAGGAAAGGGACTAAATGGGGCAAGTCAACTTCCAGATCAGAGAGCAGAGACCGACGCCTCCAGTTGAAACGCACGAGGCGGCGATTCGAGGCGAATTGTCGCGGGCGGCTTACTCAGCGCCCCCAAGCTCAGGTTGTGTGTTAAGGATTTCGGCAGGACGGGTTTCCGGATCAGCCTTCCTCTCTGGCGACGTTCTTAGTTTTCCCAGGGCGAGAGTAAGTGTGCAGTGATGGTTGGAGGCGACGTGTTCATCGGAGACCTGCTGGTCGCAAAAGGTTTGGCGACCCCTGAAGATCTTTCGGCCGGGCGAGACCTGCAACGTACGCGTGGCGGCGGTTTGGGCGAATGCCTGATCGAGCTTGGTCGCATCAGTCGTGACGACCTCGACTCAATCCACCGGGCGGCGCCCATGGCGCCCCGCTCCTTGGCCGACATCGGCGTGGGCGTAAACACGCTCATCAATCTGCTGCTCAAATGCATCTACGGCGCCAGCGTCGAGACCCCGTCGGAAGTCGCCGACATCCTCAGGCTGCCGCCGGCCGTCATCATGGAGCTGTTCGAGGAAACCGAGAACCGCCAGCTGATCGCTGTCATTGGAGCCGTGCGCAACGACCTGACCTCGGAACGGCGCTACGCGCTGACGCCTGTAGGTGTCGAAGCGGCGACTGCCGCCATGCGCCGCTGCGAATACATCGGTCCGGCCCCCGTGTCGCTGGACGCCTACCGCATTCAGATCGAGCGCCAGCTCGTCACCCACGAGAGTTTCGAGCAGGCGGATATCGACGCCGCCTTCACTGACCTCGTCGTGTCGCCCGAGCTGTTCATCAACCTCGGTCCGGCGGTCAACGGCGGTCGTTCCATCCTGCTGTATGGGCCTCCTGGCAACGGTAAGACCACCATCGCCACCAAGATCGGTAAGATGTTCAAGGACGTGGTTTATGTGCCGCACTGCTTTGACGTCGACGGCCAGATCATCAAGGTGTTCGACCCGCTGGTGCACAAGCCGGTCCGGGGCCACCAGGCGCCGGTCGCTCGTCTCGTCACCAATGATCGCGAAAATTTCGACCGCCGGTGGGAAGCCTGCCGCCGTCCGGTGATCATGGTCGGCGGCGAACTGACGCTGGAAATGCTCGATCTGGGCTTCAATCCTGAGTCGAAGTTCTACGAAGCGCCGTTGCACATCAAAGCGCTTGGCGGTGTCTTCCTGATCGACGACTTCGGCCGCCAGCTGGTCACGCCTAAGGCCCTTCTCAACCGCTGGATCACCCCGCTCGAGGACCGCATCGACCACCTCAAGCTTAATTCCGGCAAGAGCTTCATGCTGCCGTTCGACGAGCTCGTGCTGTTCGCCACAAACCTATCGCCAAAGGATCTGATGGACACGGCGTTCCTGCGCCGCATTCCGTACAAAATCGAGGTGCCGTCCCAGAACACCAAAGCATGGGGCGAGATTTTCCAGAAAGTCGCCAACGACATCAACGTCGACGCCCCGTCCGCCGTCGTCGAAACCATCGCCAATGAGATCGACGGCTGGACGGACGTGTCGCTCGCCGGTTATCAGCCGAAGTTCATCATCGAACAGGTGCAGGCGGCCTGCCGCTTTGCGAAGATCCCGTTCGAGTTCAAGCCCCAGTACATCAACATGGCGCTGAACAATCTCCATGCCCGCGACAAGTCGCAGGACGCGGTCACGGAAGAGAACCTCGTCCAGGCCGGGACGCGATCACATCAGGCGGGCCACCGCGCCGCGAGCTGAACACAACGCCGTAGGTGACGGCGCTTCAGCCCGACGGGCCGGAGCGCTATTCGCGTCTCGATCCCGATCTATTGACCTGATGACCCTCCTAATCTAGAACAAAACAGGAACTATTCAGGAGATCGGGATGCGTGAGGATGGCAAGATCGACTACGTCGAGTTCCCCGGAAATGACCTCGCAAGCGTGAAGGGCTTCTATGCCGCCGCCTTCGGCTGGACCTTCACCGACTACGGGCCGGACTATGCGGCCTTTGACGGGGCGGCGACCGACGGCGGCTTCAATGGCCACATCGGAGACGCCCATCCGGCGCCGCTGGTGATCCTCTATGCCCGTGACCTGGAGGCCATGCAGGCCAAGGTGGAGGCCGCAGGCGGCAAGGTGGTGCGCGAGATCCGCTCGTTCCCGGGCGGACGGCGCTTCCACTTCGCCGACCCTTGCGGCAACATCCTGGGAGTCTGGTCGGCCGATTGAGTCGCGCCCGCTGCGGGCCGCGCCGCTCGCCGCCGGCGGGGGGCTCTCGACGTGCGCCGATTTCTGGCCGCCCTCGTAGGCGTTTCAGCCTTACCCATAGTTTCCTGGGCGCAGTCGACCACTGACACGGCCGCCCCTGCATCGCAAACCTCGGCCCAGGTCGGAAGCCCGATCTGCGCCGACCGTCCAACCAAGTCCAACGGCCCGTGCACGGCCGACTTGGGCACGTTTCAGCTTGAGGCCGATCTCCTCAACGCGACGTTCCAGCGGCTCGATGGGGTCAAAACCGACACCTGGCTTGCATTCAACCCGACGCTGAAATACGGCCTCACC
>DASXGB010000217.1:0-1870 GCA_036489325.1 Caulobacteraceae bacterium
CAGGCTCACGCGGCATTCCGGGCAGGTCTGCTTTGTCAATTAGGGAAAGATCGTCAATATGGGAGTTTAGCATCCAGGGACCGGCTCCCAACCCTCCCCTCGTGAGCCGGTCGAGGCCGCCTAGACGTGAATGGCCGGATAATGCCTGCGCAGTACGATCGGAAATGCGGGAACTCGGGCCGGCGCACGAATTTTGAGTCCGTCATGACGCGCAGCCCGCTCCCATCCCGCCGGATGCAGCCCCCGCCCGGCTTCATCGCGCCGCAACTGGCCAAGCTGGCAAGGTATGCGCCCGCGGGCGAGCATTGGCTACATGAGATCAAGATCGATGGGTATCGGACCGGCGCCCGCGTCGGCAGAAGCAGCGTCATCATGCTGACACGGACCGGGCTCGACTGGACCAAGCGCTTCCTGCCGATCGCCTGGGCGTTGGCCGAACTGCCTGTGCGCAGCGCCTACTTCGACGGCGAGATCGCTGTGCTGGGTGAGAACGGCGTGTCGAGCTTCGCCGCGCTGCAGGACGCTCTTTCCCGCGGCGCCTCCAAGCGGCTTGTCTACTTCGTATTCGATCTGCTCTTCCTGGATGGGCGCGATTTGCGCGAGCTTCCGCTCCTCGAGCGCAAAATCGAGTTGGCGCAGCTGATCAAGCGCCGCGGCCGAAAGGGCGGCCCGATCCGTTATTCCAGCCATGTGGTCGGCGACGGCGCCGGCGTCTATCGCCAGGCCTGCAAAATGCATCTCGAGGGGATCGTCTCGAAGCTGTGGAAGGCACCCTATCGCAGCGACCGGGGCGGCGCCTGGGTCAAGGTGAAATGCTCCAACCGGCAGGAGTTTGTCATCGGCGGCTGGCTGAAGTCGGAGGCTGCCGGGCGCGAGCTCCGCTCCCTCTTGGTCGGCTACCGCGAAGGCGGCCAAAGGGACGGGAAATTGATCTTCGCCGGCAAGGTCGGCACCGGCTTCACCGAGCGGCTCGGCCGGGACCTCGCCCGGCGCCTAGCCGGCCTGATCCGGCCGGACAGCCCCTTCGCGGGCGTGCCGGTGGACTACCGGAAGGGCGCCATCTGGGTCGAGCCCCGGCTGGTGGCGCAGGTGGAATTCAAGACCTGGACAGCCGACCGGCTGCTCCGTGGCCGCCTCCTTCCAGGGGCTGCGGGAAGACAAGCCGGCGGCCGAGGTCACTCGCGAGCGGCCAGCCCGTTAGCTCCAGACCGGCGCGGCGCCAGGCGGGCGTCCAGGCTGGTGCCCCTTATCTCCCTCAGCGCCTCCGCTCTGGCCAGGAGGATCCAGTTTTTCGGAAATTCCTCGGCTCGCCAGCGCTCAACGGCGGCATCGACCACGGCACGCAATTGCGCCTCTGAGAGGTTCTTCACCTTGGTCTGGGCGATGAATCGACCGACCTCGCGGCGAAAGTAGTCATAGGTCGGCGTGGCATAGGCTGCGACAGAAACGATCTTCATGTGGCTCTCCTTAGTAAACCGTCCGAGCCGTGGGATGGGGCCGATTAGGCCTCAGTAGAACTGGCACTATTCTTTCGCTGCATTTCCTCGATAAAAGGCGCGATACGATGCTGTGCGGAGGCACCCCGTCGTCGCCTTGCCTCTGAAGGACGATTGCTCGGGTAACGGCGTAGTCGGCGGCGTGCTCTCCAAATTCGCCAATCACAAGCATAGCTGCCCGTCGGACTGCGCTTTCGTCACGAAAACCCTCTGTAATCCCCGGAATTGGGTTCATGTCAGCTCCCTGGTCGCCCCCTTTGAGCTTCGGCAACGGTGGTCCGCCGCGCCGCTTGGGGCGAGGCGCGGCGAACCCCGGCCGTTATGGGCGCCCGGGCGAAGGACGCCCTACCGTTAACCCGCGAAAGGTGGATTTG
>DASXGB010000232.1:0-31365 GCA_036489325.1 Caulobacteraceae bacterium
GTTTCCTACGATCTCAACCAGTTCTCGAAGACGAAGTACTGGCAGTTCATCAATCACGCCACGATCCACCTGAACAGCTCGACCGAAATCGACAACGTCGTCAGCTACTCCCAATTCAGGGATTGGTATGGCTACGACTACGACGCCACGCCCTATCCGATCGCCGGCCAATCCAGCCGTGACTTCCCGACGCTCGCGCCGAACTACTTCACTGAGGAGATCCGGCTGCAGGGCAGGGCGCTTGGCGATGACCTGAACTACACGGCCGGCTTCTACTATGACAAACAGAGCTGGAGTGGCCCGGCCGGCATCGAGGACTACTACGCCGCCCCGCTGACCCTGTTCATCGGCCCGCTCTCGGCCATCTTCGTGGAGACGAACCAGAGCAAGGCGGTGTTCGGCCAGGCGAGCCTCAACATTGGCGACAAGGTCTCGGCGCTCCGTGGCCTGAGCGTCACCGGCGGCCTGCGCTACACTTGGGAAGATTCGACCCAGTTCGCCACCATTGTCGCGCCGCCGGCGCAAGGCGGTTCGGTCAGTTTCCGCTACCCGAGCTACACCTTCGACATCGACGAAGATCTTGGACCGGCGCACCTCTATCTCGCCATTCGCGACGCCTACAAATCCGGCGGCATCAACGCCGGCGCGCCGCCCGAGTTCGCTACCTTCCCGCCGGAGAGGCTGCAGGACTACGAGATCGGGGTGAAGTCCCAGTTCAACTGGGGCGACGTGGGCTTCCGTCTGAACGCCGACGCCTACCGCGGCAACTACACAAACATCCAGCGGACGGTTCCCCAGGACGTCGGCGGCATTTTCCTGAACGTCAACGAAAGCGCCGCGGCGGCGATCATCCAGGGCGTCGAGTTCACCGGCGTCGTCGTTCCCACGCGCGGCCTCGAGCTCGATGTCACCTATTCGTACATGGACTCGGAATATACGAAGATCAGCTCGGTCGCCGATAGCGTCCTGCTGGGCGCGCCGTTCCCCTACACGCCGAAGGACAAGGTGTCCGTGGGCGGGACTTATGAGGTCCCTCTGTCGAACGGGTTCGGCAGCTTGGTGCTGTCGGCCAACTATACCTACCAGAGCAAGTTCTCGACGGCCCAGACGAATGAGGCCCAGGTGGCTTACCTGCCGGGCTACGGCTACCTCAATGCGTCCGTCGCCCTGAAGGACATTGGCGGCAGGCCGGTCGATGTAGAGCTGTTCGGGACCAACCTCACCAACGCCCTCTATGCCACCGGCCTTCTCGACCAGTACAACACGCCAAGCGGGATCGTGACCTACACCTATGCGCCACCCAGGATGTTCGGCGTGCGGGTGAGGTACAGGTTTGGCGGCTAAGAAGCCTGACCTGCCAGTGGCGTGACGCCGAACGTCATGGAGCGTCCGATCGACGATCGGCGCGCCGAGGCCCGCGATGCGTGAAACGCGCCCCACGTTTCCCCCCGGCGACGCGCTCTTCCACACCGCGCCGAACGCCCTGGGTGACGACGAAGAGCTTGAGGGCGCCGCGAACCTCGCCGGAGCGATCGCTCTGGCCGCGCGGCCTGAGGCCGCGTCCCCACCGCCGTCCGACCTGTTCGGCGAGCTGTTCCGTGCGGTCCAGCTCAACAGGATCTTTGCCGATTCCAAGACATTCGCCGACGCCGTCCCGCTCTACCCTGCCGCGACGATCGTCGCCGAATTCGTGGCGCATCCTCCGCCGGATGGGGAGGCGCTGAAGCAGTTTGTCTCGAGCCGCTTCAACTTGCCCTCGGACGTGGCGGCCACGCCGGAAGAGACAGCCCGAGACGGCTTGGTCCGACACATCGACGGACTGTGGCCGAAGCTCACCCGGTCGACACCGCCGACGCCGGACGGATCATCGGCGCTGGCCCTGCCCAGGCCGTACGTCGTCCCGGGCGGTCGCTTCCGGGAACTCTACTATTGGGACAGCTACTTCACGATGCTCGGGTTGAAGCGCGCCCGGCGCGACGACCTAGTGGAGGACATGATCGACGATTTCGGATCGTTGATCGACCGCTACGGCCATGTGCCGAACGGGGCCCGCACCTACTACCTGAGCCGGTCGCAGCCGCCGATGCTGGCCTTGATGACCCGGCTGTCAAAAGCGCGCAGCCGCGAGACCTTGGCCCGGCGCAACGCTTGGCTGATCGCGGAGCATCGCTTCTGGATGAGCGGCGGCCGCGTGGTTCGCCTCGATGATGGGGCGGTGCTCAACCGCTACTGGGACGATCGGCCTCTGCCGCGCGATGAGGCCTACCGCGAGGATGTGTTGCTCGCCGCGGAGACGCCCGATCGCGATCCGGCAGAGCTTTGGCGCGACGTGCGAGCCGCTGCGGAGAGCGGATGGGACTTCAGTTCGCGATGGCTGGCCGACGGAAGGACGCCTGCGACGATCCGCACGACACGCCTGCTTCCCGTGGACCTCAATGTCCTGATGTACCTGATGGAGCGGACCATCTCGGCCAATGGCCGCCGGCTCGATGATCACGCCGGCGGGCGGACGTGGGCCGCGACGGCGAACGCGCGCCGCCGCGCGATCCTGGCTCACATGTGGAACGGGCGGACTTTCGCCGACTACGACCTCGATGCGTGCGCTGCCAACGATCGTCTGACTGCCGCGGCGGCCTGGCCTCTGTACGCCCGCATGGCGACGCCCGATAAGGCGAAGGCGACCATCGCGGCGCTGACGGAGCTCATCGGTACCGGCGGCATCGCCGCGACGGCCGTGCGCAGCGGCCAGCAATGGGACGCGCCCAACGGCTGGGCGCCGCTGCAGTGGATCGCCCTTGTCGGCCTCAGAAACTACGGCGAGATGAGCTTGGCGGACCGCATCCGCAAGGGGTGGATCTCGACCGTGGAACGGGAGTTCCAGGCGAGCGGGCGCCTGCTCGAAAAATACGACGTCCTTGACCAGAAGCCAGGCGGCGGCGGGGAATATCCGACCCAGGATGGCTTCGGCTGGACCAACGGTGTGACCGTCGAGATGCTCCGATCGCGATCAGGCGCCAGTTCTTAGGAACCCTGGCCGGCGCCATCCCTCTGGCTTTGCCGTGTCAGGGGCGCTAGCCCTCAGCTGAAGGCACGAAAGGATCGGCGATGGGCGTGCTGGGAAATGCGGCGCTGGAGTCGAAACTGGCAGCCCTGCATGCGCAGAGCGAGGCTCAGGTCGGCGAGATGGGCGCCTATTTCGGGAAGCTGTTCGGACCCGGCGGGCCCTCCGAAGCCGAGCGCGAGCCTCTGATCAAGGCGTTCCTCGCCGACAAGATGGTGGCGCTGGAGAAAGACAAGGCCGAGTTCTGTTACCAGCTGATCCGAGCCTGCGGCGCGCGACGCGTCGTGGAGATCGGCGGCTCCTATGGTGTTTCGACCGTCTATCTGGCCGCCGGCGTTCGCGACAACCTGGCCGCGTCAGGCGGCGAAGGGGTGGTCGTGACCACCGAATACGAACCTGAGAAGGCCAAGGCGGCGCGCGCCCTCTATTTGGAAACGGGACTCAGTCACCTGATCGACCTGCGCGAGGGCGACCTGCGCCAGACCCTCCAGGACCTCGAGGGTCCCATCGACTTCGTGCTCATGGACATCTGGATCCCCATGGTCATGCCGGCGATCGAGCTTGTGGCGCCGCACATGCGTCCGGGCGGAGTGGTCGTCGCCGACAACACCGCGGACCCGCGCAACGACTACGGGCCCTTCTTCGCCTATCTGCGGGCCAGCGGGTTTCGCACCGTGACCCTGCCGTTCTCCGGCGGCTTCGAACTGGCGGTGAAAGCCTGAGCGATCATCGATAGATGACGCAGCCCCTTGCTTCGAGTTCGGCAAACCAGGGCGGCGCCTCGAAGTCCGGCGTCCAGCGCAGGTCAAGCTTCTCGAGCCGCGGCAAGGCGCGCAGGCCTTCCGGCAGGCAGGCGATGGGATTGGCCCGCAGGTCGATCTGGCGCAGCTCGACCATGGCGGCGACGGCGTCCGGCAGGGTGGCCAGGCGATTGTTCCTCAGGTGGAACTCGCGCAGGCTCTTCAGCCGGCCAACCCATGCGGGAAGTTCGCCGAGGCGATTGTCGCTGACTCGCAGCTCGATCAGGTCGAGCATGCCGGCAATGGCCTCGGGCAGAGTCTCGAAGGCGTTGTCGCTGAGATTGAGGTAGCGAAGCCGGCTGAGCCCGGCCAGGGACAGCGGAAGCGACGAGAGCTGGTTGTCGTGCAGGTAGAGGAAGTCGGTAAGGCCGCTCAGGCGGCCCAAGCTTTCCGGCACTGCGGCGAGCCGGTTGTGGCCGAGGTCCAGCATCCGCAGGTTCTGGAGTGCGCCGATCCTGTCAGGAATCTCGATCAGACCATTGTCGGCCAGCACCAGCGACGTGAGATCCGTCCGTTCCAGCACCCAGTCCGGGACGGCGCCCAGGGCCTGTTTCCACAAGGAGATGTCGTGCTCGCCCATGCCAAGGCTTATGCCTGCTGGCAGCGCCGACGCCAATTTCGCTTCGTCCACGCCGATTGGCCGCCAAGGCCAATGGGGTTAAACGCCCGGCCATGGATGACCTGACCCAGCTCGGCCACGCCGCCGCCATCCCGGAAAGTCCGGAAAAGGCGGTGCTGGAGGTGGTCGCCAATCCCCAGTCGGGTCAGCTGTATCTTGCCAGGTTCACGGCTCCTGAGTTCACCTCCCTTTGCCCGGTCACCGGCCAGCCGGACTTCGCCCGCCTGGTGATCGATTACGCGCCCGAGGCGCACCTGGTGGAATCGAAGTCCCTGAAGCTGTTCCTCGCCTCGTTCCGCAATCACGGCGCCTTCCATGAGGACTGCACCCTGACCATCGGCCGGCGGATCGTCGAAGCGGCGAAACCGAAGTGGCTGCGCATCGCCGGATTCTGGTACCCCAGAGGCGGCATCCCGATCGACGTCTTCTGGCAGACCGGCGAGCCGCCGGCGGGCCTG
This sequence comes from Caulobacteraceae bacterium, assembly GCA_036489325.1. Lineage (GTDB taxonomy): Bacteria > Pseudomonadota > Alphaproteobacteria > Caulobacterales > Caulobacteraceae > Acaudatibacter. The sequence goes on from DASXGB010000232.1 coordinate 4,939, forward strand.
TGGCTGCCGGACCCCGGCGTCGCCCCCTATAGCGGGCGCTAGCGCGCGCGTTCAGAAAAAGTGGGACTGCTTCGATAGGAACGCGCTCGAATTTTTGAGTCTGAGGACGATTCAACGACCCGGCAATTCCGCCTGATCGTATCGTGCTCTAGGAGCCTGAGCGGCCGATCACGATGGGACCCAGCGCCGGATTCCGTCGGCCGCCCACGATCCTCAGGTAGATGTTGTCGTCGGGAACCGGTTTCAGCGCGGACCCGGCGGCGGTGACGCCAACGCTTCCATTGTTCGGCTCCAGGTGCAGGTGCTGGCCCTCGCGGCCATGCGCGGCCTCGGCGTACACCCGACTGAAATTGCTGCTTTCGGACTTGAGCTTGGCCGCCGCGACGGCGTTGGGCAGGCCGGGCACCACCACGTCATAGGCCCCCGGCGCGTCCGGGGTGCCCATGGAATGATGCGAGACTTCACCAGGCCGCACCGTCCCGGCGCCCTCGCGGCGGAGCTCGTCCTCGCGCGCCCGGCTGCGGTAGCCGCTGGTCTCCCGCCAACGTCCCGGGCCGAAGACATGGTCCAGGTCGTCGCGGACTCGCTCCTTCTGAGCGACCGGCGCCGGCGATTTAGCGTCGCCCTTCGGGTCCGCCGCGGGCGGATGCTTGTCAGCGTAGTAGTCGGTCCAGGCCAGGGCCGGCGTCGCCAATCCGGTCGCCGCGGCCAACACCAGCGCGAGAAACGTGCGATCCACCCCCGGCCCTCCGAACAACGACGATACTATCCTGCCATACACAAGTTTCCCAGGGGTTCATGCCGACGGGGCCGGGGTCCAAATGCTGCCTGGTGGCTCAAAGAACGAGTGGCGCAGGCTTCACAATGGCGCGGCGAATGCGCCTCAGATTGAGGGAGTCCAGTCGCTGACCAGGTTGTCCACCTCCGGGCGAACGCGCTCCAGCGGCGCCTCGCTCGGCGTTCCCAGATGGACGAAACCGGCCACGCGTTCGCCGGCCGCCAGGCCCAGAAGCGTTCCGGCCTCCTCGTCGTAGGCGTACCAGTCGGTGATCCAGTTGGCGCCATAGCCTGTGGCTTGCGCGGCGATGATCAGCATCAGGCAGACCGCCCCGGCCGAGAGGCGCTGCTCCCATTCGGGGATCTCGCCTTCGCGCGGCGAGGAGATCACCGCCACGGTGAGCGGGGGCTGTCGGATCTTGCCGAGCTTGGCCGCCGCCTTGACCCCGTCCGCCCGCCGCGCCGCGATCGCCTCCAACCCCTCGATGAACGCCGCCTTCGCCTCACCCTCGAGGATCAAGAAGCGCCAGGGCGAGAGCTTGCCGTGGTCGGGAACGCGCACGGCCAGGCCAAGCAGGGCGTCGAGTTCGGTCCGGCTCGGGGCCGGAGCGCCCAGCGTGAGCGCCGAAGCCGAGCGCCGGCGGGCCAGGAAAGCCAAGGTCTCCGGCGAGGCCAAGACGGGCAGGGGCTCACCGAACTGGGGCGAGGCGAGGATGGGCAGATCCACGGGGGGCAGGGTCCTTTATTGAGAACGGCTCGCAAATAGTCCGGCGCCGCCGCGGCCGCAATGCGCGGGCGGGCCAAAGCCTGTGTTAAACTGGCCGCCGGGCTTTCGAAGTCCCCCCTCTGGCGGAGGCCAAGGGGCGGCTCCATATGCCTCACGGGACGCCTTCCAAAAGGGCGGAGGAGACGGACATGGCCAAGCGACTGAAAGCGGTCGAGGCGGGCGCCGCGCCGCCGGTATGGGCCGCCCTGCGCAACGAAGCCACACACGCCGCCGTTGAGGAGCCGAGGCTCGCCTCCCTGCTCAACGCCGTGGTCATCCGCCACCAGAGCCTCGCCAGCGCGCTCTCCTATCAGTTGGCGCGCAAGCTGGCCGACCAGGAACTCACCGCCATGAGCCTGCGCGAGCTGGCCGAGGAGGCCTACGCCTCGGACTCGTCGGTGATCGAGGGGGCGGAAGCTGATCTGCGGGCGGTGTTCGAGCGCGACCCGGCGTGCAAGGGCTATCTGCAGCCGTTCCTGTTCTTCAAAGGCTTCCAGGCCCTGCAGACCTATCGCGTGGCCCACTGGCTGTGGCTCGCCGGCCGCGAGGCCATCGCCTTCTATCTGCAGAGCCGCGTGTCCGAACTCTTCCAGGTGGACATCCATCCGGCGGCGCGGGTCGGCGCCGGCGCCTTCATCGACCATGGCACCGGCATCGTCATCGGCGAGACCGCGGTGGTCGGGGAGGACGTCTCCATGCTGCAGGGCGTGACCCTGGGCGGGACCGGCGCAGAGCGCGGCGACCGCCACCCCAAGATCGGCCGCGGCGTGCTGCTGGGGGCCGGCGCCAAGGTGCTGGGCAACATCACCGTGGGCGATTACGCCAAGATCGCCTCCGGCTCGGTCGTGCTCAAGCCGGTACCGGCGCACTGCACCGCCGCAGGCGTCCCGGCCCGACTGGTCAACTGCCCGACCTGTCCCGAGCCGTCGCGCTCAATGGACCAGACCCTCGCCGACGCGGCCTACGACTACAACATCTGAGGCTCTGTTTGCGGTCGCCGCGAAAGCGGCTAGGCTCCATTTCATGGACCAGCAAGACATCGATCGCGTCCGCGCGCACCTGAAGCGCACCTTCGGCTCGCCACACATCGACGTGCGCGCCAGGCCCAAGCAGAAGGACTCCGCCGAGGTCGAGATCAAGGGCGAGTTCATCGGCGTGATCTATGAGGACGAGGACGAACCCGGCTCGTTCATGTTCGAGATGGCGATCCTGGCCGAGGACCTCGACGCCTAAGGGCGGTCAGCGCCCGCATTCCGAAGATTGCTTGGATTCTCCGGCCGCCTAGCCCGCGCAACGCTTGACATCCAAATTGAAAGGTCGCATAATGCAATGATAGCGGCGTGTGCATCGGGCTGGTCTTTGACATGATTCAAGCACAATCCGCGAGTCGCATGCCAAGCATCGACGGAGGGGTGTCAAGGTCGCTGGACACCATAATTTATGGGGAATCGTCCATGTTTATGGCGATTTATGGTGGCCGCCGAAGGCCAGCTTCACCGCAGATTGCGGTGACCGTATTTTACGGTGAAACGCCCGATCTTACGGTGTTTTACGGAGGCGAGCTCAACCCTTCGAGACGAAGCTGTCGATCACCCGCTTTTCGCCGGCGTGGTCGAAGGCGACGGTGAGCTTGTTGCCCTCGACCGCGGTCACCGATCCCGGGCCGAACTTCTGGTGGAAGACGCGCTCGCCGACGGCGTAGGCGCTGGCGCCGCCCGGATCGGACACCGCCACCAGTCGGCCCTCGCCCTCGATCACCTGGGTGCGGCCGGGCGGACCGCCGGCATAGCCGCGGGCCTGCGCCCGGCGCCAGCCAGGGCTGTCATAGCCTGATCCGTAGTTGACCTCGTCCCAGCGCGAGGCGCCCTCGCGCAGACCGCCGCCGTAGTAGCCGGTCTCGGACGAGGCCTCGACGTTGGCGATCGGCAGCTCGTCGACGAACCGGCTGGGGAGCTGGCTCGTCCAGCGGCCATAGACCTGGCGGTTGGCGGCGAAGGAGATGCGCGCTTCCTCGCGGGCGCGGGTGAGGCCGACGTAGGCCAGGCGCCGCTCCTCCTCCAGGCCCTTCTCGCCGTTCTCGTCGAGGCTGCGCTGGCTTGGGAACACGCCCTCTTCCCAGCCGGGCAGGAAGACGAGGGGGAACTCCAGGCCCTTGGCCGAGTGGAGGGTCATGACCTGGACGGAGTCGCCGCCAGCCTCGCGGTCGAGGTCCATCACCAGGGCGACGTGTTCCAGATAGGCCTCCAGGGTGTCGAAGGCGGCCATCGACTGGACCAGTTCCTTGAGGTTTTCCAGGCGCGTCTGGCTCGTCGGGCCCTTGTCGAGGCGTAACGCGTCGACATAGCCGCTCTCTTCGAGGATCGTCTCGGCCAGGCGCGGGTGGGGCGTCGTTTCCTTCTGCGACCGCCAGCGGTCCATGTCGCGCAGGAAGCGGGCGAGCGCCGTCCGCGCCCGGCCGACCAACTCGTCGGTGCGCACCAGATCGTCGGCGGCCACGCTGGCCGACACGCCCCGGTGGCGACCGATCTCCAGCAGCTTGCGCACCGTGGCGTCGCCGATCCCGCGGCGCGGGGTGTTGACGATGCGCTCGAAGGCCAGGTCGTCGTCTTGCGACTGCACCAGGCGCAGATAGGCGTGAGCGTCTCGGATCTCGGCCCGCTCGAAGAACCGCGGGCCGCCGACCACCGAATAGGGGATCTGCAGCAGCACGAAACGCTCCTCGAAGGCGCGCATCTGGAACGAGGCGCGGACCAGGATGGCGATGTCGGCATAGCGCCGGCCCCGCACCCAGCGCTCGATCTCCTCGGCCACAAGGCGCGATTCCGCCTCGCCGTCCCACACCCCGCGCACCCGCACCTTCTGGCCGCCGGCGGCCTCGGTCCACAGGGTCTTGCCGAGCCGGCTGCGGTTGGTGGCGATAAGCCCCGAGGCGGCCGCCAGGATGTGTTCAGTCGAGCGATAGTTGCGCTCGAGACGGATGACCTTCGCGCCCGGGAAGTCGCGCTCGAAGCGCAGGATGTTGTCCACTTCCGCGCCCCGCCAGCCATAGATCGACTGGTCGTCGTCGCCCACGCAGCAGAGGTTGCGGCTCTTCTGGGCCAGCAGCCTCAGCCACAGGTACTGGGCGGTGTTGGTGTCCTGGTACTCGTCGACCAGCAGGTAGCGGAAGCGGTCGTGATAGTCGGCCAGCACCTCCGGATGGGCGGTGAAGATCGTCAAGTTGTGCAGCAGCAGGTCGCCGAAGTCGCAGGCGTTCAGGGTCTTCAGCCGGTCCTGGTAGAGCTTGTAAAGCGCGTGGCCCTTGCCGGCGGCGAAGTGGGCGCCCTCGGACGGCGGCAGCTTGTCCGGCCCCTGGCCACGGTTCTTCCACTGGTCGATCAGGCCGGCCAGATGCCGGGGCGTCCAGCGCTTGGAATCGATGTTCTCCGCCTCCAGCAGCTGGCGGATCAGCCGCTCCTGATCGTCCGGATCGATGATCGTGTAGTTCGATTTCAGGCCGACGAGCTCGGCGTGGCGGCGCAGGATCTGGGCGGCGATAGAATGGAAGGTGCCCAGCCAGCGGAGGTCCTCGGCCTGGCCGCCGATGATATCGCCGATGCGCGAGCGCATCTCCCGGGCGGCCTTGTTGGTGAAAGTGACGGCCAGGAGCTGCCAGGGCCGGGCCTTGCCGATGGCCAGCAAGTGCGCCAGCCGCGTGGTCAGCACTCGGGTCTTGCCGGTGCCGGCGCCGGCCAGCACCAGCACGGGCCCGTCGATCGCCTCGACCGCTTCGCGCTGCTCAGGGTTGAGGCCCGCAAGGTAGTCGCCGCCGGGGGCGGGCCGGACGCGGGCGAGGTCGGAAATGCGGGGCGTGTCGGTCAAGGTTTTCGGCGCTGAATCGTCGGGGAGTCTAGCACAGGGGCTTAGGCCGATTTTCCCGATTGCGCGAACGCCAGGGCGGTCAGGCGGCAAGCCGACGCCAGCGGTCGGCGGCCCCGGCCTGCGTCGATCTCGCGGATCAGCTCGGCGAGCGTTTGCTTCTGTGCGGCGGCCGCCGTTTCCAACACCGTCCAGAACTCAGGCTCCAGGGCGATGGAGGTGGCATGGCCCGCAAGGCTGACCGAGCGCTTGACCTGGCCGGAGGGCCGGATCACCGGCGCCGCTTCCGGTTCTCCTCGGCGAGGTAGCCGCGCAGGCTCGGCATATTGGGCGAGCCGACGTCATCGATCCTCCAGGCTCCCTCCGCGCGTCGCAGGACGATCCTGATCGTCTCCGCCGCAGGCGGCTTGACGTTGTGATCGTGTCGAACAACCTCAACAACCGCCCCGTTCGGCCCGTTCGCCCTTGTGACGCCCAGCGTAAAGCTATTGCCGCTGTCGTCCTGGCAGTCGCAAAGCGGATCACCGTCCAGTGCGCCCACCTCGCCGCCCGCCAGCCGGGTGTCCTCGTCTATGAGGCCGGCGAGGGACGGGTCAAACACTCGCCGCTCGTCCTTGCCGAAAAGCTCGAAGGAATTCGGGCCTTCAGCGATGGGATAGTGGGCGTAGACGGCCGCGAGAAAACGATGGGCGCCGGCAAGATCCTGCGGCGGCGGCGCGGCGGCGATCGCCAGCAGGGCGAGGACGGGGAGGGCGCCCCTCAGCTCACCGACCCGCAGAACCGCTGGATGCGCTGGCAGGCTTCCTCCAGCAGCGCGTTGGAGGTGGCGTAGCTGATGCGGAAGAAGGGCGAGAGCCCAAAGGCTTCACCGAACACCACCGACACGCCCTCGGCCTCCAGCAAGGCGTCGGCGAAATCGCCGTCTGTTGTGATCGTCTTGCCGTTTGGCGCGGTCTTGCCGATCAGGCCGGCGCAGGATGGGAAGACATAGAAGGCGCCTTCCGGCGTCGGGCAGGAAAGCCCCTTGGCCTGGTTGAGCATCGAGACGACGAGGTCGCGCCGGGCCTCGAACTTGCGGGCGTTGGGCTTGATGAAATCCTGCGGTCCGTTCAGTGCCTCCACCGCGGCCCACTGCGAGATCGAGGCCGGGTTGGACGTCGACTGGCTCATCACCTTGCGCATGGCAGCGATCAAGGGCGCCGGGCCGCCGGCGTAGCCGATGCGCCAGCCGGTCATGGCGTAGGCCTTGGAGACCCCGTTCATGGTCAGGGTCCGCTCGTAGAGCGCCGGCTCGACCTCGGCGATCGTGCGGAACTGGAAGTCGCCGAACACCAGGTGCTCGTACATGTCGTCGGTCAGGACCCACACCCGCGGATGACGCAGCAGCACCTCGGCCAGGCCCTTGAGCTCGGCTTCCGTGTAGGCCGCGCCGGAGGGGTTGGACGGTGAGTTGAGGATCAGCCAGCGGGTACGCTCGCCGATGGCCGCCTCGAGGTCGGCCGGCTGGACCTTGAAACCGTTAGCGGCGGTGGTCGGCACGAACCTCGGCGTCCCGCCGGCCAGCAGCACCATGTCGGGATAGCTCACCCAATACGGCGCGGGGATGACCACCTCGTCGCCCGGCTCGAGGCTGGCCATCATGGTGTTGAAGATCACCGGCTTGCCGCCGGGCGACACATTGATCTGGTTGGGCTGATAGGCGAGGTGGTTCTCGCGCTGGAACTTGGCGCAGATGGCTTCTTTCAGCTCAGGGATGCCGTCGATGTCGGTGTATTTGGTCTTGCCGTCCCGGATGGCGCGGATCGCCGCTTCCTTGATGTTTTCCGGCGTATCGTGATCCGGCTCGCCCGCGTCCAGCGAAATGACGTCGCGGCCGGCGGCGCGCAGGGCGCGCGCGCGGGTGCTGGCGGCCGCGGTGGCGGACGGCTTGATGCGGCGCAGGCTGGCGGACTCGACGAACATCGACGCACGACTCAGATGGGGTGGCGGGAAAACGCGCCGCTCTGTAGGACCGGACGCGCCGCGGCGCAATGCGCGCGCGACTGCTAGACTGAAGGCCGATGCCCACCGACTCCTCCCCCAGCCCGGCCGTGGGCGCACGCCGCGCGATCCTCGCCTTCGTGCTGTTCGGCGGCCTGGGTCTCATCTTCTTCCTCGGCCTGCCGGCGTTGGGCGCCTCGGGACCGGAGGAGGCCCGCCGCTGGCTCGCCCTTGCCCGTGGGCCCTGGGAGCTCCCGATCGTCATTGCCGCTTTCGCCGGCTTGGCGTTCGTGGGCGTGCCGCAGGTGGCCCTAATCGCCGCCGCGGTGCTGGCCTTCGGCCCGGAAAAGGGCTTCGCCTACAGCTGGGCCGGCACCATGGTCTCGGCGCTCGTCGGCTTTGCCCTCGGCCGCGGGTTCGGCGCCCGGCTGATCCATGACTGGACGGCGGCCCGCCGCTTCGCGGACCTCGTCGGACGCAATGGCTTCATGGCCAGCCTGGTCGTTCGCCTTGTCCCCTTCGCCCCGTTCGTGCTGGTCAACATGGCCGGCGGACTGACCTCGATGTCGTGGCTCTCTTTCGCGCTCGGCACAGGGATCGGAATCCTGCCCAAGATCGCGGCCATCGCCTTTGCTGGGCGCTCGATCATGGCCGGCGGCCTGTGGGCCTGGGTCTGGCTGGCCGGAGCAGCCGCCGTGTGGCTCGTCGCCGGCCTTCTGGCGCGGCGGTGGTTGCAGAAATGACGCAAGATTATGCCTCCATCGGCATATTCCAGCCTCTTTCCGGCAATGGCGTTGCGCCCAATCGGGGATTGCGGTAGGCGCACACCCATGCTGAGCGTCCGCGCCGACTACTTGGGACTGCTTCTCCTCGGCCTTAGCCGCCCCTGGGCGCCTTAGGGCTCGCGTAAAGCTTCGCGGCCGGGCGTTCAGGGGAACTCTCCACCCCCACCGGCAAACCAAAGAGATCCAGTTCAATGTCCGTATCCCCAGGGTCCGTCGAGCCGCCGCCGGCTCCCGCACACGTCATCGTTTTCGACACCACCATGCGGGACGGCGAGCAGTCGCCGGGCGCCTCCATGTCCATCGAAGAAAAGCTGGAGCTGGCCAAGATGCTCGAGGAGATGGGCGTCGACGTAATCGAGGCCGGCTTCCCCATCGCCTCCAACGGGGACTTCGACGCCGTGCGCCGCATCGCCGGCATCGTCACCGGGAGCGTCGTCTGCGGCCTCGCCCGGGCGGCGGCGATCGATATCGAGCGCTGCGCGGAGGCCATCCGCCCGGCCCGCCGCGGCCGCATCCACACCTTCCTCTCCACCAGTCCGCAGCACCGCGACCACATCCTGCGGGTCACGCCTGAGGAGGTCGTCGACCTGGTGACCGGCTCGGTCACCCACGCCCGCAATCTTTGCGACGACGTGGAATGGTCCGCCCAGGACGCCACCCGCACCGAGCGCGACGTGTTGCGCCGCTGCGTCGAGGCGGCGATCCGTGCCGGCGCCACGACGATCAACGTCCCCGACACGGTCGGCTACTCCTATCCCAGCGAGTACGCGGCGATCTTCCGCGACCTGATCGAGAATGTGCCCGGCGCCGACGGCGTCGTCTTCTCCACCCATTGCCACAACGACCTGGGCTTGGCGGTGGCCAACAGCCTGGCCGGCGTCCAGGCGGGCGCGCGGCAAGTGGAGGTGGCGATCAACGGCATCGGCGAGCGGGCCGGCAACGCCGCCCTCGAAGAGATCGTCATGGCCCTGAAGGTTCGCGGCGATCAGCTGCCCTACGCCACCCGTCTGACAACCGAGCACATTACCCGCGCCAGTCGCTACGTCTCCGCGGTGACCGGCTTTCCGGTGCAGTTCAACAAGGCCATCGTCGGCAAGAACGCCTTCGCCCACGAGAGCGGCATCCACCAGGACGGCATGCTCAAGGACTCCTCGACCTACGAGATCATGCGGCCGGAGGACGTCGGGCAGGGCGGCACCAACCTCGTCATGGGCAAGCATTCCGGCCGCCACGCCTTTCGCGAGAAGCTGAAGGCGCTGGGCTACGACCTCGGCCAGAACGCGCTCAACGAGGCCTTCGGCCGGTTCAAGGATCTGGCCGACAAGAAGAAGCATGTCTTCGACGACGACATCATCGCGCTCGTGGATGACGCCTTGTCGCGCGGCGCCGACCGCATCCAGGTCAGGTCGCTGCGAGTGATCGCCGGCACCGAGGGGCCGCAGGAGGCCTCGCTCAGCCTGGCGATCGACGGCGCCGTTTCCTCGGCAGTCGCCACCGGTGACGGGCCGGTGGACGCGGTGTTCAACGCTATCCGCCAGATCCTGCCGCACGAGGCGGAGCTGCGCCTCTTCCAGGTCCACGCCGTCACCGAAGGGACCGACGCTCAGGCGCAGGTTTCCGTCCGGCTGGAAGAGGATGGCCGCATCGCCACCGGTGCGGCGGCCGACACCGACACCCTCACCGCCAGCGCCACCGCCTATGTCAATGCGCTCAACAACCTCTTCGCCCGCAAGGAGAAGAGCGCGCCGGCGCCAATGGCCGCCCACGGGTTCTAGCGAGCGGCGCCGGCCCCTGAACTGGCCGGTCGACGCCCATGTTGTGGATTCCGATCACGATCGGCGCCGCCACCCTGCAGGTGGCGCGCAACGGAGCGCAGCGCGGCTTGCTGGAGGGCGCCGGACCCTGGGGCGCGACCCTGGTCAGGTTCCTGTTCGGCCTGCCGTTCTCAGCCCTGTTCGCGGCTTTCGCCCTGGCCGTGAGTTCGCGTGCTCACCTGGCGCTCGACGCCCGCTTCCTTCTGGCCTGCGCTCTCGGCGGCGCGGCCCAGATCGCGGCCACCGCCGCCCTGCTCGTCTCCATGCGCCGCTCGAGCTTCGCGCTGGGCACGGTCTTTCAGCAGAGCAGCATTCCCCTGGCCGCCCTGATGGGCCTCGCCCTCGGCGACCGGCTGCATGTGAGGCAATGGCTTGGGGTCACCCTCGCCGCCCTGGCGATCGGCCTCCTTGGATGGCCCCGCGGGCGGATGGTCGACTGGAGCGCCGCCCTTTTCGGGCTCCTGGCCGGCCTCGGCTTCGCGCTCGCCTCCAACGCTTATCGCCAGGCCGCCCTTGGGCTCGACCCGACCCATGCCTTCCTCGCCGCTCAGGTTACGCTGGTCATCGTCCAGGCCCTCCAGTCGGCCGCCCTCGTCATCGGATTGGCGATAGTGGACCGGCCGGCATTGCGGGCTGTTTTAAGATCCTGGCGGCCATCGCTCGCGGCAGGCTTCTTCGGCGCGGCCGCGTCCGGTCTGTGGTTCACCGCCTTCGCCATGGCGCCGGTCGGGCCGGTGCGGGCGGTGGGCGTGGTCGAGGCGCCGATCGCCGCGCTGGCCGGCCGCCGCTGGTTCGCCGAGCGGCTGTCCCCCGGCCAGTGGCTGGGGGGCGCCGCGGCGGCGCTGGGGGTGGCTCTGGCGGCGCTCGGCTGACAACGTCCGGAAGCTTCACACAAGATGCTTGTAATCGGTCCATGCGCGGGGCAGAGGACAGCGCTTGATCTTATCGGGTCAGAGGAGAGAGTGGCGGTTCCCGCGACTCCGATCGGGCTCGCGCAACGTACCTCTTTCCCTTCAACCTTCGACCGGATCCTGAATGTTTTCGTCTCTGTTCGGCGCCATCTCAAGCGACATCGCCATCGACCTGGGGACGGCCAATACGCTTGTTTACATGAAGGGGCGGGGGATCGTGCTCAACGAGCCCTCGGTGGTGGCGCTTCGCATGGCCGGCGGCCGCAAGAGCGTCTTCGCCGTCGGCTCCGAGGCCAAGATGATGCTCGGCCGCACGCCCGGCCACATGGAGGCCATCCGGCCCATGCGCGACGGCGTCATCGCCGACTTTGAAGTCGCCGAGGAGATGATCAAGTACTTCATCCGCAAGGTTCACAACCGCAAGAGCTTCGTGAATCCCAAGGTGATCGTCTGCGTGCCCTCCGGCGCGACAGCGGTGGAGCGGCGGGCGATCAATGATTCCTGTCTCAACGCCTCGGCCCGGCGGGTGGGCCTGATGTACGAGCCGATGGCCGCGGCGATCGGCGCGGGCCTGCCGATCCACGAGCCAACCGGATCGATGGTAGTGGACATCGGCGGCGGAACTACCGAGGTGGCCGTGCTCTCGCTCTCCGGCATCGTCTATTCGCGCAGCGTGCGCGTAGGCGGCGACAAGATGGACGAGGCGATCATCAGCTACATGCGCCGCCACCATAACCTGCTGGTGGGCGAGACCACGGCCGAGCGGATCAAGAAGGAGATTGGCACCGCCCGTCCGCCCGAGGACGGCGTGGGCATCTCCATCGACGTCAAGGGCCGCGACCTGATGCAGGGTGTGCCGCGGGAGGTCCGGGTCAGCGAGAAACAGGCGGCTGACGCTGTCGCCGAGCCGGCTTCGCAGATCATCGAGGCGGTCAAGGTGGCGCTGGAGGCGACCCCGCCGGAACTGGCCGCCGACATCGCCGACAAGGGCATCATGCTGACGGGCGGCGGGGCGCTGCTGCGCGGCATCGACCTCGAGATCGCCGACGCCACCGGTCTACCGGTGACGATCGCCGACGATCCGCTCACCTGCGTCGCGCTCGGCGTCGGCAAGGTGCTGGAGCATCCGCAGTGGATGAAGGGCCTGCTCGAATCTTCCCTGTTCTAGGCGCGCGCCGCCTGCGGGAGTCACTCTGTCGTGTCCCTGCGTGACCTTGGAGACATCAAACCGCCGATCGCCTGGCTGGCGGCCGGTTCGCTGATCGCCGTCATGGCCGGGGCGCTGCTCCTGGTCTTTGCTGGACACAAGGCGTCGGGCGATCTGCGGCGCGACGCCGACGAAGCCGCCGGCTCAGCCGGCGGCCTGCTGGCCGCGCCGGTGCGGGCCGGAAGCGGGGCGTTCGGCGCGGTCAGCGACTATATCGCCGCCGGCGCCCAGAACCGTCACCTCAGGTCCGATCTGGCCGCAGCCTTGTCCTGGCGCGACGAGACCCTGACCCTCAGGGCGGAGAACGCGCGTCTGCGCGCCCTCGTCGGCGTGCGCACCGTACCGCCCTTGCCGATGATCGCCGCCGACACAGTCCTCGATTCCCGCGGACCGTTCTCCAACAGCCGACTCGTCGACGCCGGCGCCGATCAGGGCGTCGCGGAGGGCAACCCAGTGCTGAGCGACCATGGTCTCGTCGGCCGGATCACAGGTGTCAGCGCCGATGTCAGCCGGGTCCTGCTGCTGACCGACGTCGACAGCCGCACTCCGGTGATGATCGCACGGACCAACGGGCGGGCCATCCTGACGGGCGACGGCGGGCCCAATCCGGCGCTCAGTTTCCTGCGCACCCACGACGCGCCTCAGGCGGGCGACCGGGTGCTGACTTCCGGCGACGGCGGAGTCTTGCCGCGCGGCCTGGCCGTCGGCAGCGTCGTCAAGGAAGCCGATGGCGTGTGGCGCGTCGCGCTGGACTCCGACGCCGAGCCGATCGATTTCGTTCGCATCCTGCTCTTCAGGGATTTCTCGCAGGTTTCCGGCGGCGGCGATCTCACGCCGTCACAACCGCCGTCCACCGCCACCGATACGCCCGAGGCGCCGCCGCTTGCCGCCGCGGCCAACGTCGCGACTGGCGCCGAAGCCAAACCCAAGGCGAGCGGGCCATGATCACCACCCGCGGCCGCCGACCAGTCTCGCCGACCGTCTGGATCTTCGGTCCCGTGGCGGCGACGCTCCTTGCCTCGCTGCTGCTGGCCATCCCCCTGCGCATCGCCGGTTTGTCCTTGCCGGAACCTGTTTTCGCGCTGGCGCCAGCGTTCGCCTGGGCCATCGTGCGTCCCTCGGTGTGGCCACCTTTCGCCCTCGCCGTCCTCGGCGTTTCGCTTGACCTTCTGTGGGGGACGCCCGTGGGCTTCTGGGCGCTTTGCCTGTTGGTCGCTTACGCTTTCCTGTTCTTCGCTCGACGGTCGCTGGCCGGCCAGGATGTCTGGTTCCTTTGGGCGGCTTATGGCGCGGCCTGCGGCGCCGCCTTCGGCCTCGGCTTCCTGCTGACCTGGATGCGCACGAGCCAGGCGCCGAGCCTGATCGGCGTGGGCCTTCAATTCGCCGTCACGGTCGCGCTCTTCCCCTTCGCCTGGAAGCTCGTGGAGCGCTATGAATCGGCGGACACGCGCTTTTAGATGTTCGAACCGCACTTCCATTTCGATGACGTCAACGAGCGGCAGACCGCCTTCCACCGCCGCGCCTTTCTCCTGGGCGGCGTCACCGGGGTCGGACTGCTGGCGCTGGCCGGCCGGCTCGGCCAGCTGCAGCTGTTGGAGGCCGACAAGTACAAGGTCCTCTCCGAGCACAATGAGTTCGAGTTCCGCCTGACCCCGCCGCCGCGCGGACTTATCCTCGATCGCAGCGGCGTGGTCCTGGCGTCAAATCGTCCGGCCTTCCGCCTGCTTCTCGCCACCGACGAAAACGTCGACGTCGACCAGATCCTGAACGAGCTTTCCCAGCTGGTGCCCATGGACGACGCCAGGCGCGCGCGCCTGGCCGCGGACGTCGCCAACGCGCCTCGACGGGCGCCGGTCGCCGTGGTCGAGGACATGACCTGGGAGGAATTTTCCCGGGTCAACGTGCGGGCGCCGGAGCTGCCGGGCGTCACCGCCGACATGGGCGAGATGCGCGTCTATCCCTACGGTGGGGCCTTCACCCACGTGGTCGGCTATGTCGCCAAGGTCAACGCGACCGACATCTCCAAGACGGGACCCAACGCCGACCCAATCCTGCTCAACCCCGGCTTCCGGATCGGCCGGCAAGGCATCGAAAAGTTTTATGATCTGCCGCTTCGGGGCAGGCCCGGCGCGAAGAAGGTCGAGGTCGACGTCAAGGGGCGGGTGGTGCGCGAGGACCCGGCCGGCGATGTCCCTTCGACGCCGGGCGCTCCGATCCGGCTGACCCTCGACGCGGATATCCAGAACAGAGCCATCGAAGTGTTCGGCAACGACAGCGGCGCGGCGGTGATGCTCGATTGCCGGACGGGCGATGTTCTTTGTCTGGCCTCGGCCCCCAGCTTCGACGCCAATCGCTTCGTCAAGGGACTTACCGGTCCGGAGTACAAGGCGCTCTCCGAGTACGACCGCAAGCCGCTGTTCAACAAGGCGCTCACGGCCAACTATCCGCCGGGCTCGACCTTCAAGACCATGGTCGCCCTCGCCGCGCTCGAGGCGGGCGTCAGCCCCGAGCGGACCTACGTCTGCAACAAGGCATGGGCCTGGGGCGGTCGCGTCTGGCACTGCGACCAGGCTCACGGCGTTCAGGACATGCACAACGCCATCAAGAGTTCGTGCGACATCTTCTTCTATCAGACCGCGCTCAGCGTCGGCCCCGATCGGATCGCCGCCACGGCCCGCAAGTTCGGCCTTGGCGGCACTTTCGACATCCCCATGCCCGGTCAGAAGCGCGGGATCATTCCCGATTCCGCCTATAAGCGGCGGTTCTTCCCCCATGACCCGGTCTGGCACGCCGGCGAAACGCCCAGCATGGGGATCGGCCAGGGCTATGTGTCGGTCAACGCCCTGCAGCTGGCGGTGATGGTTTCGCGCCTGGCCAACGGCGTCAAGGCCATCAATCCCCGGCTCGTCCACTCGATCGGCGACGAAATCCAGCCGCCCGGAACGGCCGCCGACGATCTGCCGTTCCAGCGCCAGCACCTGGAATTCGTCCGTGAAGCCATGGCTAGTGTCGCCAATGACGCCGGCGGCACGGCCTTCCGCTATGTCCAGCTGGGCCTGGGGCCGATCAAGCTGGCCGGCAAGACCGGCACGGCGCAGACGCACAGCTACGCCGGCGGCCACGGCGCGCACGGCGCCCAGGGCGCGTGGAACCAGCGGGACCACGCTTGGTTCATCGCCTTCGCCCCCTATGACGATCCGCGCTACGCCATGAGTGTGCTGGTTGAGCATGGCGGCTGGGGCGCCGAAGCGGCGGCGCCCAAGGCGGCCGAGCTGATGCGCGTGGCCCTACTGAAGGATCCGGAAGTGCGCGCCCGCATCATCGCCGCGCCACAGGCGCCCGAGGCGCCTGCCGCCACATGACCGACAGCGCCCTGACGCGACCCGGCGAGCGTGAACGCCTCACCGTCAAGCTGGGCGAGATCGACTGGCTACTGGCGGCGGTGCTGGCGGCGATCGCCGGCGTCGGCGTCCTGATGCTCTATTCGATCGCGGGCGGGACCTGGGGCCCCTGGGCCGACCGTCACGCCGCTCTCTTTGTTTTCTGCTTCCTGGCGATGATCGCGCTCGGCGTCACGGACCTGCGCATCTGGTTCGCCCTGGCCTATCCGGTCTATGCGGTCGGGCTGGTGCTGCTACTGGCGGCGGCGGTGGTTGGCCACACGCGCCTGGGCGCCCAGCGCTGGCTTGATCTGGGCCCGATCCATCTGCAGCCGTCCGAGATCATCAAGATCGGCCTGGTGCTGGCGCTCGCCCGTTTCTACCACAGCCTTCCTGGCCGCTATGCCGGGCTCTCCTGGTGGCTGCTGATTCCCGCCGCCCTGATCCTCGTGCCGGCCGCCATCGTCGCGCGCCAGCCGGATCTCGGCACGGCCGTCCTCATCGCCGGCACCGGCGCGGTGATGATGATCCTCGCCGGACTCAGCCTGCGCTTGGTCGCCTTGGGGGTAGTTGGTCTGGCGGCGGCCGCCCCTCTGGCGGTGATGTTCGTCCTCAAGGGCTACCAGCGGGCGAGACTGCTCACCTTCCTACATCCCGAAGCGGACCGCTCTGGCGCCGGCTACCACATCATACAGTCCAAGATCGCCCTCGGCTCGGGCGGCCTGATGGGCAAGGGCTTTGGCCTCGGCTCGCAGGCGCAGCTCAACTTCCTGCCCGAGAAGTCCACCGACTTCATCTTCGCCTCGCTGGCCGAGGAGTTCGGCTTCGTCGGCTGTGTCAGTGTCCTGCTGCTCTACGCCATGGTGATCGCCATCGGCCTGCGCATCGCCTCGGTAGCCCATAGTCACTTCGGCCGCCTCGCCGCGTCGGGCGTCATCGTGACTTTCACCCTGTGCGTGATGATCAATGGCGCCATGGTCATGGGCCTCGCCCCGGTGGTGGGCGTGCCGATGCCGCTGCTTTCCTTCGGCGGCACGGTGATGATGACGATGATGGCCGGCTTCGCGCTTGTGCAGGCGGTGCGCGTGCACCGCTATTCGGAGATCACCAGCGGTCATGGGGCGCTGCTCTAGGGCTCGCCTTGACAGGCCCAGCCGATTGCAAGCTTCTCCGCATCGTGGGGCCAATCCAAATTGAAGCGCCAAGAAAGCGCCGTCGTCTGAGACTCTCTCGATGAGCGCCGACGCCTGGGCCGCCTTTCATCGCCGATGGCCAAGACTGAAGCCACCGCTGCGGGCTTCTGCTGACGTGGTCGAGGCTCTTCGCCTCGCGATCGAGGATCGCGGCGCAGAGGTTCTGATGCTGGGGGTGACGCCGGAACTGGCGATCCTGGGCTCGCGAATGGTCGCCCTCGACTGGAGCCAGTCGATGATCGACCACATCTGGCCAGGCGACACGCCCACGCGACGGGCGGTGTTGGCCGACTGGCGGGCGATTCCCTTTCAAACGGCGAGATTTTCCGCCGTCGTCGGCGACGGCAGTTTCAATTGCCTGACCCTGGCTGATGTGCCGGTGGTGTTCGGCGAACTGTCCCGCGTCCTTTCGCCCGGCGCCCGATTGGCCGTGCGCGCCTACGCCACGCCCTCGCCTTGCGAGAGCCTTGAAGCCCTGCGGCTTGATGTGATGTCCGGCGCGCCGGGCGGCTTCCATGGGTTCAAATGGCGCCTGGCCATGGCGCTAGCCGGCGAGACCGGCGACGCAGAGGTCGCCGTCGCCGACGTCTTCCAAAAATTCGAGACCCTGTTTCCCGATCGCGCCGCTCTCTCCGCCGCCACGGGCTGGAGCAACGAGACCATTGCCGAAATCGACGCCTACGATGGTTCGGAGGCGGTCTATATTTTTCCCACCGAGGCGCAGGTTCTGGCCGCCGTGCCGGCCGGCTTTCAGAATGCCCGGTTTGTCTCGTCCGGCGCCTACGACCTTGCCGAGCGCTGTCCGATTCTGATCGCGGACTTCGAGCCTTGAAGGGACTTGGGCGCAAGCCCGCCGTACAGCGCTCTAACGTCCAGGGCGTGGAGTGGCCGCCCCTGGTGGCCGGCCAGGCCGCGGTCCTGGGCGCGCTCGCGCGCCAGCTGGACGACAGCCAGTGGTTGGATCCTGATGACCTGGAAGCCAGGCAGCGCGGCCAACTGGCCGTCCTTGCAGCTCACTGCGCTCAGTATTCGCCCTTCTTCCAGCGGACGCTCAAGCAGTCCAGGCTGAAGCCGGCCGACCTCGGACGACCGGGCGGGCTTGCCCGTCTGCCGGTCCTGACCCGCCGCCAGTTGCAGTCAGCGTCCGACATCTTCTGCTCCATGGCGCCCAACAGCCACATGCCCGTGGCGGAGTCTCGCACCTCGGGGTCAACCGGCGAACCTGTGATCGTCCGCCGCACGACGGTCAGCGGCATGGTCCAATGGGGCTTTGTCCTTCGCGGATACTTCTGGCACGGTCGCGATTTCGGCGACCGGGTTTGCGCCATCCGTCCGCAGTTCGAACGGGTCGAACGGCGGCCCGACTGGGGCTCACCCGCCAATGTTTTGTTCAACACCGGTCCGGCCCTGAACATTCCGATCTCGACCGATCTCGAGACGCAGCTCAAGCTCATTGACGAATTCGCCCCGAACGCGCTCACCATCTATCCAAGCAACCTGATCGGTCTGGCTCGCCTGTGCGCCGCGCGCGGCGCCGACGTCGCCAGCCTGAAGCTTGTCTCGTCGATCGGCGAGACCTTGTCGAACGAAACTCGGGACGAAGTGCGCGCTGTCCTGGGCGTCGAGATGATCGACACCTATTCCTCGCAGGAGTTGGGCTGCGTCGCGATCCAGTGCGCGGAAGGCGGCGGATATCACGTCATGGCCGAGGGATTGATCGTCGAAGTCCTGAATGCCGAGGGGGAGGCCTGCCAGGAAGAGGAAGCCGGTCGACTGGTTGTCACCGACCTCACCAATTTCGCCACACCCCTTTTCCGCTACGACGTCGGCGATTGGGCCGTACCGGGGTCGGCGTGCCCCTGCGGGCGCGGCCTTCCGACCCTGAAGAGCATCC
Source organism: Caulobacteraceae bacterium (assembly GCA_036489325.1). Taxonomy (GTDB): domain Bacteria; phylum Pseudomonadota; class Alphaproteobacteria; order Caulobacterales; family Caulobacteraceae; genus Acaudatibacter. The sequence goes on from DASXGB010000232.1 coordinate 23,504, forward strand.
TCGGCCGCGAGCGCAATCTGGTCCGTTTCCCGGACGGGACGCGGCGCTGGCCTCTGGTCGGGTTCGCACGATATCGCGATATCGCACCCGTGGTTCAATTCCAGGTGGTGCAGGACGGGCGGGAGAGTCTCGAGCTGCGCCTGGTGGTCGAAAGGCCGCTTACCGAGCCGGAGGAGGACGGAATCGTCGCCCACCTTCGAGAGACGATCGGCTATCCCTTCAATGTGCGCCTGACCTGTTTTGACGGCGCGATTCCACCCGGCCGGGGCGGCAAGTTCGAGGAGTTCATGTGCCTGGTGGATTGAGGCAGGCCGTCCGGACTAGATGGCCAGCGCCATGTCGGTAGCGCGCACGAGGGCGTCGATGATCCCGGGCTCAGTGGAGGCGTGGCCGGCGTCCCAGATGACCTCCAGATGGGCTTCTGGCCAGGCGCCCTTGAGCGCCCAGGCGCTTTCCATCGGCGTGACCACATCAAAGCGGCCCTGGACGATCCATCCAGGAATATCTCGCACTGTGTTGATGTTATTGAGGATCCAGCCGTCCTCTGGGAAGAAGCCGTGGTGGGCGAAATAGTGGCATTCGATGCGGGCGAAGGCCAGGGCGAAGGCCACCTCGTTGAACTTGGCCGGACGGGCCTGAGGACCGCGCAATGACAGGGTATCGCCCTCCCATTGGCTCCAGGCGGCCGCGCAGGCGGCTCGGATCTTGGGGTCAGATCCGGTGAGGCGGCTGTAGTAGGCGCTCACCATGTCGCCGTGCTCTTCGATCGGTATCGGCGCGGCGAAGCGCTCGAAGGCGTCGGGGAACATCATCGACGCTCCCTGCTGATAGAACCAGTCGAGCTCTCGACGGGTGAGCAGGAAAACGCCGCGCAGGATCAGGGCCTGAACCCGCTCGGGATGGCGGATGGCGTAGGCGAGGGCCAGGGTCGAGCCCCAGGATCCGCCGAATACGGTCCACCGTTCAACGCCCGCGCGCTCGCGTAGCCGCTCGATGTCGTCCACAAGGTCCCAGGTCGTGTTGTCCTCTAGGCTGGCGACAGGCCGGCTTCGCCCGCAGCCGCGCTGATCGAACAGCGTCATCCGCCAGCGCGACGGATCGAAGAAGCGGCGCATGGTCGGATTGATCGCTCCGCCGGGGCCGCCGTGCAGGACCACCGCCGGCCGACCGACCGGCACACCGCACTCCTCGTAATAGATCTCATGCCGGCCCGCGCGCAGCCAGCCGGCGGCGAAGGGCTCGGTCTCGACATAGAGCCCCCGCCTCCCGCCGGTCGACATCGGCGGCTGTGTCTGGGGCGCGCGGTCCATAGCCTCTTCTAGCGCGGGAAGCGGCGGTCCAGCCAGTCGATGATGATGCGGTTGACCGCCTCCGGCTCCTCCTGCTGCGTCCAGTGGCCGCTGTCCTTGACCAGCGCCTTCTCCAGGTCCGGAACATAGGCCTCCATGCCGTCGGCGGCCGAGGGCGGCAGGACGGCGTCCTTCTCGGCCATGATCATCAACGAGGGGACCTCGACCCGGTCCGTCACGCCCTCGGAGTTTCGCCAGTTGCGGGTGAAGTTGCGGTACCAGTTGATGCCGCCGGTAAAGCCAGTGCGGCTGTACGTGTCGACGAACACGGCCATTTCCTCGTCGGTGAGGAATTTCGGTCTCGGGTCGAAAGCAGGGTCATAGGCCTCCAGCATGCGGATGATGGCGAAAGCCGACTGGCCCGCCGGGCGCTCGGTCTCGGCGGAAAGGCCGCCGCTCGCCGGCGGTGTCCCCGGCATCGGCCGGCGCATGAAAAAGCTCATGGCCTTGGGGACGTCGGCCGCGAGTATGGCGTCGGCCTCGCCGTATTTCTGGAAGTGGACGATGTACATCTCCTCGCCGAAGCGATGCCGCATGATCTCGATGGGATCGGCCGGCGCGCGCGGCGAAAACGGCGTGTTGAGGCCAATCACGCCGGCCACGCGACCCGGGTGGCGCAGCGGCATTTGCCAGACGACGAAGCCGCCCCAGTCATGGCCGCAGAAGATCCCTTTATCGGCGCCGAGATGATCGAGCAGGCCGGCCAGATCATCGGTCAGATGGTGAAGGTCATAGTCTTCGACCGCGGATGGCTTGTCGCTGTCGCCATAGCCGCGCTGGTCCGGCGCGATCACCCAGCGGCCGGCGTCGGCCAACGCCTTGATCTGGTGGCGCCAGGAATAGGCAAGTTCGGGCCAGCCGTGGCAGAGAATGATCGGCGTCCCCGTTCGGGGGCCGACTTCGTAGTAGGCGAGGCGTACACCGTTGACGTCTGCGAACTGCACGGGCGGCATGTGCGGGAGGGCCATGGACATTCTCCTTTGACGCCGCGGGCTTAGGCCGGTTTCCGAAGGGTGAGGCAAGCCCAGGCGAGCGCCAGCCAGCCGACGCCAAAGGCGAGGCCGCCGACCGGCGTCGCCATGGTCACCGTCTTCGGCGCCCCAAGCGCGACCGCCCAAAGCGAGCCGCAGAAGAGGAACAGGCCGGCGACGAACAGCACCGCGGCGACGCTGGCGGTCCGGCGGCCGCCGTGGCTGCCGGCAAAGGCCGCTGCGAAGACAGCCAGGGCCTGGACTGTGGCAAAGGTCGCGCCGATTCGCATGAACTCCCGGGCCTGCGGATCGGCCGCCCCGTGCGCGCCATATGCGTTGGCGAAGACCGCCGCGAAGCCAAAAAGCGCCGCCAGCACGAGGCAGATCCTGAATAGGGCTGACATGATTGACCTTCCGTCACGGTTGCCACGGCGAAGGCGCCGACCTTAGGGTCAGTGGCCAAGCAGTCAAAGCACGGAGGAGGCGGCCATGGTCCTGACCAAGGGCGACGACTTCCCCATTCATCAGACGAGCGAGCCGATCGCCTATTCCGGCACCGACCGGAATTTCTACGACCGCTATTTCTTCAACGGCTATGGCGCTGAGGGAGACGACTTTTTCGCCCTCGCATTCGGCGTCTATCCGCACCTCAATATCGCCGACGCCAGTTTCTGCGTTATCCGCGACGGCGTTCAGACATCCCTGCACGCCAGCCGATGGCTCGGCATGGAGCGGATGGACCTGCAAGTCGGTCCCATCCGCATCGAGGTGATCGAGCCGCTGAAACGCCTCCGCCTAGTCGTCGAGGCGAAGGACCAGGGCCTTGCCGCCGACATCGCCTTCGAAGGACGGGCGTTCCCCATCGAGGAGCCGCGCTTCATCCGCCGTCAGGGTCCAAGGGCGCTCATGGACTACACCCGGCTCACCCAGAACGGTCGCTATCAGGGATGGATCGAACTCGATGGCCGGCGACAGTCGGTCGACGGCTGGCTCGGCACGCGCGACCGCTCGTGGGGCGTGCGTCCGATCGGCGCACGCGATGCTCAGGAGACCGTGCCGCCGGCGCCGCCCCAGTTCTATTGGCTGTGGGGCCCGTGCAATTTCCCGAGCGGCGGATTCTTCTTCCATAGCAACGACGATGCCGCCGGCGAGCCCTGGAACCGGCGCGCGGTGTGGTCTCCCGAAGGCGTTGATCGTCAGGTGGAGATCGACCGGCTGGCCGTGGAAGTCGATTGGAAGCCAGGCACGCGCCATGTGCGCCGCGCGGTGGTTTCGTGGGAGGATCCTTCCGGTCGTTCCGAGATCGCCTATGAGCCCGAGGTCACCTTCTTCATGCAGGGCCTCGGTTACACCCATCCGAAATGGAGTCACGGCCTCAACCATGGCCAGCTCGCCGTCGAGCGCGAGGACTTGACGCTCGCCGACGCCGATGTCCGCATGCCGCATCTCCTCCACATCCAGGCGCTCTCCAGAGTGGTCTGGAAGCGCGGACGCGGCGAAAACCAGGTGGGCCGCGGGATCCTCGAACAGCTAGTGATCGGTCCGCACGCGCCTTCGGGATTTGTCGAGACTCTCGATTTCGCGAAATGAGTCTCGCCGACCAGCTTGCCGCCTACCTGACGCGAACATCCGGTGAGCCGACGCGCGTTGAAGGCCTGTCGCGCATCTCAGGCGGGGCAAGCCGCGAAACCTATCGCTATGACGCCGTAACCGATCACAGCCGCGGCGGGTACATCCTGCGCCGCGATCCGCGCGGAAGCCTGATCGAGACCGACCGGCGGGCCGAGTTCCTCGCCATCCGCTCCTTCGCAGGCAAGGACGCGGCCGCGCCCGACGCCGTGGTCCTTGAGGAGGTGGGGGCGGAGCTGGAACGCCCCTTTTTCATCATGCGGCGCGTGGACGGAGGCGTTCCGGCGAGCCCCTTTGCGCCCGACCCCTTCGGCGCCCACGCCGGCTCGATCGGCGACCAGTTCTTCTCGATCATGGGCCGGATCGCCGCCGAGCCGCTGACGGGCCTGCCGATCCTGGAGGCGATTTCGCCGCCGGCGCCGGAGGACTGCTGGCGGCGCGAGCTGGACTACTGGGCCGGGGTGATCGAGGCCGACGAGCAGCATCCGCAGCCGATCGTCCGCGCCGCCATCCGCCGTCTTCGCCACCGCCCGCCGCCGCCCGCGGCGCGCGTCAGCGTTGTCCACGGCGATTTCCGGGTCGGCAATTTCCTGCACGACGGAGCCGGGCGCATCCTGGCCGTGCTCGACTGGGAAATGGCCCACCTCGGCGATCCGCTGGAAGACCTTGCCTGGGCCATGGATCCGCTATGGTCGAACCCGGCCGACCCTCGGATCTCGGGCATGGTCGGCCTCGAAGACGCCTTGGCCATCTGGTCGCGCACGAGCGGCGCCCAGCCCGATCCCGCCGCCCTCGACTGGTGGCGACTCTTCGCCTCGGTGAAGGGGCAAGCGATCTGGATCTCCGCCGCCAAGGAATGGCGCGACGGCGGCTTCGCCGAGCCGATCCTCGCCTTCTCAGGCTGGTTCACCGCTCGCCGGCAGGACGAAATCCTGGCGGCGCGCCTCGCCGCGATGGGTCCGCTATGACGCCCGCCTTGCCAGACATTCTCGTTGGCCAGGCTGCCGCCCTGGCGACCTCCCTGCCGCCCGAGTCACGGGGCGAATACCTCGCCGGGCGGGTGGGGATCATGGCCATGCTTTCCGGTCTCGCGGCCCAGGAAGCCGACCGCGGGCCAGCGGCCAGGATCTGGGAGAATCGCGCCATCGCCGAGCTGATCGGCAAGGTCGATCACGCGCCACTCGAGCTTGGGGACGACTTTTCCTGGCGCGGCCTGGACGCCGAAAACGCCCGCCTGCGTCGGCGGCTGATCGAGCTTCACGAGGCGGCCGAGACACGCGGTGACGCCGCCCTGCAGATCGAAATCCTTCAACTCTATGTCGAGATGGCCGCCGCCCGGCGGCTGACCCTTGGGGCGTAACGGGGAGAACCGGACATGCGCGCTTTGCAGCTAGCCGGCGGTGTCGGCCTCGAGCACCTGAAGCTAATGGACATCCCCGCGCCGAAACCAGGGCCGGGCGAGGTTCTTGTGCGAATGCGGGCCGTGTCGCTCAACTACCGCGACTGGCTGATGGTGAATGGGGTCTATGGCCGCGCCACCCCCGATCCCATGACGCCCTTTTCCGACGGCTGCGGCGTCGTCGAGGCGGTGGGCGAGAAGGTTACCCGCTTCCAGGTCGGCGACCGCGTCGCGACGATGTTTTTCCAGAACTGGATCAGCGGTCCGCCGACATTTCAGGGGCTGGCCTCCGCGCTCGGAGCGCCGATTCCGGGGGCGGGGCGGGAGCTGGCCGCCTTCCACGAGGAAGGCCTCTCCAAAGTTCCGGATTTCCTCACCGATCATCAGGTGGCCACCCTGCCGTGCGCGGCGCTGACCGCATGGCGGGCGCTCTTCGAGGACGCCCGGCTGAGACCTGGCGACACGGTGCTGCTGCAAGGAACTGGCGGGGTGTCGATCTTCGGCCTGCAGTTCGCCAAGGCCGCCGGCTTTCGGACGATCATCACTTCCTCCCAGAATGAGAAGCTCGATCGCGCCACGACCCTCGGCGCCGATCACAGGATCAACTACCGCGACACGCCGGATTGGGGCCGCGCCGCCCGCGACTGGACCGGAGGCCAAGGGGTCGACTTCGTCATGGAAGTGGGCGGGGCAGGGACCCTCACCCAAAGCCTACAGGCGATCGCTCTATCGGGTCACATCGCCATCATCGGCGTTCTCGGCGGCGCGGCCGAGCCGCTGCAGATCGGCCAGATGATCGGCACCGGCGCGAAGCTCCAGGGCGTCATGGTCGGCTCGCGGCTGATGTTCGAGGCCATGTGCCGGGCGATTGAAACCCACCGGATTGAACCGATCGTGGACAAGGTGTTTCCGCTCGAGGACGCGGCCAGCGCCTTCGAGGCGATGCGGACCGGCGCTCACTTCGGAAAGATCGTCCTGAAGTTCTGACATTTCGACGGCGTAGCGGAGGACCATCATGCGGTTCGGCATCTTCTACGAGCACCAGTTGCCCCGGCCCTGGGTCGAGGGCGCCGAACATCGTCTGTTCAAGGAAGCCCTGGACCAGGTCGAACTCGCCGACCGGCTCGGCATCGATTACGCTTGGGAGGTCGAGCACCATTTCCTGGAGGAGTATTCGCACTCCTCGGCGCCCGAGGTGTTCCTGGCGGCCTGTTCACAGCGCACGAAAAATATCCGCCTGGGGCATGGCATCGTCCTAATGCCGCCCGGCTACAACCACCCCGCGCGCGTGGCCGAACGCATCGCCACTCTGGACCTGGTGTCGGACGGCCGGGTGGAGTGGGGCACCGGCGAATCCTCATCCCTGGCGGAGCTCGGCGGGTTCGGACTGGTCATTCCCGAGAAGCGGGCGATGTGGCGCGAAGCGGTCGAGCAGTGCGCCAACATGATGGCCATGGACCCCTATCCTGGCTTCCAGGGTCAGTATTTCTCCATGCCGTGCCGCAACATCGTGCCCAAGCCGGTCCAGAAGCCGCACCCGCCGCTGTGGGTGGCGTGCTCCAATCGGGAGACCATCAAGTTGGCGGCGCGGCTTGGCATCGGCGCGCTCACCTTCGCATTCGTCGACCCGGAGGAGGCGAAACATTGGGTCGACGACTACTACCGCTTGATCCGCGAGGAGTGCACCCCGATCGGTCATGCGGTGAACGCCAATATCGCCATGGTCACCGGCTTCTCGATCCATCGGGACGAAGCCGAGGCGGTCCGCCGCGGTCTCGACGGTTTCCGGTTTTTCTCGTTTGCCCTGGCGCACCACTACATCACAGGTGTCCACACACCCGGCCGGACTGACATCTGGGCGCAGTTCGAGGCGGCGCGGCAGTCGATGGAGAACAGCCCAAGGCGGGGCATCGGCACGCCGGAGATGCTGCGCAACCACCTGCGCGGGTTCGCCGAGGCCGGCGTCGATCAGGTGGTCTTCATCCAGCAGGGCGGCCGCAATCGGCACGACGACATCTGCGCCTCGCTGGAGCTGTTCGCGGCCGAGGTCATGCCCGAGTTCAAGGAAGGCTTGGCCGAGCGCGAACGGAAGAAGGCCGAAGACCTGGCCCCCTACATCGCCCAGGCGATGGCCCGGAAGACGCCGATGCCGGCGCTGGCCGACAAGGACATTCCCGTTCTCGAGGCGCTCGGGCGGCGCATCGCCGCGGAGGCGGGATCAGCCGCGCCGCGGGGTCCTGGCATCGGCCCCTAGTCGAGGACGGCGATGATCATGTCGGCCGCGTCTTCGGCGCTCATCAGGCTGGTGTCGACGTAGACCTCAGGCGATTCGGGACGTTCGTAGGGGCTGTCGATGCCGGTGAAGTTCTTCAGCTCGCCGCGCCGCGCCTTGGCGTAGAGGCCTTTGACGTCCCGTTGTTCGGCCAGGGCCAGCGGCGCATCGACGAACACCTCGATGAACTCGCCACCCTCGAGCATTTCGCGGGCCATCTGCCGCTCTGAGCGGAACGGGCT
>DASXGB010000236.1:0-3347 GCA_036489325.1 Caulobacteraceae bacterium
CCGATCATGACATAGAGGTCGCACCAGACGTCCGGCAGATAGGCGTTGGTCATGTTCCCCCCACTCGACCTCCTTCCTATGGGCTGGGATCGCGCACTGGAAGGCGTCAAATTCGCCGACGCGGCGCCCGCGCGACCACGGCGCCCCGCGGAAGCTTGACTGGACTTCCCCCGGCCGAGACGACTAGACAGATGGACAAACGCGCGAGGCCAGCTCCTGGCCGATCGCGGATGGGGGGAAAGCCATGAAATCGATCGCCATGGGCGCCAGCCTTCTGCTTTGCGTCGCCGGCGACGTGCAGGCCCAGGTCAATTCGCCGGATCTGAAGTGGGGGCCCGCGCCGCCGATCTTCGCCAAGGGGGCGCAGATGGCGGTGCTGTCGGGGGATCCGTCGAAGCCCGGCGTGTTCGTGATCCGGCTGAAGGTTCCCGCCGGCTACAGGTTCGCCGCCCACCACCATCCGACCGACGAATATGTGACGGTGATCGAAGGCGACATGTCGCTCGGCATGGGCGACAAGCTCGATGAGACCAAGGGCGCCGCGCTGGCGCCGGGCGGGTTTGCCGAGGCGCCCGCCAACATGAACCACTATGCCTGGTCGAAGGCCGGCGGGGTGATCCAGATTTCCGCCCAGGGTCCGTTCTCGATGACCTACGTCAACCCGGCCGACGATCCGACGAAACACTAGGCGCCGGCTTCACGGCGCCGCGCAACGGCGGCGACCTCAGGACGCCGTCGCGACCGAGACCACCCGCTGTCGCTCGATGGCGCCTCACCGGATGGCGAACACCCTGGCCACCAGGGGCGCATCCACCACCACATGCGGGGCGATGGCGTGGTAGGCGATGGCGTGCACCCAGGCGTTGCCGGTGCGCAGGGTGACGAAGCTCTTGAACATGCCAGGTCCGACATAGGTCAGGATGACGAAGATCAGCGAAAGGCCGCCGTCGCGCAGGCTTGAGAAGTTGGACCAGCCCTCGACGAGGTGCATCAGGGCGTAAGTCGCCCCGCCCAGCAACACGGTGGCCACGAACGAGCCGGTCAGCCTGAAGTAGCGCGGGATCAGGATGGCGTAGATCAGCACCATGGTCGGCAGCACGGTCCCGGCGCCGAACAGCAGGAAGGCGAGGGGGCCAGCCATGGCGAACTGGGGGCCGGTCATCTTGAGGACGCCAGGAAAGGCGGCCAGCTCGGTCAGGGTCTCAATCGTCGCCACCACGACGATGACGAGGCGGTCGTTCCTGGGCGCGCTGGAGCGCAGGTTGAGCTGGGTGTTGGAATAGCGGCGCCGGAACCAGGCGTAGGGAATGACCGCGAAGGCGGTGAAATTGTAGCCCGCCCACAGAAACGCCTCGCCCGGCGAGGGCGGCTGGCTGCAGCCCACCAGCGTGCCGGCGAGGTGGAAGCTGAACGGCCGGTAGCCCAATGCGTGAGCGATCAGCCAGCCGCCGATCTGAGCCAGCATCGCCCAAGTGAGCGTCAGCGCCGTTTCCCGGGCAGCCAGGGCCCGCGCCGGCGCCCGCGCGGCGATGTCGGGTACCGGCCGCCGCCGGGTCAGCCAATGGACAATCGCCATGAGCAGGAAGATCTCGATGAGGCCCACGCTCGGCAAAGCCATCTGGGCGACGAACGGCAGGCCGGCGAGCGCCGGTCGGTCGAACGGCAGCACGCCGCCGGAAAGGACGATCGCCAGGCCGTTGAGCGCCACCCATGCCAGAGCGCCGGCCGCCAGGATCACCGCCGTGTGGCCCCCGCGCGAGGGTCCGAGCGTCTCGACAGCCATGCCGGACCTCTCTCTAAGCCTCGACGCCGGCGGCGAAGGCCAGCGCCGCGTTCAGCCGCCGTGGGCGCCCTTTCTAGCATGGGAGCGCGCCCTTCTCGCCGATCACTCTTGACTCAAGGGGGCGCAACCCACTCCCCTGCGAGCGACGGCAAACGCCGGGACGGAGGCAAGGATATGAGCAACCTCTGGAGGGGCGCCTCGCTGGCGGCGACGTTGCTTGTCGGGAGCCAATCTGGGGCGATCGCGGGCGCGGCCGAACCGGTACGCGCCTGTCCAACCGTCGAGATCGCGACGCTGGCTTCGGCTGGCGAGGTCGGCGCGCGTCCGATTCCGGGCCCGGATGGCGCCGTCGACGTGAGGCATTCGCTCATCACCACCGGCGACATTCGGCTTGCCAGCCCGGCGGTCGCCGATGGCCAGCCCGTGCTCATCCTCAACTTCAAACCGGCGGCGGCGGGCGCGTTCCGCGCCTACACGGCGGCCCACGTCGGCGACAGTATTGTCTTCATCGTCGACGGGAAGGTCGTGAAGGTCGCAAGGATCTTTGAGCCGATCGTCGGCGACGGAATCCAGGTGGGGCCCCTCACGGCCGATGACGCCAAGCCACTCGCGACCGCTTTGAACCGCTGCGCCAGCGCGGCGCGGTGACGGCCATGCCGCCGGTCGTGTCTTCGATGCGCTAACCGCCGACGCCGAAGCTTGGCGAGAGGGCGGCGCGGGCGTAGATTCCCCCCTAGTAACCAGCCCAGGGTGATCCACCGTGCCGGGCATGAGCTTAGCCAGGGCCAGGCGGCCCATGGGGGTCGCGCCCGCCATCGCGGCGCGGCGGCGGACACCGGTGAAACGCCTGGCCGGAGCCGACGGCAACCAGGCGCGGCTGAGGCGCCTCGTCCTGCAGCGTCAATCGACGGACGACCCGGCCCAAAGGCCCGACCCTAACCAGGAGATCAAACCCACCCCCAAGCCGTGGTTTCCCCTGGGCTCGGACTGGAAGTTCGATCCCACCGCCAGCCATCCAGATGCGCCGGCGCCGTGGGACAAGCCCGGGTCGACGGGCGGCCCCGGCGGCTCGCTGGAGGATCTCCACGGCGGCCTCGTCGATGTGTTCGGAAAGAAGAAGGGGCCGGGGGCGATCACCGGGCCGATGCCGCCGTGCAGCGCCCTGCACGCGCCCGACTGGACGGCCCAGGCGCCCAAGTATCGGACGTGGCAGGACTACGATAATCAGCGCAAGCTGTGGCACCTGCCGCCGGCCAAGGACGTCTGGCCGCAGCTCTCGCCCGAGGACTACAACGCGGCGGTGGAGACCTGCAAACAGCAGGAGGCGAAGCAACCCCCGCCTTCGACGCAACCCACGCCCCCGCTTCCGACCCTACCCATGCCGCCGCCTTCGCCCAAGGGCGACTTCCCGGGGCCGACCCTGCCGCCCGGCCAGAAATACGCCTGAGGGTGCCCCGCCGGCCCTTCAGGGGACCGGGAAGGCGATCGCGCCGGAGTCGATGTCCTTTTCCCACTTGGCCTGCATCTGGGTGTTCTGGCTGTTGTCGGTGTCGTGGTCATAGGC
>DASXGB010000259.1:0-1821 GCA_036489325.1 Caulobacteraceae bacterium
AGGCCGCGCGCCCGAATGCGCTTTGGCTCTCCGACTTCACCTATGTGGCGACCTGGGCAGGCTTCGTCTACGTCGCCTTCATCATCGATGCATACGCGCGCCGGATCGTCGGCTGGCGGGCCTCACGAACGGCGCATGCAAGCTTCGTTCTCGATGCTCTTGAGCAGGCGCTGCACGAAAGACGGCCCGTCCATCGCGGCGGCTTGGTGCATCATTCCGACCGTGGATCGCAATACGTCAGCATTCGGTACAGCGAGCGCCTGTCCGAGGCGGGCATTGAGCCGTCCGTCGGCAGCGTCGGCGACAGCTACGACTGTGAGAAGGTAGGCGCGGCCTGGAAGGTCTGACTCCAGTCTACGATTGACCCCGTGTCCTTGCGTTGACATGTCGGCCTGCCAGGCGGCACCTGCCGGTCGAATGGCCGTGACTTCATAGGAGCATGAGGGCGTCCATCCCATCACAGTCCTGTCCGCCATTGGATCGTCAGGCCCTTCAATTGGCCTGGAGCCTCACATCATGAGCAAGACCGTGCCCAGCACCGACGTCATTGTCGGCATCGACACCCACAAACTCACCCACGCCGCCGCAGCCATCAGCGCCCTTGGGGTCCGCCTCGGCTCCATGAGCATCCCGGCCAACAGCAAAGGCTACCGAGCACTCCATACCTGGGCAGAGGCACTTGGACCGGTCCGGGCCTTTGGGGTCGAGGGCACCGGTTCATACGGCGCCGGCCTGTCCCGCTTTTTGGCCGCACACGGCCATACGGTGTTGGAGGTCAACCGCCTCAATCGCCAGCTGCGACATCAGAAGGGCAAAGATGATGCGCTCGATGCCGAAAGTGCGGCGCGCGCCGTGCTGGCCGGACAGGCAACCGCTTTGCCGAAGTCCGCTAACAGCACAGTCGAGATGATCCGGCATCTCAAGATCGCCCGCGACACAGCGGTCAAAGGGCGCAGCCAGGCCATGCAGACGATCAAAGCGATTATCGTTGCCGCCCCCGCCACCCTGCGGGAGAAAATCGACAGCCTCACCGGAAAGATGACGCTCCTCCGGCATCTGGCGGCCTTGCGTCCAGGCCCGCTCACGTCAACGACGGCTTCGGCCAAAACCAGCCTACGCGCCATCGCCCGGCGCTGGCTGGTACTCGACGCCGAAATCAAAGACCACGACGCGCACCTCGAGCGCCTGACACGACAGCTCGCGCCAGAACTGCTCCAGGCGCACGGGATGGGAGCCGGCACAGCCGCCGAGATGTTGCTCCTTGTCGGCGATAATCCTGAGCGTATCCGTTCGGAGGCAGCCTTGGCCAAGCTGTGTGGCGCCTGCCCCATCCCGGCATCCAGTGGCCAGACCCACCGCCACCGGCTCAATCGCGGCGGTAACCGCCAGGCCAATGCCGCCCTATACCGCGTGGTTATCGTCCGCATGCGCGGCCACCAGCCAACGCTGGATTACGTGCGCCGGCGCACAGCCGAGGGGAAAAGCAAATCCGAGATCATTCGCTGCCTGAAGCGCTTCGTGGCACGCGAAATCTTCGGCTATCTCTGCCGCATGCCCAAGCCGGCAATATCGGCGCAAATCGCCACTTGACCTTTATAGGAGCATCAATGCTCTGGCCGAGACCATCAACGGTCTCTACAAGGCCGAGGTCATCCATCGGCGCGGGCCGTGGCGGTCGTTCGAAGCCGTCGAGTTCGCGACGTTGGAATGGGTCGAATGGTTCAACAATCGCCGGCTGTTGGAGCCGATCGGCAACATCCCGCCGGCCGAGGCCGAAGAGCAATACTACGCCACCTTGGACCAACCAGCCATGGCGGCGTG
>DASXGB010000265.1:0-2368 GCA_036489325.1 Caulobacteraceae bacterium
GTGATCGTCGCTGTCTCCACCCGCGCAATCGATCGTCGTGTATAGATCGATCTAATACTTACCAGGGATCACAGGCCGACTTTCCACCCGTCCTCCGGCGACACCCAAATCACTCTCTGATCGAGATTGGGCCTGGGCAACCCGTCGAAGGCGGTGTGGGCGACGAACTGCGAGCCGTCGGCCACATAGGAGACACAGACCGTGTGGTCGATGAGAGCGGCCCAACCCGTGAGGATGGCCTGTCGCAGGCGGGCGATCTCGGTGTCGCCAGGCGTGGCCCCATTGACCGTGAATCGGGCCGCGAGCAGGTCGTCCTTCTTTATCACCGTGCAGATGCGACCATTGACCACCGAGGCGGCAGACACCGACGTTATGACCACGGCGGGCGTCTTCTCGATCATCACAGTGGCCGTATTGGCGATCTGGCCATCCGGGCGCAGAGCGTAGGTGTTGAGGGAGGCGCAGACCTTGTGCGCAATGTCCGGCGAATAGCACTGCGCCTTGCCAGCCGACGCCGGCGCGATCGGAGCGGGCAAAGCCGGCGGGGCGTCGGCCAACAGCACGGCAAGCAGGGCCAGGACCACCATCATCGACCTCCGGTCTCGTCCGTCGGCCCCCTATACGATCGCGCGCAGGCGAGCGCGAGATGGCGCAATCCTTAGATCGCGACAGCGGCCGGGCGGTGACCTCGCCAGGTGCGGCGCATGGGCCGCGCAGGACCAACCGTTTCCGCGAGACGCCGGTCGATCGCCCGTATGATCAGGCGCGCGGAGAGGCCGTGCAGAGCCAGGGCGTCAGCCGCCAAAGGGCCAGCCACGGGGAGGGCGGCGATCAGGGTGCGGCCGAACATCAAGCCGGCGCAGCCGATCAGCGTCCTCATCGGGACTTGGGCGCGCACGCCCTGAACAAGCAGGAAGATGGCCGCGGCGGATCCGTAGATCTCGCCCACGCCGGGGATCCAATCGAGCGCCGCCTCTGCGCCCAGGCGAAACGGTCCTATGCGCAGCAAGCCGTCGGTGAGCCGACCGACCAGTTGAACGCTCCCGCGGATGGCGGCCAGCTCCTCACGGCCCGGTGACATCTGAGTTTCCTTCGAACGAGCGTCCCTCGCCGGCCAGACGTGGTGCGGCGGCCGCCGATCCGCTAGGGTCATCTCTGCGGAAAAGAGGGGAAGGGCGTGCCGCTCAATCTGCGTGAACTTGCCGGAGGCGCTCACGCCGAGACCCTGGCGGCCGTGGCGCTGGGCGCGATTGTCGCAACCGTAAGCGGTGTGGTCGCCAACATGTGGGAGGCCCGGGTGCGGCAGGGCCACCGCGAGCGCGCAGCGGCCCTCCTCATCGGCGAGGCGCTCTCGACCCTACACGCCATCCTGCAAGGCGCCCTGCGCTCGATGAGCGTGGGCGATCGCTTCGGGGCGGTGACCCGTCGCATGTTGCTGACCGCTCGACGTGAGGTCGACATCTATGAGCGAAACCGCGAAATGCTCATCGACCTGCGCGACGCGAAGCTGCGGGTGGACCTCCATAGCCTGATGGTCCGCATCGCCATGCCGCTCGATGGGATCATCGCCTCCTTGGAGCAGGACGACCAGGCCCACCCGGACGCGCGCGAGCGCGGCGTGGAGTTCATGGCCGAGACCTTGACCAAGTTCCCGCCGATGATTCAGCGACTGGCGCGCGTGGCGGGCCGCAACTTCGACACCTACGATGGCATCTTTTTTCCGCCCGACGCGCCGCTGTCCACCTTCGCGCCACCGCATCCCGAGACCTCGGCCTGATCCTTTGAGATCATTGCGGTTTCCCGCTAACCCCGACCCAGGATTCGAGGTTGAGCGAATTGGCCGGACGCGCGCGAAATCTCCGGCTGACAGGGTAAATTTTGGTCGAGACCGAAAAATCCTCAAAAGAGGATTGAAACAAGGGCCCGCGGCGATCACATTAGATGCGCCGCGGGCTCATCCCCCCCGTTCTCGCGGCCTCACTGGCCCGGCGGAGTGAACTTCTCGCCGGGCCACTTTTTTATTAAGCCGCCCGGCTGGGCAATAGCTCGCTGAGGGTTATCGGCGGATTGACGAGGGACGTGTCAAAAACGACACATACAGGCGAGGTTGTCGGCCCATCGGAGGTCGAAGAATTTCGCCGGGACGGCGCGGTCCCCCTGAGGAAACTGATCTCCTTAAGCAATATCAAGGCCTTAAGCGAAGCAGTCGATCACCTGATGGAGCGGCCGAGCGCCCGGGCCAAGGTCGCAACGGCCGTCGGCGACCGCGGCGAGTTTCTCGAGGACTTCTGCAATTGGCCTGAGATCGACGCTTTTCGCCGCGTGGCGTTGCATGGGCCCTTGCCGGCGGCTGCCGCAACGCTGATGG
>DASXGB010000277.1:0-4292 GCA_036489325.1 Caulobacteraceae bacterium
CATCCTGGAGGCCGAGCGGGCAGCGAGGCCATCCAGGACCCAGGCTTTTTCTGTAAGCCCGGCGCCCATCGATAAAAATCCTGGGTCCTGGATCTCGCCGCTACACGCGGCTCGTCCAGGATGAGCGGAGGTTAGGCGGAAGTCCCACGGGCCCAGCTCGCTGCGCCCTCTCGCCTTGGCGAAGCCGAAGCTTCGCTACGGCGAAGCCAGGTCGGCCGCTCGCCGGTTAGAGTTCCACGGGCCGAGCTCGCTGCGCCCTTCGGCCGCTCGCCGGCCCTAGTTGACTCCGCTCGCTTGCGCTCGCGGCGGTCTTCATGTCCCTATCGCCGCCGAGGCGTTCGGGGGAAGACATGCAGTCGGAGGTTCTGGCGCCGAAGGCGCGCGATGGCCGCGCCCGCTATGTTGCGGCCGCCACCCTCGGCAACGCCCTCGAGTTCTATGACTTCATCACCTACGGCTTCTTCGCCATCCAGATCGGCCACGCCTTCTTCCCGTCGCACGACGCCTTCGCCAGCCTGATGCTCTCGCTGGCCACGTTCGGCGCCGGTTTCATCACCCGCCCGCTCGGCGCCATGGTCATCGGCGCCTATGCCGACCGAATCGGCCGGCGCCCGGCGATGATGGCGAGCTTCACCCTGATGGGCGCCTCGATCATCGCCCTGGCGCTGATCCCCAGCTACGCCGTGATCGGCCTTGCCGCGCCGCTCCTGGCGGTGATCGCGCGCATGATCCAGGGCTTCTCCCTCGGTGGCGAGGTCGGTCCGGCCACGGCCTTCCTCCTGGAAGTGGCGGCCGATCGCAAACGTGGCCGGGCGGTCGCCTGGCTGGGAGCGAGCCAAGGGATTGCGGCGATGACGGCGGGACTCGTCGGCATCGGCCTCACGGCCCTGATGCCGCCCGCCATGCTCGACGCCTGGGGTTGGCGCGTCGCCATGCTGCTGGGCGCGATCACCTTGCCGGTCGGCCTGTGGATCCGGCGCAACCTGCCGGAGACCTTGCACGCTGCGCGACCGGAGGCGAAGCCTGCCGAGGCCAACGCACCCGGCGCCGTCACACTTGTCCGCCGACACTGGCGCGTCATCGTCATCGCCATGGCGCTCATCATCTCTTCGACCATCGCCACCTACATCGGCAGCTACCTGACGACCTTCGCCCAGGCGACCTTGAAAATGACCCCCATGGCGGCCTTCACCGCCGCGGCCGCGCTCAACGGATCGGGCATCGTCGGATGCCTGGTCGGCGGGCGCCTGACCGACCGTTTCGGCCGTCGCCCGCTGCTGCTGTGGCCGACCGCCGCGCTGCTCGCCGGCATCCTGCCGGTCTACGTCTGGATGATCCACGACCGCACGCCGCTGGCCCTGGCCGTGGGGCCATCCATCCTCGCGCTCTTCGGGGGTCTCAGGGCTGGCGCCTTCTACGCCGCCGTCACGGAGTCCCTGCCCCCGCGCATTCGCGCTGGCGTCTTTGGCCTGATCTATGCCGGCATGGTCGCCCTGTTCGGCGGCACGACTCAGCTCGTCGTTACCTGGATGCTGCACGTCACCGGCGATCCCATGTCGCTCGGCTGGTACCACCTGGCGACCGCGACGATGGGCGGGTTCGCACTGCTGTTCATGGTCGAGAGCGCCCCGGTGCGGCTCGCCCCGGCTCTCGCCGTCAGCGCGGCTTAGCCTTTGCGGGCGAGGACGACCTCGGTTTCGAGGCGCTCCTCGAAGACGACGATGGGTCGTTACCGGACATTGGCTTCGGGCCGGCAGGCGGGCGTTACGAATCCCCGGCTGAAGCCAAACACGGGTCTCAGGGTCGAATGTCCGCAATGCGCCATGAGCAGAAGTTGGCGCCTCTTCAGAAACACCACGTTTGTGTCTGAGCCGGACGCCGCCTCCGCAATCCTCGCCACGGCGACTCATTCGCGGTAGGCGAGGCGCATGACCAAAGGGCCTGACGCGCTACGGCGCTTGATCGATCTGCCGGGCGTGAACGACTTGGAGTACCGGGCGATCCGGAAGAGGGAATTCGCGGAGCCGGAGGCGCGGGCGGAGTTTCCCGAGATTGACGCGTGCGTAAGGGCGCTCTTTGGGTTGACGGCGGACGAGGCTGAGGCGGTGGTGCGACCCCAGGGGTGGGACGAAATCGAGTGTAAGGCCCCGGCCGTCCAAGTCGCGGCCTTCGAGACCGAGGGCTGGGACGTGACCGATGACAAGCGCCGGCCGTTGCGCGTGCTCGGCCATTTCAGCGGCCCTCTGTGGCTCGCCGTGCGCGGGGTAGCCGGGACCCTGCCTTTCCAACCCGAGAGCGGCGAGCCTGAGGCCTGGATATCCAAGCTGGAGGCCGAAGCCGCACGGTTCCGCAAGCGCTAAATGCTGGCCACAGCGGGCGAGCGCAGCCGAGTCACACTGGGCAGGGTCTCCCACTCGCGAGGATCCGGCAGGGGAGCGCTTGGTGGTCCGCCTGGCCAGTACTGGGGCAGACGGGGATAAGGGCTGGGTGAGGATAGGACTGGCTCAAACTTTGGGCGGGCTGGAAGCGCACGCGGCTGGATATCGAGCCTGGCTCAGGCGGAATTACGTAGCAAATGGGACCGGCGCTGATGCGTTACCCGCTGCCACCGGCCACTCTAATCCGCTTGGGCCTTGGGGATCGTTCCCTTTCCCCCACACCTCGGGCAGTTCGGGGGAGCCATCATCTTTCCCAGCCCAGGAGCCTGCGACTCTGGCTCAAAGTATCCTGTGCCTCCGCATTTGGGGCATTCGCGCTCGAACGGACCCACCTTCGGCTTATCAATCATGGCGGCCTCCTCCCGACTCAAATTGCGCGCCGAACTCGCGGGGCGTCAAAGGAATCGCTCCAGACCACCCGCCGAAAGCGGACTCTGCGAACGTCTGAGATGGGTGGATTCCGGACCTCTCGGCTGATGCCTTGGCGGGCGATTGGGGCTTACGTTTCCGCCTTGAACCAGCGCCGGCACGCTCGGCTGAATCCGGCCGCGTCGGCAAAGCCTAGGCGCTCTCCGATTGCTCCCTTGGAGAGCGCGCCGGCCTCGAGCATCCGCTGGGCCCGAGCCTTCAGTTCCGCGTCGGTCAGGCCACGATAGCTAACCTCAGCATCGGCGAGCCGCCGGTTCAGCGTCCGTTGCGAGAGCCCGAGTGAGCGGGCGACCTGCGGCAGGGAAAGGCGTCCAGTGTCAGAACGGGCTAGGAGCTGCTCCACCCTGTCCTTGGCGCCGGTCGGCGCTCCGGCGAAGGCCGACACCTGCTCCAGCTGCTCAAGCGCGTGTTGGTGCACCACAGCGTCCGCCAGTGGCGAGCGCAAGGCCAGAAGCCGCTTGGGGATGACTATTGCGTTGGCTGGGGCGTTCCACCGCATCTGGCCGCCCAGCGCTTCCTGCAGCCTCGGCCCGTAGCTCGGCTCGGGCCACATGAACTCGAAACGCACGGCCTCCAATGCGTGACCGAGCAATGCGCCTAATGCCGAGCCTGCGCGCAGGTACACGGCCTCCACCATAGTTCGCCAATGATTGGGCGGCAGCTCGGCAGCGACACTGTGGCGGAGGCTGACGCTCGTCGACCCGCGCACGAGTTTGAGGCGCTGGTTCGGCGCATTCGCCGAAATGTATTTGGCCATGATTTCCAGCGCTGCGCCCACGGTCCGCGCCGAAATGACCGCAACACTGCGCGGATGATTGCCCATGGGTCGCCACACATCAGGCGCGATCAACGCCCAGCCTTCGCCATGCAGGCGTTCCACGTTTTCGAATTGTTGAATCTGCTGGGCGAAAGTAATCGAAACGAGCGTGTTGTCGTTGATTTCGTCCTCGCCTATCCCCGTTCCCTCGAGGATGGCCGCCCGAGCGGCCGGCGTGTCGCCAAAGCGGCGCAGGATCAGTCGAAAATATCCCGCAGTGAGAGGCCTCGGTTCGATCGCTTCCGGCATCGCTTTACCCCTCCCGCACCGCCAAGTCCGGGGAAGTCTTGGTCGAATAGCACGCTCCCTGGCGGGAAATGACAAGAATTTGGCCGAAGCGGCCGCATCACGGGGATCGCTCAAGGCGAAGTAGTCAAAACCGCCCTGCCCAAAACCGGACCTTCCGAATGTCCTAGAAGGGTGGAAAGCGGACCTAGCGCCGGCGCGCGCGATCGCTCTCGCCACCTTTCCCTTGCCCACAGAAGATCGCCGTCGCTAGAGTTTCGACAACGACGAGGAGAGCGGTCTCATCCGTGTCTGACGCCTTGTGGAACTGATGGACGGACCGGTCCAGGCGCCTCGACTCGAGCCGCGATGGCCAGTCGCGC
>DASXGB010000308.1:0-7581 GCA_036489325.1 Caulobacteraceae bacterium
CCCTGGTCGAGAAGGCGCGCGACGACCTCCTGCGCATCACCAGCGCCATCGGTCGCTTCACCCAGGTTGACCCGGCCGGCCGCACGGCTACCGGCACGATCTATCTCAAGCGCCCCGGCCGGGCCCGCTTCGAGTATGACCCGCCTTCAGGCCTGGTGGTGGCCGCCAACGGCTTCCGTGTGGCGGTGCTCAACCGGCGCCTCGGCACCCTCGACGCCTATCCGCTGGGCGCGACGCCGCTCGGCGTGCTGCTTTCGCGCGATATCCGCATCGACAAGGGCGTGGCGATCGGTGGCGTGAACCGCCGGCCGGGTGGATTTTCGATCGTCGCCTGGGAGTCGAAGAAGCATAAAGAGGGTCAGATCGCCCTCGATTTCAGTGACGCCCCCGTCGCCCTGCTCGGCTGGACGATCACCAACGCCCAGGGCGCGGCGACCAAGGTCAGCCTGATCGACTTCGCCCCCAGCAAGCCCCTGCCCAATTCCTTCTTCGAGCTGAAGCCGACAACCCCGCCCGCCACCGAGCGGCCGCCGGTGGGATAGGGGCCTCCTGGATGCGGCTTCGCCTCGCTACCTGGAACGTCAATTCCGTCCGCCTGCGCGCCGAGCAGGCGGCCAGGTTCGTCGCCGAGGCGGCGCCGGACGTGCTCTGTCTGCAGGAGATCAAATGCCGCGAGGGCGAGTTCCCGCGGCAGGCCTTCGCCGACGCCGGCCTGCCGCACCTGGCCATCCGCGGCCAGAAGGGCTGGCACGGCGTCGCCATCGCCTCGCGCTGGCCGATCGAGGACGCCCGGCCCCTCGATGTCTGCCGCGAGGGCCACGCCCGGGCCGTCACCGCGCGCATCGCCGGGGTGGAGATCCACAACCTCTACATCCCGGCCGGCGGCGATGTTCCCGACCGGCTGGAGAACCCGAAGTTCGACCACAAGCTCGATTTCCTCGGCCGCCTGACCGATGAAATGAAGGGGCGCGATCCCCGCGCGCCGATCGTCCTGGCCGGCGACTTCAACGTCGCGCCGGGCGAATATGACGTCTGGAACCACCGCTTCATGCTCAAGGTGGTCAGTCACACCCCGCCGGAGACCGAAGCCCTGGCCAAGCTGCAGGCGACCCTCTCGTTCCGTGACGCGGTGCGCGAGAGCCGGCCGGACCCGGAGAAACTCGCCACCTGGTGGAGCTATCGCGCCGCAGATTTCCGTCTCTCGGCCCGCGGCCTGAGGCTGGACCACATCTGGACGACGCCGGCGCTCAGCTGCGCAGACCCGGTGATCCACGAGCCGGTCCGCGCCTGGGCGCGGCCCAGCGACCACGCGCCTGTGAGCCTGGATTTGGGGGTGGGCTGACTCGAGACGCTTCTTCTCCCCCTCAGGAAGGGGGAGGGGGACCACGAAGTGGTGGAGGGGGTCACCGGCGCCTGACGTTGACCCCCCTCCCGGGCTTCGCCCGTACTCCCCCCTGAGGGGGGAGAGATGGGGTTACGCGGCTTCCTTCCCTGACCCGCCACCCCGACGCGATCTGACGATCGTGTCTCGACCTCTCCCTACGGGAGAGGTGGGGGCGCGACATTTTGACCGAAATGCGACGGGCCATTGACGGGGGACCGTCAGAAGCTCCACTGTGCGTCAAACCCTTGGAGCTCCAGGCTCATGGCTACCAAACTCTCCACCACGAACAAGATTGCAATGGCCGCTTCAGGCCTCGTCCTGATTGGCGGCGGCACTTACCTCTACACCCAGCACTTCCCGCCGAGTGGCGAGACGGCCGCAGGAACGATCGCACCCGCCCAGCGCTATCGCGCGGCTCAGGTGACCGACGCCGACGTCCAGCTCGGTGATTCGAGCGTGCCCCAGCTGATGCAGACCGACGCCTTCCAGCTGATGGTCAAGGATCCGTCGTTCCGGGCCATGGCCCGTGACCCGGCGTTCAGCGCCCTGGCCCAGAATTCGCGAGCCCTGGCGGCCATGTCACAGGACTCCCAGGCATTCTCCGCGCTCGCCGGCAACCGGCAGGCGTTCCAGTCGCTGATCGCCATGTCCAGCGCGATGTCGGCGCAGTCGGCGGCCGCGACTCGCAGCAATTCCGAGGCCTTCGCCGCCCTGTCCTCGGCGAACGCCAGCGCCTTCGCGAAATTCGCATCGAACTCCCAGGCCTTCGCGGCGATGGCCAGCCACGCCCAGGCCTTCGCGGCGATGGCCAGCCATGCCCAGGCCTTTGCGGCCATAGCGGCCAACGCCCCGGCGTTCGCGGCCTATGCCAATAACTTCCCGGCTTTCGCCAAGGCCGCCGCCAATGCGTCGGGCAATTCGGCCATGGCCAGCCACGCCTCGGCGTTCTCCGCCCTGGCGGCCGACTCCAAGGCCATGGCGGCCCTGGGCGCCGACTCCAAAGCGTTCGCTGCGCTCGCGGCCAACAACCAGGCCTTCTCGGCCCTCGCCAGCCAGATGGCCGCGGCCCAGGTCTCGAACGCGGCCATGGCCGCCAACAGCCAGGCCTTCGCGGCGATGGCGGCCAACAGCCAGGCGTTCGCGATGATGGCCAACAACAGCGAGGCCTTCGCGGCCATGGCGAGCCACGCCCAGGCCTTCGCGGCGATGGCCAGCCATGCCCAGGCCTTTGCGGCCATGGCGGCCAACGCCCCGGCGTTCGCGGCCTATGCCAATAACTTCCCGGCTTTCGCCAAGGCCGCCGCCAATGCGTCGGGCAATTCGGCCATGGCCAGCCACGCCTCGGCGTTCTCCGCCCTGGCGGCCGACTCCAGGGCCATGGCGGCCCTCAGCGCCGACTCCAAGGCGTTTGCCGCGATGGCCGCCAACAGCCGGGCCTTCGCCGCGATGGCCGCCAACACCCGGGCCTTCGCCGCCATGGCGGCCAACAGTCAGGCTTTCGCGGCCATGGCCGCCAACAGCAACGCCTTCTCCGCCATGGCTGCCAACGCTTCGTCGTTCGCCGCCATGGCGCGCGCGTCCGAGGCCTTCCAGGCCCTCTCGGCCGCGTCCGCGGCGTCGCAAGCCCAGTTCGCCAATGCGCAGGGCGCGGCGGCGCTGGCGGCCAACGCTTCGGCCTTCTCCGCGATCGCCGCCAACGCCCAGGCGTTCCAAGCGCTCTCCGCCAACGGCGCAGCGATGGCGGCGCTATCGGCCAACTCTCCCGCGTTTGCGGCCATGCGGTCGAATTCGCAGGCGTTCTCGGCCCTGGCGTCGAATGCGGCGTTCGCCGCCATGGCGGGCAACCCGGGCTTCCAGGCCGCGGTCGCCCAGAACTGAAGTTAAGCGTCGGACCTCCTGTAGGGGGCCGAGCAGGGGGATAGATGGGTTTGGACCTGCCGGCGGAGCCGCCGGCGATCGTGGCGCCTGCGCCCGCCGCTGCGGCGCAGGCGAAACCGATCCTTCTCGCCCAGCTTGAGCCCCAGGGGCCGGTGCGGATCGTGCAGCCCCCCGCCCAAACGGAAAAACTGGGCAAGGAGGCGAAGCCTGAAGGCGCCAAGCGTCACGGTCTGTTCAAGCCCGAGATCGACCTCGACCAGATCCGCACGGGCGACATCAACCTTCTCTACTTCGCGCCGTCCGAGACCTATCTGACGCCCTACGTCGGCCGCAGCCTGGAGAACGCGATCGGCTCCCAGAAGCGGATCTTCGGCTGGACCCCGTGGGAGCGGACCACGGTGCTGCTGAAGGACTTCGCCGACTACGGCAACGCCGGCGCCCGGGTGACCCCGAACAACACCCTGCTGCTCGAGATCTCGCCGCTCAGCCAGATCTACGAGACCCTGAGCGCGGGCGAACGGTTCTTCACCCTGTCGAACCACGAGACGACCCACCTGGTGACGATGGACGCCTGGAACAGCGCCGACGCCAGCTGGCGCCGCACGTTTCATGGCAAGCCCTTCCCGATCGCCGAGCATCCGGAGACCATCCTCTACGACTACCTCGCCGCCCCCCGGGTGACCTCGCCCCGCTGGTATCTGGAAGGCAGCGCCGTGTTCATGGAAACCTGGATGGCCGGTGGCTACGGCCGCGCCCAGGGCGCCTATGACGAGATGGTGTTCCGCGCCATGGTCCGCGACAACACCCCCTTCTATTCGCCGCTGAAGCTGCAAGCCGTCGGCGACCAGGTCGACTTTCAGACCGGGGTCAACGACTACCTCTACGGCACCCGGTTCATGAGCTATCTGGCCGAGACCCGCTCGCCCGAGAAGCTCATCGCCTGGTGGCGGCGGGACGAGGGATCCAAGGGCTATTACGCGGCTCAGTTCCAGAAGGTCTTTGGCGAGCCGCTGGACAAGGCCTGGGACGAGTGGATCGCCTGGGAGCACGACTTCCAGCGCGCGAACCTGGCTTCGGTGCAGGCCTTTCCGGTCACCCAGACCCGCCGCCTGACCCCCATGGGCCTGGGCTCGATCTCGCGCGCTTACTTCGATGCGGCCGGCGATAGCCTGATCGGCGGCTTTCGCTACCCCGGGGTGATCGCCGACATGGGCGAGTTATCGCTCAGCAACGGCAAGATCCGTCACCTGACCGACATCAAGGGGCCGGTCACCTACCGCGTCACCTCGCTGGCCTTCGATCCCAAGACCCGCACGGCCTGGTACACGGCCGACAACGCCAACGCCCGCCGCAACCTCGTCGAGCTGGACGTGGCCAGCGGCAAAACCAAGACCGTGCTGACCCACGAGCGGATCGGCGACATCGTCTTCAATCCGGCCGACCGGTCCCTGTGGGGGCTTCGTGTCGACGACGGACTGGTGAGCCTGGTGCGGATCCCGCCGCCCTACACCAGCTGGAACCAGATCCACACCTTCAAGTACGGCGAGGTGCTGTTCGATCTCGACATCTCGCCGGACGGCAGCCACCTCTCAGCCTCCGTCGGCGAGGTCAACGGCGACCAGTCGGTGAAGGTGTGGAACCTGGCCGAGCTCGGCGCAAACGGCGACCAGAACGACGAGCCCCAGAGCGTCGCCGAGCTGCGCCTCGGCCAGGCGACGCCGGAGGGCTTCGTCTTCTCGCCGGACGGCCGCTACCTCTACGGCAGCGCCTATTACACGGGCGTCTCGAACATCTATCGCTTCGAGGTGGCGACCCAGAAGGTCGAGGCGGTCAGCAACGCGGTCACCGGTCTCTTCCGCCCGATCCCGCAAGCCGACGGATCGATGATCGCCTTCGAATACACCGGCCGGGGGTTCGTGCCGGTCCGCTTCGATCCGAAGCCCGTTTCCGACCTGGGATCGATCAAGTTCCTGGGCGCGCAGGTCGCCGAAGACCATCCGATCGTGAAGTCCTGGGCCGTGGGCTCGCCTACCAAGGTCCCGCTCGATTCGATGATCACCTTTCGCGGCAAGTACGATCCGCTGCACGAGATGCGCCTGGATTCCAGCTACCCCATGGTCGAGGGCTACAAGAACCACGTCGCGGTCGGCTGGAACCTGCTGATCGAGGACCCGCTTCAGTTCGACCAGCTGAACCTCAGCCTCGCCTATTCGCCGGCCGGCGACCTGCCCCAGGCCGAGCGCTTTCACGCCAGGATCGACTTCCACAACCTCAAGTGGCGCTTCACCTATTGGCACAACCTGGCCGACTTCTACGACCTGTTCGGGCCGGTGGACCGCAGCCTCAAGGGCGACGCCGTCATCATCGGCTACAAGGATCCGCTGATCTACGATCCGCCCAAACAGCTTAACTTCGATGCCCAGGTCGCCGGCTATGTCGGGCTCGACACCGTGCCGGGCGCCCAGAACGTCGCCACCGGCGACATCCACAACCTCGCCTCGGCCAAGGCCACGCTCACCTATGAGAACACCGACAAGTCCCTGGGCGCGCTCGATTATGAGAAGGGCGTGCGGGCCATGGTCTCGGTCGGCGGCGACTACGCCAACGGCCAGAGCTTTCCCAAGGCCTGGGCCACCTTCGATATCGGCCGGCCGCTGCCGATCAATCACACGTCCCTGTGGCTCTACACCGCGGTGGGCGAGGCCGGCGGGAGCGCCGAGAGCCCGCTGACGCCGTTCTATCTGGGCGCCTTCGGCAACAACTACGTCGATATCCGCGAGGTGAAGCGCTACCGCGAGTACGACAGCTTTCCGGGATTCGGCATCGACGCCATCAGCGCGCGCCGGTTCGCCAAGGGCCTCGTCGAACTGAACCTGCCGCCGATCTGGTTCGGCGGCGTCGGCGAATCCCGCCTGTATCTCAGTTCGGCGAGGACCGCCTTCTTCGCCGGCGCCATGGTGGTCGATCCGCCGACCGGGCCCCAGCGCACCCTGGAGAGCATCGGCGGCCAGATCGACTTCAACCTGACGGTCGCCCTGCGACTTCCCATGGTCCTGTCGGTAGGCTACGCCGCAGGCCTGGAATCGGGCCAGAAGACCGGGAGCGAGGGCCTGATCTCCCTCAAGATCATGTGACGGACGGAAGCGCGCCCATGGAGCATTTCGACAGCAGGGAACCAGCCTAGGTGGAGCTGATCCTCTTAAAGGCCCTGGTCGCCGTGGGGCCGATCCTGATCTTCCTGGCGGTTTTCGGCTGGCTGGACGCGTTCAAGCTCGTCTCCCGCCGCGAGGTCCTCCTGCTCCTGGCCGGCGGCGCCGTGCTCGCGGTCATCAGCTACGCCATCAATGGCCGGTTCATCGACGCCATGCCGATCGGCTTTTCGCCTTTCAGCCGCTTCGTCTCCCCGCCGATCGAGGAATGCCTCAAGTGCGGCCTGATCTTTGTCCTGTTCCAGCGCAATCGGATCGGCTTCGTGATCGACGCCGCCATCGTCGGCGTCGCCGTCGGCGCCGGTTTCTCGGTGGCCGAGAACCTCATCTATATGGGTCAGTTCACCCACGCGAACCTCACCGTGTGGGTGGTCCGCGGCCTGGGCACGGCCATGATGCACGCCGGGACGGCGGCCCTCTTCGCCACCCTCGGACAGCATTTCACCGAGCGCTACACCCGCAGCGAAGCCGAGCGGCACAGGTTCGAGTGCCTGCATTTCCT
Organism: Caulobacteraceae bacterium; assembly: GCA_036489325.1. Lineage (GTDB taxonomy): Bacteria > Pseudomonadota > Alphaproteobacteria > Caulobacterales > Caulobacteraceae > Acaudatibacter. Next base: position 6,974 of record DASXGB010000308.1, read on the forward strand.
CCCCGGTCTTGGCGTGGCGATCGTGGCCCACAGCCTGTTCAACCAGTTCGCCCCCCACCCCGTCAAAATCATGATGCTGACGCTGCTCTTCTACCCGCTGCTGCTGTTCCTGATCATGATCCGCAGCCAGCACAGCGCCCACAAGTGGCTCCTGACCGACTACGAGAGCCACAAGCATCTGCTGGATGATATCGCCGAAGGCCGCCTCGCCGGCAGCCCGCAGGGCCGCTTCGTGCGCGCCATGGCCGAGCAGTTTCCGCCCGACATCGGCGCCGCCATGTTCCGCTATATCCAGGTCCACACCTGGCTGGTGGCCAAGGCCGAGGAGGATCTCATCGATCTCGACGATGGGCAGAAGGAAGACCTGGGCGAGCGCGTGCGCGCCAACCTCGAGGAAATGCACGCCCTCGAGAAGCGCATCGGCCGCACAGGCCTGCTGGCGCTCAGCCGGCACATGCACTTCACCCGCAATGAGCTGTGGGAGATCCACGAGCTCGAGGCGCACCTGCGGCACGAACACCCGAAATGGCGGACCCGGGCCTAGCGAGAGCTTCTCCTCCCACTCAGGGGGAGGGGGACCGCGAAGCGGTGGAGGGGGTCAAAGGCGC
>DASXGB010000312.1:0-34034 GCA_036489325.1 Caulobacteraceae bacterium
TAGAAGGCCTCGCGGTGGTCCTCGAGAGGGTGGATCCATGACCAAACGTAAGGTTGCCGAGATTGTCGTGGACGTGCTGGAGGCGGCGGGCGTCGGCCGCTGCTACGGCGTGGTCGGGGACACCCTGAACCACTTCACCGACGCCCTGAGGCGAAGCTCGATCGCGTTCGTACACATGCGCCACGAGGAAGCCGGCGCCTTCGCCGCCGGCGCCGAGGCCCAGATCACTGGCCGCCTCACCGCCTGCGCCGGCAGCTGCGGGCCGGGCAGCCTGCACTTCATCAACGGCATCTTTGAGAGCCATCGCAACCGCGCGCCGGTGGTGTTGATCGCCAGCCAGGTGGCGAGCGGCGAGCTGGGAATCGACTATCCGCAAGAGGTGGATTTCAAGCCGTTGTACGCGCAGTGCAGCGTGTTCTGCGAACAGGTCGCCACGCCCGAGCAGGCACGGCGCATGGCGACGCTTGCCGCCCAGGCGGCGCTGACCAAGCGCGGCGTCGCCGTGTTGATACTGCCCGGAGATGTCTCGGCCATGGAGGTTGAGGACCGCACGGCATGGTCGGTCCATACACCGACGCCCATCGTCCGCCCCTCCGACGCCGAGCTCGACCATATTGTCGAAGTGCTCGCCGCCGGCCGGCGCGTCGCGATCTACGCCGGCGCCGGCTGCGAAACCGCCCATGACGCGGTGGTCAGCCTTTGTTCGGTGCTGAAGGCGCCCATGGCCCACACGTCCCGGGCCAAGGATTTCCTCGAGCCGGACAATCCCTACAACGTCGGCATGACCGGCATCTTTGGCGGCCGCGCCGGCTTCCACGCCGTAAGCGCCTGCGACACGCTGCTGCTCCTGGGCTGCGATTTCGCCTGGCGGCAGTTCTATCCGGAGAATGCCCGGATCGTGCAGATCGACATCGACGCCACCCACCTCGGCCGACGCCATCCGATCGAGTTGGGCGTGGTCGGCGACATTGGTCCAAGCCTCGAGGCGCTGCTACCGCGCCTCTCCGAGAAACAGGACGCGACCTTCCTTGAAGACTGCCTCGGACATCGCCGCGAAGACGAAGCGGATCTCGCCCGCCAGACAACTCCCGGACGTGATGACCTCATCCATCCACAGCACCTGGCGGCTTTGTTCGATCGCCATGCCGACGACGATGCCGTGTTCACAGCCGATGGCGGGAGTCCGATGGTCTGGCTGCTCCGTCACGTGGCGGCGAACGGCAGACGGCGCACGCTCGTCAGCCTGCTGCACGGAACCATGGCTGGGGCCATGCCGCAGGCCCTGGGCGTCAAGAAGGCGTCGCCGACGCGGCAGGTGATCGCTTTTTCCGGCGACGGAGGCTTGGCCATGATGCTCGGCGACCTGCTGACCGCCGTTCAGGAGGAGATCCCAATCAAGGTCGTTGTTTTCAACAACGGCTCGCTTGGATTCGTGGAGCTTGAGATGAAGGTCGAGGGGATGATGAACGCCTATACCGACCTCAAGAACCCTGATTTCGCGCGGCTGGCCGAGGTGATCGGTTTTGCCGGCTGGCGGGTGGAGACCAACGCTGACCTCGAAGACGCGGTGAAGGCGTTCCTGGCCGATCCCGGCCCGGCTCTCATTGACGTCAAGGTCAATCGCAACGAGCTGGTCGTGCCGCCGAAAGTCGAGGCGTCCATGGTGTCGGGAACCATCCTCTATGGAGCCAAGGCTCTGCTTTCCGGACACGGCGGCGACGTCATCGACCTCGTCGAATCCAACCTTCGCCGGTAACCGCTCGCGCCTCCAAGTCGATCGATGCCTCGTCCGATCAGCTGGGTTTCCGGCGCTCTCGTCCCTTTCGGAGCGTCACGATCACCCAGATCACCGCAGCAGCGGTGATCGCCCAGGGCAGGAGAAAGCCGACGATCGTGACCATGGCCGCAAGCGCCATCGCGATCATACCAGCGAAGCCGTGAACCGCCGCCGATACAGGCGCCCAGGTATTGCCGGAAGCCAGGCTCCCCGCAGCGGAGTAGGCGATCGTCACGTCGGACATCGCGACGCGGCGCTGGAGGATCGCCAATTCCGATTGCATGGCGTCGAGGTCGCCCTGCGCCTTGGCGAGAGCCGTTGCGGCATCGACGAAATCGGAAGTCTTGCCGGGCCGATGCTGGAGCGCGTCCTGCAGTCGATCCCGAAGAGCCGACTGGGCTCGCAGGTGGGCATTGGCATCGACGATCTGCTGCGAAAGGTCTTCGGACGTCACGCTCGAGCTCGCGATGCGGCCACCTACAGCCTTTGTGTCATCGGCCAGCTCGGTCCTGAACCTCGAGAGCCAAGCGGGCGAGGCCTTCAGGGTAAGCTTGGCGCTGACGTCGTCGCTCCCGGACCGATCGAGGCTCGAACCCGTCACGGCGCAGTTGGTCGCGCCCGCGTTCGAACAAGCCGCCTGTTCCTTTTCAACAAGAGCTTGAATCTGCGAAGCCGGCGCTTCGAGGCCGAATTCATAGGCGTAGGCGAGCATCGGCCCTGTGGCGGCCGGTGTCGACGCGAGAGGCCTGGACGTCGACTTCGCTTCTTCGGCGGCGGCCGGCGCCTTCAGGTCGGCAGCGCTATCTGAAGAAGCGGCCGGCTTGCTGCATGCCGCCAACGCCGCGAAAACCAAGGCGAGAGCGAATGCGCGCATCCGACGTCCTCCTGCGTCGCCTCTGCTATCACGGTTTCGTGATCACAAAAAAGTGAACAGTTAGACATGAAGGGCGCTTCCGGCTACGCCCGTCATCGGCCGTTGGCTATGGTCATCGACCGCCGTCCAGCATCCGCTCCAGCGTCGCCAGCTCGTCCGCTTCGCGCGAGGGTTTGTCCCAGCGGATGCGACCGATGCGCGGAAAGCGCATGGCGAGACCGGATTTGTGGCGTGTCGACCTCTGCAGACCTTCGAACGCCACCTCCAGAACGAGTCCGAAATCCTCGTCGGCGCGCACCGCGCGCACCGGTCCGAAGCGCTCGACGGTGTGATTGCGAACAAACGCGTCCAGCTGCTTCAGTTCCTCATCCGTAAAGCCAAAGTAGGCCTTGCCGACGGGCGTGAGGCTGCGCGCGCCGACGGTGTCTTCGCGCCAGACTCCGAAGGTGTAGTCGGAGTAGTAGCCAGAGCGCTTACCGTGGCCGCGCTGGGCGTACATCAGCACCGCGTCCACCCGCATTGGATCGCGTTTCCACTTGAACCACGGGCCCTTCGGTCGACCGGGCTGATAGGTCGAATCCCACCGCTTGAGCATCATGCCCTCGGCCTTGGCCGGGTCGCCGGCCGGTGGCGCGGCGCGCAGACCCGCCAGGTCGTCCCAAGTCGAAAAGTCCTGAAGGGGAGAAAGGTCGATGGCGGCAGGATCCAGCCTGTCAATGAAGGACTCCAGGCGGAGGCGGCGTTCTGCGAAGTGAAGGCCACGCAGATCGTCCTTGCCCTCCAACAGCAAGTCATAGGCGCGGATGCCGGCGGGGAAGTCGGCGATCAGGCCCGAACTCACGCTCTTGCGGTTCAGCCTTTGCTGTAATTCGCCGAAGCTGCCGACGCCCTCGCCCCGCCGCACCAGCAGCTCGCCGTCGATGACGCCTTCGAAATCGAGCGCCGCCAGGACATCCGGGAACGCGGCGCCCATGTCCTCGCCGGTTCGACTGTATAGCCGCCGGACACCGCCTTCGTTGACCGCCTGCACGCGCACGCCGTCCCACTTCCACTCGGCGGCGTAGTCGGCCGGATCCAGTTTCGGAAAGTCGGTCTCCGGCTCGAGCGCCTGGGCCAGCATCACCGGCCGGAAACGGCCGGGCGTCTCGACACTGGGCCGCTCGCCCCGCCCTTCCAGCCACAGGAAGAAATCACCGTACGGCGGAGCGAGCGCGTGCCAGATCTCCTCGATCTCGCCGACCGCTACGCCGCCGAAGTCGGCCGCGGCCTGCTTGGCCAGCCTGGCGGAGAGGCCGACGCGCAGGCCGCCGGTCAGCAGTTTCAGCAGGGCCCAGCGGCCGATGGCGTCGAGGGCGTCGAGCCAGGCCTCGATCAGCGCTGGGGCCTCGGCCTTGCTGGCGGCAGAGAGCGCCTCGACCACCTCCGAGAGGTCGGGCTCGCGATTGGCGCCGGGTTTGGCCGGCCAGATCAGGGCCACGGTCTCGGCCAGGTCGCCGACATAGTCGTATGACCAGCCGAACAGGATGGCGTCGACGCGGCTCTCGACCAGGCGCCGAAGGAGCGCCGGCTTGGCCGCGTCGAACGCCAGCGAGCCGGTGAGAACGGCAAAGGCCCAACCGCGCTCCGGATCCGGCGTCTGGCGCAGGAAGTCCGAGACCAGAGTGAGCTTGGCGTTGCGCGAGGCGCTCAGTGAGAGCCGGTCAAGCAAGTGGGCGAAGGCGCGCATCAGTCGGCTTCGTCCTCGAAGCCGGCGAGGGTCAGGGCCTTCCATGGCTGGCCGGCGAGATCGCACCAGCGGCCCAGCGCTTCCTCCCTCCCGTGGGTGATCCAGACTTCCGAGGGCGCGAGTTCGGCCAGGGTGGCAGTAAGTTCATCCCAGTCGGCGTGGTCGGAAATGACCAACGGCAGTTCTACACCGCGCTGACGAACGCGCGCCCGAACCGCCATCCAGCCGGATGCGAAAGCGTCGACCGGATCGGCCAGTCGTCTCGCCCACGGCGTGGCCAGGGCCGATGGTGGCGCAATGACGATTTGACCGGCGAGGGCGCCCTTCGGCAGTCCGCTCGCCGGCGCCAGAGGCCCCAGCTCAACGCCGAAGCCGGCGTAGAGGGCATTCATCTTATCAAGCGCCCCATGGACGTGGATCGGCGTTTCCCAGCCGGCTTCGCGCAACAGGGCGATGACCCGTTGGGCCTTGCCGAGGCCATAGGCGCCGACGACGTGCGTACGTTCGGGAAACTGGCGCACCGAAGCCAGAAGGGATTCGATCTCGCCGGTATCCCGCGGATGGCGGAAAACCGGAAGGCCGAACGTAGCCTCGGTGATGAACACCTCGCAGGCGACCGGTTCGAACGGCGCGCAGGTAGGATCGCGGCGGCGCTTGTAGTCGCCTGAGACGACCACGGTCAGGCCGCGCCAGCGGACCACCGCCTGGGCCGAGCCCAGGACGTGACCGGCGGGAACAAGGGTTATCTCCACCCCGTCGCGGGCGATGGGGCTTCCGTATTCAAGGGGGAAGGTCCGCCCTGCAAAGCCGTCGCCATAGCGCGCCTGCATGATGGCCAGGGTCTGCGGCGTCGCCATCACCAGGCCGTGTCCCGGCCGGGCGTGGTCGGAATGGCCATGGGTGATGAGGGCCCGCTCGACGGCTCTCGCCGGATCGACATGGAAGTCGCCCGGCGGACAGTAGAGCCCGGCCGGTGTCGGGCGCAGTAGGGACGCAGGGCGGATCACCCTCTTCGATATAGTCCGGCTGCGGCGTTTGTCCCTATAAGGTCCGATGGCCGAGCCGCCCGAGCAGTCCGTGACCCTCGCCGAACTGGGCGCGCGCATGGCCCAGTCGACCCCGCAATCGGCCGCCCTTGGCTTTCGCCTGGTCTCCGTTGAGCCGGGCCTGGCGACCATGGCGGTGGACTACAAGCCCGAACTGGTGGGCGATCCGGAGACCGGTGTAGTCGCCGGCGGCGTCGTCACCACACTGCTGGACCACGTCTGCGGCCTGGCGGTCACATCGCGCATGCTCTCCGAGGGGCAACTCACGCGCGTAGCGACGCTCGACCTGCGCATCGACTACATGCGCGCCGCCGAGCCGGGTAAGGCCATTCTCGGCCGGGCCCACTGCTACAAGCTCGGTCACGCCATCGCCTTCGTTCGCGCGGCTGCGTTCGACGTCGACGAGGACGACCCGGTGGCCACCGCCCAGGCTGCGTTCTCGATCATTCCGACCGAGGCCATGATCCCGTGAACGATCCACGCGACGAGCGCCTCGCAGCCCTGATCAGCTCGGTGCCCTATATCCGCTTTCTCGGCATGCGCGCCGACTTGGCGGGCGATGAAATGACGTCCGTTCTGCCCTTCGCGGACCATCTGGTGGGAAACACCCTGTTGCCGGCCCTGCATGGTGGGGTGCTGGGGGCCTTCCTGGAGATGACCGCCATCTGCCAGCTCGGCGTGCGCGAGCCGCAGCGGCGGCTGCCGCGAACCATCGACGTCACAATCGAATATCTGCGCCCAGGTCGGGCGCGCACCACGTTCGCCCGCGCGGAAGTGGTCAAGCTTGGGCGGCGGGTGGCCAATGTCCATGTCGAAGCCTGGCAGGAAGCCCGCGCCTCGCCGGTCGCCGCCCTTCGCGGCCATTTCATGCTTGGGCCCGCGTCCTGAGGCGAACGCCAAAGGCGCATTGACCCCCGGGCGGGCGCGCCGTAACGCCCCTGTCATGCTGCAGGGCCTCTCTCCTCTCGCCCGCGAGGCGCGGACCTGGCCGTTCGAGCAAGCGCGGGCCTTGCTGGCGCGCCTGATGCGCGTTCGCCTGGCCTCCGACGAGGAGCGCGACCTCGCGGCGGCTCTCTTTGCCGAGCATCGGATCGGTGAAGCGATCGCCGCCCTGCCGGCGCTCTCGAAGCCGGTCATTCTGGAGACGGGCTACGGCGCCTCGGGTCTGCCCCATATCGGAACCTTCAACGAGGTGGCGCGCACCACCATGGTGCAGAACGCCTTCCGGGCCCTCACTGAGGACCAGATCCGGACCGAGCTGGTCTCATTTTCCGACGACATGGATGCGCTTCGGAAGGTTCCGGACAACGTCCCCAACCGGGCGGCCCTGGCCGAGGACCTGGGAAAGCCTCTGACCTCGGTACGGGATCCGTTCGGAGAGTTTGAGAGCTTCGGCGCCCATAACAACGCCCGAATGCGCGCCTTCCTCGACGCGCATGGCTTCGACTACCGCTTCTATTCGGCCACCGAATGCTATCGAAGCGGCCAGTTCGACGCCACGCTGCGCCAGGTCCTGGAACGGTTCGACGCCGTTCAGGCGGTGATGCTGCCGACGCTTGGACCGGAACGTCGCGCCACCTATTCGCCATTCCTGCCGATCAGCCCGACCACCGGCCGGGTGCTACAGGTTTCGACCCTCGAGCGGTTCGAGGGCCGCGGAACCATTGTCTTTGAGGATGAAGACGGCCGGCGGGTCGAGACCCCCGTGACAGGCGGGGCTGTCAAGCTGCAGTGGAAGCCCGACTGGGCCTGCCGCTGGACGGCGCTCGGCGTCGACTACGAGATGAGCGGAAAGGACCTCATCGACTCGGTGAAGACCTCCTCGCAGATCTGCCGGATTCTGGGCGGGACGCCGCCGGAAGGGTTCAACTTTGAGCTCTTCCTCGATGAGCACAATCAGAAGATCTCCAAGTCCAAGGGCAACGGACTGACCCTCGAGGAGTGGAGCCGCTATGGCCCGCCGGAGAGCCTCGTCTACTACCTGTTCGGCTCGCCGCGCTCGGCCAAGAAGCTGGCTTTCGAAGTCATCCCGCGCGCGGTGGACGACTATCTGCAGCAGCTCGAGGCCTTCAACAGACCGCCCGCGACCGGAGGCAACGAGAAGCCTTACAATCCGCTCGACAATCCGGTGTGGAGCGTCCACGGCGGCGCCCCGCCAGAGCGCAGCTCACCGGTCTCCTTCGGCCTGCTGATCAACCTCGTCTCGGCCTCCAACGCCTCGGACCGCGACATCCTGTGGGGCTTCATCGGCCGCCATATGCCGGGCGCAACGCCGCAAAGCGAGCCGCTGCTCGACCGCCTGGTGGACTACGCGGTCAACTACTACGAGGGCTTCGTCGCCCCGACGAAGCGCTTCCGCCCGCCCGACGAACGTGAACGGGCGGCCTTTGCCGATCTCGTCCGACGCCTGCGAGCCCTTCCGCCAGAAACCAACGAGGCCGAAGTCGTCCAGTTCCAGGTCTATGAAGCCGGCAAGGCGGCCGGCTTCGAGCCGCTCAGAACCTGGTTCGGCGCGCTCTATGAAGTGCTGCTCGGCCAGAGCCAGGGCCCGCGCTTCGGCTCTTTCGCGGTGATCTTCGGGCTCAACAACACCATCGATCTCATCGAGCGGGCGCTGGCCGCCTAGAGCAGCCGCGCCTCGTCGCCCTCGGCAATTCGCCCGGGCGCAGTCACCTGCACATAGATCCCGCACCAAAGGTGGCCGTAGAGCTCATGCAGGCGGCGGGTCACCTCGATGTCCGCCAGTGCGGTCGTCGGATCCACATCTGGCGCGGCGCAGCGCGTGATGGGCTGGATGACTTTGACCCTGACATCGCCCACGGCCAGTTCACGGTCGATCCAGTCGTTCTCTTCCCACGGTCGCCAGCCATTGACATAGAGGTTGGCGCGAAAGCGCAGAGGGTCCACGGGCTGACCGATCCTGGCTTCGAAGTCACGAACGCTGGCCAGGTTGATGATTGAAACGTGACCCTCGGGGCTATCCAGAAAGCGGTGGCCGGCGCCATCCAGCACCTTCAGCGGGCCGCTCGCCGCTTCGCCCAGCAAGGCCTCGAGCCAGGCAGCGAAGGCGGTCTTGCCCCATTCTCCGGCCATGTGCTCACGGAATTCCGGCAGACCAGGCGCGCGGGCGACGAGCTCGCCGGTCTCGACGTCATAGTCTGTCCGCGCCAGCGCCAACGCGGGGATCTTGGCCAGCACCGCGAAGCGGGACTTGGAGATATGCGCTGGCCGTTCCGGATCGAAACCCGAGGGACCGTCCTCCACGGCCCATAGCCGGTCGCCGGGAAACGGCCGTCCGGTCTCGAGAAAGGCGGCGGAAACCTTCTGCGGCGTAAATCCCTTGATCGGGTGACGGTATAATGCGGCGATGCGTCCGGCCATGACGCGTTCCTGCCATGGCTCACGCCGCGATGCGACCAGGATCAATGCTCGAGGGCCAGCATGACGAGATCGCCGCGCGCGCCGATGACGCCTACCCGGCCCGCCCAGCGGCTTGGACCATGGCTGGCGGCCACCGTCGTCGCCGCATGGCGGCGCTTGCGCCAGCAGCGCGCCGAGCCGCATCTCGACCTCCTGACCCCTGAGGACTATGAGGCCGCAGAGCCGGGCCGGGGACGAGCCGCCGGCGCGCCATGGCTGATCCCACCGCGAGGCTGGAAGGACATCGTGTGGCGCACCTGGCGCGAGGTCGGCCGCGCGCGCCTGGCTGCGCTTGCCGGCGGCGTCAGTTTCTACCTACTGCTGGCGACCTTTCCGGCCATCGCCGCCTCGGTTTCGCTCTTCGGACTGTTTTCCAACGTCGATACGGTCGAACAGCAGTTCCTGCACTTTTCGACAATATTCCCAAGCGAAGCGATCGACTTCCTGGGCGACCAGATGGTGCGCCTGGCCGCACAGGAACATGGCGCCCTGAGCCTGGCCTTCGTGGTCAGCGCCGCCCTTTCGATATGGAGCGCGAAGGCCGGCATGCAGGCGCTATTTGACGGAGTGAACCTCGCTTACAACGAGACCGAGAAGCGCCCCTTCCTCAAGCGCGCTCTGCTCACCTACGCCGCCACCCTCGTCGCGATCGCCTTCATTGTCAGCACGACTGGCGCGGCGCTGGCGGTTCCAGAGGTGTTGCACGCGATCGGCCTCCACGGAATCGTCATCTGGTGGGCCCCAGTGCGCTGGCTGGCGATCCTGGCCGCGGCGGTGGTCGCCTTCACCCTGGTTTACCGCTTCGGGCCTAGCCGTCGGCCAGCGCGCTGGCGCTGGGTGGCGGCAGGCGGGGTGTTCGCCGCACTGGCCTGGATGGCCGGCTCATTCGGCTTCTCGTGGTACCTCAATTCGTTCACCCATCTGGGCGTCACCTACGGTTCGCTGGGCGCTATGATCGGCTTCATGCTTTGGATGTGGCTGTCGGTTCTGATCGTGCTTATCGGCGCCGAGCTCAACGCCGAGATCGAACACCAGACCGCTTGCGATACCACCATCGGGCCGGAGCGGCCGCTGGGGGAGCGTGGAGCAGTGGTCGCCGACACGGTCGGCGGAGCCTTTCCGATGTCGCCGCGGGAAATGCGAGAAAGCGTTGGCGCCTGGATATTGCGCGAGATCCGCGGCGTCCGGCACGAAATTTACCGGTTTTTGCGACTGGGTCGTTGAACGCGCGGGTTGACGATGGAACCCGTCGGGCGAAAATCCGTTACGGCCCGTAGCCATGGCAAAGGTCGTTGTGGCCGGACGGACGGGCGCGGGGGCGCAGTGGAGAAAAAGATTATGAAATTCATGAACGGCGCGGGGTTCGCCAGCGCAATCATCCTGGGCGCGGCTGGACTGACTGCGTGCGCCACCGAAGACTACGTGAACAAGAGCGTGGCCACGGAGCACACCCAGTCCAGCGCGCGCATGGACACCATGGACCAGAACACCAGGGACGCCATGGGCAGGGCGGAGTCGGCCCACAAGCTGGCCGAGGGCAAGTTCCTCTATGAGATGGTCTTGTCAGATGACTCGGTAAAATTTCCCACCAACGTCTCAGACCTGTCACCAGAGGCCCAGACTCGGTTGATGGACTTTGTCACCAAGCTCAAAGCCGACAACAAGAACGTCTATGTCGAGATCCAGGGCCATACGGATTCGACCGGCACGAAGAATTACAACAGGAAGCTGGGCGAGGAACGGGCCGACGCCGTGCGCTTGTTCATGAACCGCCAGGGCGTGCCGTTGAATCGGATGTCGACGATTTCCTACGGCGACACGAGCCCTGTGGCCCCCAACGACAACCCCACGGGTCGGGCCCAGAACCGCCGCGTGGTGGTGATCGTGATGGCCTGACGCCAGGGGCACCATTGAGGGGCGGCGGATCGCTATCGCCGCCCGAGCAGGTCTGACCAGCGCCACGAGGATGCGCCAAGCACGAGCTTGGCGGATCCCGGGGCGTCGTTCAGCGTGATGACGACGAGCCCGCGCACCGCCTGCTCGCGGCAGGCTTGCGGCGCGAATCCCACCTCCCACAGGATCGCTTCACGGGCGGCCTGAAGACCCTTGCCGTCGTCGCCGCCGCTCTGCACCCAGTCGCCATTCCAGACCCGAATGGCATGGTTGCCGCTGGCGCCAGCCTTGGCGGCGGCGGCGCGCACCAACACGTCTTTACGCAGGGCGTCGCGCACGCGGGCCGCCATGTCACAGTTGGCGCCCCCGGCGCCAGCGCCGGCGACTGCCGCGCCGGCGAGTTCGGAATCCGAGACTCCGTTGTCCGAGCCTTGAACGGGGCCGGCCGGGAGCGCGGCGACGCGCGCCGGCGCCGGAGTGGGTCTCGCCAGGGCTTTCCGGGCCGGGGCCTTGGCCGGAGCCGCCTTGGCCGGCGCGGGGGAAGGTTTCACCGGCTCGGGGGTGACGGGAGTCTTGGGTGGTGGGGGGACGATCTCCACCGGCACCACCATCGGCGGAGGTTCCGCGGCCGGCGGCGCGCGAAGGTCAGGCTTCACGGAATAGAGAACCAGGCTGAACAACGCCAGATGCGCGAACAGGCTGAAAGCGGCGGCGGCGATGCGGCTCCGGGAGCTGCTTCCCGGAATCGACGACGGCCTTGACGCTACGACGGCCATGCGCCTTCGTCTCAGGAACAAGCGCCCGCGTCCAGACCGGGCCGTTCACGCCACGGAGAACAAAGTTGAACCCATGGCCGTTCGGCCCCTTCTCGCTGCCGCGACGGGTTCGGGTGGACCGGACCGCCGTTGCCTTCGATTGTCCGGTCGCAGGCCGGCGCATCGAATGGGCGGCCAAGGACTTTTTCAATCCGGGCGCGGTCGTCCGCGACGACCAGGTCTGCCTTCTGGTCCGGGCAGAGGATCATGAGGGGCGCTATGCCGGCACCTCACGGATCGGTCTGGCCGTGAGCGCGAACGGCCGCGATTTCGAGCTGGCGCCCGAACCGGTCATCTTTCCGGACGACGATGTCTGGCAGGCCTGGGAATGGCCGGGCGGCTGCGAGGACCCGCGCCTCGTGGAGTCTCCCGAAGGCGGCTACGTGTGCACCTACACCGCCTTCGACGGAAAGGCGGGCTGCCTCTTCACGGCCACCTCCGACGATCTCGTTCATTGGAAAAAGCACGGGCCGGCCTTTGCCGACACGCCCTATGTCCGCCGGTCCAGCAAGTCCGGCGCGATAATCACCGAACTCACGGACGGCCGGCTCGTCGCCTGCCGTATCGACGGTCGGTTCTGGATGTATTGGGGCGAAGGCGTCATCTATGCCGCTGTTTCCGACGATCTCATCCGCTGGATGCCCGTCGAGATAGGGACCGCGCCGGAATACTATCTGGAGTACTCGCGGCAGAGCGGCTGGAAATCTGTGCTGCCGCCCGCGACCAAAGGCCTGATGCCGATCGCCGCGCCGAGGCTTGGCAGGTTCGACTCCCGGTTGGCCGAGCCCGGCCCACCAGCCGTCCTCACCGATCGCGGGATCGTCCTCGTCTACAACGGCGGCAACCATCCCAAGCGCGGCGATCCGGACTCGCCGGCTTACGCCTACCAGCCGGGCCAGCTGATCCTCGACCCGTCTGACCCCACCGCAGTCATCTCGCGCCCGCCGAAGCCGTTTCTCTCCATCGAGCTGGCCGAAGCCGCCGGCCAGGTGGGGAACGTCTGCTTTGCCGAAGGACTGGTCGCCTTCAACGGCGAATGGCTGCTCTATGTCGGCCTCGCAGATTCCCGTATCGGCGTCAGCACCGCCCCCATCGAAACCAAAGAGGAACCATGACGGACCTTCTAGCCCCGGCCGATCCCGAGTCCTTGGGTGTCTTGCGCTCCGGCCTCGAGAAGATCGATCGCTTCATGGCGGGCGAGATCGCCAGTGGCGAGGTCCCCGGCGCGGCCCTTCTCGTCGCCCGTCACGGCCGGCTGATCCATCGTTCGGCCCAGGGGGTCAGGAATCTCGCCAGTGGCGATCCGGTGACCGACGAGACGATCTTCGTCATCTATTCCATGACTAAGCCGGTCACCGCCGCGGCAATGATGATCCTGTGGGACGAGGGCCGTTGGGCGCCAGACGATCCGATCGCCACACATCTGCCGGAGTTCGCCGACGTGAAGGGCCCCGACGGTGCGACGCCGGACCATGCGCCTACGGTGGATGAGTTGATGACCCACACCGCCGGCTTTGGCTACGGCCTCGTCATCGAGGAACTGGCCGGGGTCCAGCAGCTGGATTCGGTCGAGAAGGCCTATCATGCCGCAGGCGTCTGGAAGGCCGATAGCCTGGCGGACTTTTCCCGCCGGGTCGCCGGGATCAGGCTCGCCTATCAGCCGGGCAGCCAATTCCGCTATTCGCTGTCCATGGACCTGCAGGGCGCGATCATCGAGCGCCTGACCGGCGAGAGCCTGCCGGACTTCATGAGGCGACGCCTCTTTGAGCCACTGGGCATGGTCGACACCGATTTCTTCGTGCCGGAGACCAAGCGGGGACGGCTCGCCACCGTCTACCACAAGTACGGCGTTCCCACCGTGACCGAGGTCGACTTCGCCATCCTTCGTCGGGACGGCAAGATGATCCCGCCGATCCCGTCCGGCGGCGGCGGCCTCTATTCCACAGCCATGGACTACGCCCGCTTCGCCCAGATGCTGCTGAACCGGGGCGAACTCGGCGGTACCCGCGTCCTCTCCGAGGACGCGGTGAAACTGATGACCACGAACCACATTCCAGAGGCCTTGTTGGAAAAGCGTTTCCTGATCGGCGCCCATACCTTCCGCCCAGGGTATGGCTATGGCTTCAACGGCGCTGTGTTCCACGATCCGAAGCTCGCCGGCTCGCCCGTCGGCAAGGGAACCTACCAGTGGGATGGCGCCTCCGGCGTGTGGTTCTGGGTCGATCCGGTCAATGAGGTCGTCTTCGTCGGCCTGATCCAGCGGATGATGCAGGAAGGCATGGGGAACCATCAGTCGATCACCCAGCGGATGCTCTCGGAAGCCATGACCTGAGGCCTCGAAGCTTACTTTCAGGGTTCTCAAGCCGAAGGCGCCAGCGCCAGCTCCAGGTCGATCTCATCGTGGATCTCGATCCCGTTCTCACCGATCAGGGGAATCGACGGCTTTCGCCCGCGCGTTGCGGTCACGGCGCCCGGTCGCACTGACGTGAGCCGAAAGCCGCGACGCTCGTAGAACCCAATGGCCAAGAGGTTGTCGTTGGTGGTCGCGAGCCGCAGGGACGGCAGCCATCGCAGGCGTCGATGACGCCGGCCATCGGGATTGAGCCGACCCCCCGACCGCGCGCGCGAACGCCTCAATGGCGACCAGTTCGGCGATGGGCCACTCGGCGAAGGAAACCGCCGCCGGGCCGAGGGTGCTGCCGACGACAAGGATCAGGCAGGCGTCGAACGGCCAGTCCTGGCCGCGGACGATGATCGGATCTCCCGGCCTTCAGGGCGCCGATGGCGAGGGCCCGCTCATGGCCGCTCGCCGCGCGGGCTTTCACAGAGTCTCTTCGAGGCTCGCCAGACGGGCCGCCTGGTCTTCGGCGATCAGCGGTTCGATGACATCGTCGAGCGCCTCGCCCTCGATGATCCTGGGCAGGTTGTAGAGGGTAAGGTTGATCCGGTGGTCGGTGACCCGGCCCTGAGGAAAATTGTAGGTCCGGATGCGCTCTGAGCGGTCGCCGGAGCCCACCTGGCTCTTGCGGGAGGCCGAGCGTTCGGCGTCGAGCGCCTCGCGCTGCATGTCGTAGAGTTTGGCTCTCAGCACCTTCATCGCCCGCGCCCGGTTCTGGTGCTGTGACTTCTCAGAGGAGGTGACGACGATGCCGGTGGGCAGGTGGGTGATGCGCACCGCCGAGTCGGTCTTGTTGACGTGCTGGCCGCCGGCGCCGGACGAGCGATAGGTGTCGATCCGCAGATCCTGGTCATTGACCTCGATCTCAACATCGAGCGCCTCGGGCAGGACGGCGACCGTGGCCGCCGATGTGTGGATCCGGCCCTGGGTTTCGGTCTGGGGGACGCGCTGGACACGGTGCACGCCGCTTTCGAATTTCAGGCGGCCGAACACGCCCTCGCCCTCGATCGAGGCGATGATTTCCTTGTAGCCGCCGACCTCGCCTTCCGAGACGCTGTCCACCTCAACCTTCCAGCCGTGGAGGGCCGCGTAGCGTTGGTACATGCGGAAGAGATCGCCGGCGAACAGGGCCGCTTCGTCCCCGCCTGTGCCGGCGCGCACCTCAAGGATGGCCGAGGCGTTCTCATCAGCGTCGCGTGGCGCAAGCAGCAGGGCCACATCATGCTCGGTTTCGGGGAGGTGCGCCTCGAGAGCCTCGAGTTCGTCTCGCGCCAGCGCAGCCATTTCGGCGTCGTCGCCGTTGGCTATCGCCATGAGGTCTTCGCGTTCGGCGCGCGCCCTGGCGAGCCGGTCGGCGGCCTCGGCCACCGGTTTCAGTTCAGCGTACTCCTTGCCCAGCCGGACGATCTCGACCGCCTCGTCGGCCGCGCCCATGCGCGCTTCGACCTCACGAAAGCGGTCTAGCACCTGATCGAGCCGGGCCTGGGGAAGACGCAAGCTGGGGGTTTCCTTTGTTGAAAGGCGGGCTGTCTACAGCGGCGGCGCCCCGCCGTCACGACCGGGCTTGGCTGACGCGGCGTCGCAAGTCTTAACGTGCGCGGAAAGCTTCCCCATATCCGCCCTCGACGCCAGCTATTCCAGGGAGATCCATCATGTCCGCCGCTTATATCGTCGCCGCCGTCCGCACCGCAGGAGGCCGCAAGGGCGGCCGCCTCGCTGGCTGGCATCCGGCCGACCTCGCCGGCAAGGTGCTCGACGAGATCGTCGAGCGCACCGGCGCCGACCCGGCCCAGGTCGAGGACGTCGTCATGGGCTGTGTCTCCCAGGTCGGCGAACAAAGCCTCAATGTCGCCCGCGGCGCCATTCTCGCCTCCAAGCTGCCGGAGAGCGTGCCCGGCACCAGTGTCGACCGCCAATGCGGCTCCTCGCAGCAGGCCCTGCAGTTCGCCGCCCAGGCGGTAATGAGCGGAACTCAGGACATCGTCATCGCCGCGGGCGTGGAGAGCATGACCCGGGTGCCCATGGGTCTATCGGCCTCTCTGCCGGCCCAGAACGGCTTTGGCATCCCGATGAGCCCCGATCAGCAGAAGCGCTATCCGAACATCCAGTTCAGCCAGTTCATGGGCGCGGAGATGATGGCCGAGAAGTACAAGCTGACCAAGGACGAGCTCGATCAGTTCGCCTTCGACAGCCACCAGAAGGCCATCGCGGCCACGCAGGCGGGCGCGTTCAAGAACGAAATCCTGCCGATCACAATCAAGGACGCCGAAGGCGCCGAGATCCAGCACACGGTCGACGAGGGCATCCGCTTCGACGCCAGCCTCGAGGGGATCAAGGGCGTCAAGCTTCTGCGCGAGGGTGGAAGGATCACCGCCGCCTCTTCCAGCCAGATCTGCGACGGCGCCACCGGCGTGATGGTGGTCTCGGAAAAGGGCCTCAAGGCGCTCGGCGTCGAGCCTTTGGCCCGCGTCCATCACCTGTCGGTCATCGGCGGCGATCCGGTGATCATGCTGGAAACGCCTCTGCCGGCCACGCTCAATGCGCTGAAGAAGGCCGGCCTCTCCGTCGACGACATCGACCTCTTCGAGGTCAACGAAGCCTTCGCCTCGGTGCCGGTCGCCTGGCTCAAGACCACCGGCGCCGATCCGGCGCGGCTCAATGTCAACGGCGGGGCGATCGCCCTTGGCCACCCGCTGGGCGCGTCAGGCACCAAGCTGATGACCACCCTCGTCCACGCCCTTCGGGCTCGCGGTAAGAAATATGGGCTGCAGACGATGTGCGAGGGCGGTGGCCTGGCCAACGTCACCATCGTTGAAGCGCTCTAGGCGAGACGCGCCGGCGGTTTGACTTCCGCGGCCTGGCGGTGTGCAAGGCGCCGCCATGGCCTTTAACGTCACCGTTCTCACCATGTTTCCGGAGGCCTTTCCGGGGCCGCTGGGCGTTTCGCTGATCGGCTCGGCTTGGCGCGAGGCGGGTCTGTGGCGCCTCGAGACGGTGGACATCCGGGGCTTTTCCAAGGATAAGCGCGGCTTCCTGGACGACACCCCCGCCGGCGGCGGACCCGGCCAGGTGATGCGGGCGGATGTGATCGCGGCGGCGCTGGACAGCGTTGTGACGGTCGGACGGCCGCTCTTGTACATGAGCGCCCGGGGAAGGCCCCTGACCCAGGCGCGCGTCCGGGAATGGTCTCAGGCGCCCGGTCTCATCCTTCTCTGTGGCCGGTTCGAGGGTGTGGACCAACGGGTGATCGACGCCCGCGGGTTCGATGAGGTTTCGGTCGGAGACGCGGTTCTCGCTGGCGGCGAGGCGGCGGCTCTGGTTGTCATCGAGGCTTGCGTGCGCCTGCTGCCCGGAGTTGTGGGCGAAGCCGCGAGCCTCGCCGAGGAGAGTTTCGAGGGCGGCCTGCTGGAGCATCCCCAGCTGACCCGTCCGCGGACCTTCGAGGGCCGCGACATACCCGAGGTCCTGCTCTCGGGCGACCACGCCAAAGTGGCCGCCTGGCGCCGGGCCCAGAGGGAAGACGTCACGCGGGAGCGACGCCCGGACTTGTGGGCGGCGCGCCCCGCCAATCAACAGGCAAAGGGCGCAGTCAAGCCCGGTACAGACAAAGGAAATTGAGCGATGAACGTGATCGAGGAACTGGAGAAGGCCGAGGCCGCCCGCGTCCTGGCCGGCAAGAAGATCCCCGCCTTCCAGCCAGGCGACACCGTCAGGGTGAACGTCCGCATCAAGGAAGGCGAGCGCGAACGCGTGCAGGCCTATGAGGGCGTCGTCATCGCCCGCTCTGGCCATGGCCTGCAGGAGAGCTTCACGGTCCGCAAGATCAGCTTCGGCGAAGGCGTCGAGCGGGTGTTCCCAGTCCTCTCGCCGATGATCGAGTCCATCGAGGTCAAGCGCCGGGGCGCCGTGCGGCGGGCCAAGCTTTATTATCTGCGCGACCGCCGCGGCAAGTCGGCCCGCATCGCCGAACGTACCGGCCGGACCGAGCCCGAGAGCGACGAGTAGTCCCCCGCCCGCCTCGAAAGCGGTTCATCCGATCCCTGATTGACGATAAGGCGTGAGCTTGGAATCGCGCCTATAAGGGCGTCATGGCCATCGCGCGCCTGCCCCCTGAGATCGTCAATCGGATCGCCGCCGGCGAGGTGGTCGAGCGGCCGGCGAGCGCCGTCAAGGAGTTGATAGAGAACGCCCTCGACGCCGGCGCGGCGAACATCGAGGTCTGGGCGGATGGCGGCGGCCTCGCCCGCATCCTGATCGCCGACGATGGCCAGGGCCTCGCACGCGACGAGCTGCCGCTGGCCCTCGAGCGCCACGCAACCTCCAAACTGGCGCCCGACGAGGCGGGCGCCTTCGACCTCCTGCGCATCGCCAGCCTGGGATTCCGCGGCGAGGCGCTGCCCTCGATCGGCTCGGTGGCGAGACTGACCATCGCCTCCCGAGCAGTGGGCGCGCCCGAGGCCTGGTCGATCCGCGTCGATGGCGGGACTGGAGGCGATATCGCGCCGGCAGCCTTCCCCGGGCCGCACGGCGCCCGCGTCGAGGCCCGAGACCTGTTCTTCGCAACCCCTGCGCGCCTGAAGTTCATGAAGTCCGAGCGGGCCGAGGCCATGGCCATCTCCGAGGAGGTGAAGCGCGCGGCCATGGCCCATCCGGCGGTCGCTTTCGACTTGGACATCGACGGCCGCCGCGCCCTCCGCCTGGCCGCTGAGAGCGATGACGAGGCCGGTCGCCTGGCGCGCCTCTCCGCCGTCCTGGGCCGCGATTTCGCCGCCAATGCGCTGGCGATCGACGAGATCCGCGAGGGCGTTCGGCTGTTGGGTTTTGCCGGCCTTCCCACTTACAACCGTGGCAACGCTCAGCAGCAGTATCTGTTCGTCAACGGCCGGCCGGTGCGAGACAAGCTGCTGCAGGGCGCGCTGCGCGCGGCCTATGCCGACTTTCTGGCGCGCGATCGCCACCCGGCGGCCGCCCTTTATCTCGAACTCGATTCCGGCGAGGTCGACGTCAACGTTCATCCAGCCAAGGCGGAGGTGCGTTTCCGCGATCCCGGCCTCGTGCGGGGCCTCGTCATCGGCGCCCTGCGCCATGCGCTTGCCGCCGCCGGCCACCGCGCCTCGACCACCGTGGCCGCTCAGGCGCTGGGCAGTTTTCAGCCGGCCTTCGGGGCGCCGGCGAGCGGATTCTCGGCCTGGCGGTCGGGCGGCTGGACGCCCGGTCTTCCGGGGGTCGAGGGCGTTTCCGCCAGGGCCGAGCCAGATTTCGCCTACGACGGTCTGGAGACTGAACAATCCGGGCCGGTCGAGGCCGAAGGCAAGTCCTTCCCCCTGGGCGCGGCTCGCGCTCAGGTGCACGAGACCTACATCATCGCCCAGACCCTCGACGGCGTGGTGATCGTCGACCAGCACGCCGCGCATGAGCGCCTGACCTACGAGCGGATGAAGGCCGAACTGGAGGCTGGCGGCGTCGCGCGCCAGGCCCTGCTGATCCCGGAGGTCGTGGACCTCGACCCGGCCGAAGCCGAGCGCGTCGCCGAGCGGGCTAAGGAGCTGGCCTCGCTTGGCCTCGTCCTCGAGCCGTTCGGACCCGGCGCCGTGCTCGTTCGCGAAACCCCGGCGCTGCTCGGCGAAACCGACGCGGCCGCCCTGGTGCGCGACATCGCCGACGATCTGGCCGAGCATGGCGCCGCCCTCGCCCTCTCCGAACGTCTGGCCGAAGTGTGCTCGACCATGGCGTGCCACGGCTCGGTACGCGCCGGCCGGCGGCTGACCGCCGAGGAGATGAACGCTCTCCTTCGACGGATGGAGGCGACGCCGCACTCGGGGCAATGCAACCACGGCCGGCCGACTTACGTCGAATTGAAGCTCGCCGATATCGAGCGCCTGTTCGGGCGACGTTAGATCCGTTTCAGAAACGCCACCTTGGCCGCGCCCCACCGCCGCTCATCAAGCAACTCATAGCTGTTCGCGGTGAGCGGTCGTTCATCCGCCTCGCGCTCCACTGCGACGAGGGCGCCGACCACCAGGTGCGCGGCGAGCGCCGACAGCGCAGCCTCGACCAAAGCCTGGCTGTAGGGCGGGTCGAGGAAGGCCAGGTCGAATGGACCGTCGGCCATTTGCGACAGGCGCGTCGCGTCGGCAGCGAGGACCCGAGCTCGGTCGGTCAGCCTGAGCGCGACGAGGTTGGCGGTGACCGCTTCGCGCGCCGCCCGGTCGTTTTCGACGAACAAGCAGAAGACGGCGCCGCGCGATAGCGCTTCCAGGCCGAGCGCGCCCGAACCGGCAAAGAGATCGATGACTCGCGCGCCCAAAACCGGTCGGCCCCACGGCGCATGTTCGAGCACATTGAAGAGCGCCTGGCGCGCGCGGTCAGCGGTGGGGCGGGTCGAGTGTCCCTTCGGCGCCACAAGGACACGCCCGCGTTGCGCGCCGGCCACAATTCGCATGCCCAGGGCCTTTGTCTTTTCCGCTCATTAGCGGATGAGAGGTGCAGGGTCCAAAAGGTGTGGCGATGAGCGTGCTCAGCGTCTGGCGAGGGCTGGGAGATTCGGCGTTTCTCGCCGACGTCGGCCAGCGCGATCGCGAACCGGCGCGCATAGCCGCCGTGATCATTGCCGGTGCGTGCGTGGGCCTGGTGGCCTCGGTCGCCTGTTGGATCCTGATCCTCGTCCCATACACGGTCTACATCGGCTACGGCCGCGAGGGAATGTTGGGCCTCGGCAAAGCGGCCCTGCGGTTCGAGGACACCCACTTCCAAGGCGTCGGCATCACCCTGGTCCGGCTGGTGGCGTCGACGGCGACCGACGGGGCTTTCCCCTTGGCCTTCGTCTCCCTGGCGGCGGTAATGACCAGCCGGCCGTTCCAGCACTATGTCACCGCCGCGCCCCGGGTGCGCTGGCGCCTGCTGTTCCTGGGTCTTGGGCTTTCCTTCGTGGTCATCGCCCCGCTGCTCATTGCCGCGGAGATCGGGGCGCCGTCGCCGGGGGCCCTGCCGGTGACAAGCCTTTCGCCAGACCTGGCGAGGCGGGCCGTCTACGTCATCGGCGCGCTGCTTCTATTGCCGTCGGCAGCCGCCGAAGAGCTGATGTTCCGCGGCTGGCTGATGCATCAGATCGCTGCCTTCACCAAAAGTCCCGGCGCGCTCATTTTCGGCACAGCCATCGCCTTCTCGGCCGCCCATTTCGACTTCACGCCGGATGCCTTTCTCGCCCGGGCGGTGATGGGCGCGGGCTTCGCTTACATGGCCCTGCGTCTGGGAGGTCTGGAGCTGGCGGTGGGCGCCCACGCCGCCAACAATATCCTCTTCATACTCTTCGTGGCGCCCTTCAGCCTGCACGAACGGGCAGCGCCCGGCCCCTGGTTCGGCGACTTCGGCCTGGTGGCCGGATATGTCCTGATCACCGAGGCGGTGGTCCGCATAGGTCCTCTGCGCCGCTGGGCCGGTGTGGCCGGCGAAGAGGTCGCCCCGACGCTGGCCGCGCCGCTCATCGCGTGAGGGCGCGCCGAATCCTCGTCCTTGGCAGCGGCGGCACCGGCAAGACCAGCTTTTCGCGAAAGCTCGCCCGACGCCTCGATACGCCACACATCTGCCTGGACGAGATCTGGCAGGCGACCTGGAGCGCCGACGATGTCCCGGTGTTTCGCGACCTGGTCAAAGCGGCCCATGCCGGCGAGGCCTGGGTCAGCGACGGCAACTTCGCGCTCGCCACCTTTGACCTGCGCCTGCCGCGAGCCGATCTCGTCATCTGGCTGGAGCGCCCGAAATGGCGACAGCGAGTCGCCGTCGTGCGCCGTCTCTTTGCACGTGGTCAGCATCACACCTGGCGCAAGCTGCCGGATGTGTTGGGCTTCATCACCCACTTCGACCGCGTCAACCGGCCGAGGATCATGGCGGCGTTGGCCGAACACGGGCCCAATGTCCCCGTAAGGCCGCTGCGGTCGCGGGCGGAGGAGGCGGCCTTGATCTCCGAGCTTGGCGACTAGGACTTCGGCGGCGGACGGCGTCGGGACGGCGGACGGGCCTTGGCCCAGCCGGGCTTGTAGGTCTTGCGCGCGGGCGCAGGGGCAGGGGGTGGCAGGTTGCGACGGGGCCCCCTTCGAACGGGGATTGGCTCGGCCGACTTCCACAGCACGCGATCGCCAGGCGGCAGGTTGTTCGGCGCGATGTGGTCCCTGAGCTGTTCGCGGACGACCCGCGGGCCAACCTCCTCCACGGCGCCGGCGGCGAGGGTCCCCAACGAGAACGGGCCATAGGCCACGCGGATCAGGCGATTGACCTTCAGGCCCAGGGCCTGAAGCACCCGCCGCACCTCACGATTCTTGCCCTCGGCGAGGGAGAGGCTGATCCACACATTGGCGCCGGCCGGCCCCTCCTTGGCCTTATCGATTCGCGCTTCGATCGCGCCATAGCGCACGCCTTCGATGGTTATCCCGTCCTTTAGGGCGTCGAGCCTGGCCTGGTCGATGCGGCCGAAGGTGCGGGCGCGGTAGCGGCGCTTCAGGCCCGTGGCGGGCAGTTCCAGCGCGCGCGCCAGCCCACCGTCGTTGGTCAGGAGCAGCAAGCCCTCTGATGTGAGGTCAAGACGACCGACGCTGATCAGGCGCGGAAGGCCCGCGGGCAGGGTCTCGAACACCGTCGCCCGCCCTTTGGGATCACTGTGGGTGGTCATCAGTCCCGCAGGCTTGTGGTAGCGGAAAAGGCGCGCCGGTTCGGCCTGGGAAACCGGCTCGCCGCCTACGGTCAGGGTGTCGCGCGGGCCGACTTTCACCGCCGGACTCGTCAACACCACCCCGTTGAGCGCGACCTGGCCGTCGGCGATCAGGCGCTCGACCTCGCGGCGAGAGGCGACGCCGGCCCTGGCCAGCGCCTTGGCCACGCGTTCGGTCTCGCCGGCGGTAGGCGCTTGACCGGGCGTCGCCGGCGGTCTTGGCTTTCCCGGATGGCGGACCATGATGAAGCGACCATGCGCATCGCGCTCGAGATGGCGCAAGCAGCCGCCGACGCCGGCGAGTCGCCGATCGGTGCAGTGATCCTTGACCCCGCGAGCGGCGAGATAGTCGCCAAGTCGGCCAACGCCCCGATCGCGACGCACGACCCCACCGCTCATGCCGAGATCCTGGCGCTGCGCGCCGCGGCGGCCAAGCGCGGCAACTATCGGCTCACCGGCCTCGAGCTCTTCGTCACTCTGGAGCCCTGCGCCATGTGCGCCGGGGCGATCAGCCACGCCCGCATCGGTCGGGTCGTGTTCGGCGCCGAGGACGCGAAGGGCGGCGGCGTCATCCACGGCGCGCGGGTTTTTGACCAGCCGACCTGCCACTGGCGACCGAAGATCGAGAGCGGGCTTCTGGCCGGCGAGAGCTCGACGCTGCTCAAGGGATTCTTTCGGGAAAGACGATAGCCAAGGAGGACGGACATGGGATTGCTGGATGGAAAGGTCGCCATCGTCACCGGCGGCGCCAATGGCCTGGGCGAAGCCTATTGCCGCTTGTTCGCCAAGGAAGGCGCCTCGGTGGTGGTCAATGATCTCGGCGGCGCGCGCGACGGCACGGGGCAGGACCAAGGGCCGGCCCAGAAGGTCACCTCGGAGATCATTGCCGCGGGCGGCAGGGCGGTGGCCAATGGCGCCGATGTCTCCACCGTCGAGGGTGGCGAAGCGATCCTAAAGACCGCTCTGGACGCCTTCGGCCGGGTCGACATCCTGGTCAACAACGCCGGCATCCTGCGCGACCGAACCTTCGCCAACACCAGCGAGGCGGAATGGGACGCCGTGGTCAAGGTGCACCTCAAGGGCGCATACTGCGTCACCGCGCCGGTCTGGCGGTGGATGCGCGACAACGCGGTGAAGGGCGTGATTGTCCTCACCTCCTCGACCAGCGGATTGATCGGCAACTTCGGCCAGGCCAATTACGGCGCGGCCAAAGCCGGCCTCTACGGCCTGATGCGGGTGCTCTCCATCGAGGGGCGCAAATACGGCATCCGCGTCTGGGGCATGGCGCCGGGCGCCTACACCCGCATGACATCCGATCTGCCGGGCCGTCGGGACCGCGAGCCCGATCCGCTATCGCTGCCCGCAGCGATCGCGCCGGCGGTGCTCTACATGGTCAGCGACCTCTCCGGTGATCGCACTGGGATCATGCTTGGCGCGTCGTCCCGCGGCGTGCGTGAACTGCGGATCCTTCAGTCGGACGGTTTCAAGCCCTTCGCCGGCTGGACGGCCGAGGACCTGGCCAGCCAAGCCGACAAGGTGTTCTTCGCCGAGGACCGAATCTTCGCCTCGGCGACGACCTAACGTCACTTGCCCGTTTGTCAGTCGCGTGTCATAAGTTTTCAAACAACTGTTTGAACGGAGGCCGGCCATGGATTTCGACTATTCCCCTCGCCAGAAAGAGTTGATGCGGCGCGTCTCGGACTTCATGGACGAGCACATCTATCCGGCCGTGCCCATCTACGAGCAGCAACACGCTGAAGGCGAGCGCTGGAAGGTCATTCCGATCGTCGAAGAACTGAAGGCCAAGGCTAAGAAGACCGGCCTGTGGAACATGTTCATGCCGCCTACGGCCGGCCATCCGCAGCTTGATGACACGTTCGAGTTCGAGGGCATCCAGCTGACCAACATGGAATACGCGCCCATCTGCGAGATGTTCGGCCGCGTGGGCTTTGCGTCCGAGGTGTTCAACTGTTCGGCGCCGGACACCGGCAACATGGAGGTGCTGAACCGCTTTGGCGACCGCGAGCAGAAGGAACAATGGCTGCGCCCGCTGATGAACGGCGAGATCCGCTCGGCCTTCCTCATGACCGAGCCGCGCGTGGCCTCCTCCGACGCCACCAACATCGAGACCGAGATGCGCCGCGATGGCGATCACTACGTGATCAATGGCTTGAAGTGGTGGTCCTCGGGCGTCGGCGATCCACGTTGCAAGGTCGCCATCGTCATGGGCAAGACCAACCCCGATGCTGCGGCGCACCAGCAGCAGTCGCAGATTCTGGTGCCGTTGGATGCGCCCGGCGTCAACGTCAAGCGCATGCTGCCGGTATTCGGCTATGACGACGCGCCGCACGGCCACGCCGAGGTCGAACTCAAAGACGTTCGTGTGCCAGTGGGAAACCTGATCCTCGGCGAGGGCAGGGGGTTCGAGATTTCCCAGGCGCGGCTGGGCCCCGGCCGCATCCACCACTGCATGCGCACCATCGGCGCCGCCGAGGTAGCCCTGGAGAAGATGTGCAAGCGGCTGATGACCCGCAAAGCGTTCGGCAAATACGTTTCCGAACACTCCGTCTGGGAACAGCGCGTGGCGGCCGCCCGTACCGACATCGAAATGAACCGCCTGCTTTGCCTCAAGGCGGCCGACATGATGGACAAGGCCGGCAACAAGTCCGCTCGCCTGGAGATCTCGATGATCAAGGTCTCGGCCCCCAACATGGCGCTGAGGATCATCGACGACGCCATCCAGGCACACGGCGGCGGCGGTGTCACGTCCGACTTCGGTCTCGCCCGCGCCTACGCCAGCCAGCGCACCCTGCGCCTGGCCGATGGTCCCGACGAAGTGCACAACCGCACGATCGCGCGCATGGAGTTCGCCAAGTACGGCGACCTGCAAGCCAAGATCCGGGCGGAAAAGCAGGCCGAACTGCTGCCGGTGGGTTCGCGCTAAGCGACCGCCAGGGCCGACTTAGACCTTCAATCGCCGATCCGGGTGGGCCATTGTCGGCCTGCGCGAGGAGGCGTCTCTTTTGATCCGCGACATCGAACTTATGGTGAACGGCGAAGCGCGCTCGCTGCGCGTGGACGAAACCGCCTCGCTGCTCGATGTGCTGCGCAACCGCCTGGACCTGAAGGGCGCGCGCTACGGCTGCGGGGCTGGGCAGTGCGGCGCCTGTTTTGTGCTGATCGACGGCGAGGCCAAGGCCGCCTGCCAGGCCGAGGTGGGCCTCCTGGCCGACAAGGCGATCGTCACGCTGGAGGGACTCGGGACGCCCGAACGGCCCCACCCGCTGCAAGCCGCGTTCCTTGAGTTGCAGGCCGGACAATGCGGCTATTGCCTCGCCGGCATCCTGGTCGCTGCCAAAGCTCTTCTCAACCGAAATCCGCACCCCAGCCGCGCAGACATCGCCCACGCCCTTCGAGGAAACCTCTGCCGGTGCGGCGCGCATAACCGCATTCTGGCCGCCGTGGCTCTGGCCGCGGGACGTATGGCCGAGGCGACGCCGTGATCCCCGCCAACCTTGCGGCCAATCCTCGCCTCGACAGGTGGGTTGGGTTCGAGACGCCCGGTCAGGTGCGCGTCGCCGTCGGCAAGGTCGAATACGGCCAGGGCGCCCTGACGGGTCTGGCCCAGATCGCGGCCGAAGAGCTGGACGTGGCGCCCGATCGGCTGACCCTGGTCAATCCGCAGACGGACCGCTCGCCAGACGAAGGCCTGACGGTGGGCAGCATGAGCATCGAGACTTCTGGCGCCGCGCTACGCGCCGCCTGTGCCGAGACGCGGGCGCTGTTCGTGCGCGCCGCGGCCAACCGCCTGGCGTGCGACACCGACGAGATCGACGTCCGCGACGGGGTCTTCCTGTGTTCGGGCGCCTCCACGGGTCTGGATTACTGGGGATTAGCGGCCGACGTGGATCTCGCCGTGGCGCCGAGCGGCAAAGCGCGGTGGAAAACGCCGGATCGCCACCGACTTGTCGGGCGTGCGCTCGACCGGCTGGACTTGCCGCCCAAGCTGTTCGGCGCAGCCTACGTGCATGATCTCGACCTGCCTGGCATGCTGCACGCCCGCGTGCTGCGCCAGCCCGGGCCCGAGGCGGAGCTGACACGCCTTGATGAGGCCGCCATCCGGCGGGTGGCCGGCGAGGGGGTCGAGATCGTTCGCGATCGAGACTTCGTGGCGTTCGTCAGCCCATCGGAGTGCGACGCTGACGCGGCCCTGGCGACTGCTGAACGGACCAGCGTGTGGCGCCGGCTGCGCGATCTCCCGCCCGGCATATCCGAGGCGGTATCGCTGAAGGACCTGGGAAGTGAAGACTTTACCGTCGGAGATCCGCCGCCCGAGGCCTCGAACCGGCGCCGTCACCAGGCCGTCTACAGCCGCCCCTACATCGCCCACGGCTCGATCGGTCCATCCTGCGCCGTGGCCTGGTTCGAGGATGGGCGCCTCACCGTGTGGACTCATGCCCAGGGCGTCTATCCGCTGCGCAGCCTCGTGGCGCGCGTGTGCGACCGTGCTGTCGAAGATATCACCGTCATCCACGCCCAGGGGGCGGGGACCTACGGCCACAACGGCTCGGACGACGCGGCGGTCGATGCCGCGGTGATCGCACGGCGCCTGCCAGGCCAGCCGATCCGGGTTCAGTGGCGGCGCGAGGATGAATTCGGTCATGAGCCGCTCGGTACGGCCATGCACATCGAACTGGCAGCCGAATTGGACGCCGGCGGAGCCCTGGTCGACTATACCGCTGAGATCTGGAGCGGGTCCCACACCGGCGGTCGTGGCAACGCCCTGGCGCAGACTGCGCTTGGCAGGTCGCCGCCGGTTGCCGCGGCGCCCGTCGGCCCGGGCGGGGTGCGGTTCAGCGGCGCCATCCTCAACGCCACGCCGTCCTATGACATCCCAGAGCGCCGTTTCACCGAGCACGCGGTCGCCGCGACGCCCGTGCGGACCTCCTCGCTGCGTGGTCTGGGCGGCCCGGTGAACACCTACGCCGGCGAGTGCTTCATCGACGAATTGGCGGCGATCGCCGAAACCGATCCGCTGACCTACCGCCTGGCGATGACGTCCGATCCTCGTGGTCGCCGGGTGATCGAGACAGTGGCGTCGATGGCGGACTGGAGCAGGCGGGGACCCGCCGGCTCTGGGCGCGGCCTTGGTCTGGCCTACTGCCGGTACCGCGACCGCGGCGCCTATGTCGCCGTCGCAGCGTCGCTGATCGTGGAGACCGAGGTGCGGCTCGAACACCTGTGGTGCGCCGCAGACTGCGGCCAGGTGATCAATCCCGACGGCGTGCGCAATCAGCTGGAGGGCGGCATGATCATGGGGGCGAGCTGGGCCCTGAAGGAGCGGGTCCGACTCGGCGGCGCCGGCGTGCTCTCGCTCACTTGGGACGACTACCCAATCCTGCGATTCGACGAGATTCCGCCGATCGACGTCGAGCTGGTCATGGCCCAGGACCAGCGGTCCGTCGGCGTTGGCGAGGTGTCGGTCGGCCCGGCCATGGCGGCGATCGGCAACGCTCTGGCCCATGCGCTCGACACCCGCATTCGCGATTTGCCCTTTACCCGTGAGCGGATCGCCCAGGCGTTGCTGGCAACCTGACGGGCTGCCGAAATCAAGTCGTCAAGGAAGAGGGCCCTCTTCGAACGGCTAGGCTTTTTGCGCCGGCCGTCTGGCCCGCCAGACCGCTTGGCCCTCTCGTCGTTTGAGATCGGCTTCGCCCTCGCCCATGTAGGCCCTGGTGATCGGAAGGGCCTGGGCGTTCTTGGTCAATTGGAGCTGGAAATTCATGTGGTCGCCCCAGCGAAACCCCATCTCGGCCCCGGCCAGATAGAATTCCCACATCCGGCAAAAGCGTTCGTCGTAGAGGACCGCCATCTCCGCGCGCTTGGCCTGGAAGCGGTCGAACCAGGCATGCAGGGTTTTGGCATAGTGAAGGCGCAGAATCTCAATGTCCGTGACGATGAGTCCCGCGCGCTCCACAGCCGGCAACACCTCGGACAGGGCCGGGATGTAGCCGCCTGGAAAGATGTACTTAGCGGTGAAGAAATCCGTTGCGCTGGGGCCCGACCAGCGGCCGATGGAATGGATCAGCGCGACACCGTCATCGGCGAGCAGAGCCGCCACCTTGTCGAAAAAGGCCGGGTAGTTCGGGCGGCCAACGTGCTCGAACATGCCCACCGAAACGATACGATCGAAGCGCCCGGTCAGGTCGCGATAGTCCGTGAGCGCGTAGCGCACACGGTCAGAGAGTCCCGCCGTTTCGGCCCGTTTCCGCGCGG
The DNA here is from genome assembly GCA_036489325.1 of Caulobacteraceae bacterium. GTDB lineage: Bacteria > Pseudomonadota > Alphaproteobacteria > Caulobacterales > Caulobacteraceae > Acaudatibacter. The sequence goes on from DASXGB010000312.1 coordinate 28,930, forward strand.
TGGCGAGCTGTTCGCCAGACAGGGTGATCCCTTCGACTGTAACGCCCGTGCCGGACGCCAACGTCATCGCCATGCCGCCCCAGCCGCAGCCGATATCGAGCACGCGCTGGCCATCGGCGAGCGCCAGCTTGGCGGCGATGTGCAGCTTCTTGGCTGCCTGGGCTTCGTCCAGGCTCATGTCGTCGTGCTCGAAATAGGCGCAGGAATACTGCATGTCCGCATCGAGGAAGCCGCGGTAGAGATCGCCCGAGAGGTCGTAATGGTGATGCACGTTTCTCCGGGCGGAGGGGCGGGCATTGTACTCTTCGGTGAGGGCCCGCCAGGCGCGGCGCAGGGCGCCCGGCCGATGATAAACAGCCCTTCCGACGCCGTTGCGCCCGGCGAGGTCTAGCAGGTCGCGGATGCCGCCAGCCTGGAATGAAAGGCGCCCGTCCATATAGGCTTCGCCGGTTCCAAGCGACGGCTTGGCGGCGATCCTGGGCAGGGTCGTCGTCCCGGTAATGACCACGGCAATCGGGGTCCCGGCGCCATCGCCGAGCGTCAGCCGCTTGCCGTTCGGCAAGGTCACTTCGAGGCAACCCTGCCGGAATATGTTTCTGAGAAAGCTTTCTATATCCAACGACCTGACCCTTCTTCCGTGGACGGACGTGGCGCTCCAGCTCCCCCGCGCCGGCGACTGTTTCCTTTTGCGCGCCTGGCCTTGACTCACAAGAGTACGGCGCCTATCTGCCCGCCGTTGGCACTCACCATGCCCGGCTGCTAATGGCCGGCGAGGCGCCAAGACCATTCATGGCAAGAGATTGTTACTCACGGAGAGAAAATCCATGGCGTTTCGTCCGCTCGGCGACCGCGTCCTCGTCCGCAGGGTCGAGGAAGAAGAGAAGACCAAGGGCGGGATCATCATTCCCGACACGGCCAAGGAAAAGCCGCAGGAAGGTAAGGTGGTCGCCGTCGGCCCTGGGGCCCGCGACGACTCCGGCAAGATCCAGCCTCTGGATCTCAAGGCCGGCGACCGCATTCTGTTCGGCAAATGGTCCGGCAGCGAAATCAAGCTCGAGGGCGAAGACCTTCTGATCATGAAGGAAAGCGACGTCCTGGGCGTGCTGGACTGATCCCTATCCCTTTAAAATTCATTCGGAGAGCCTAGACCATGGCTGCCAAAGACGTTCAATTTTCCACCGACGCGCGCGACCGTATGCTGCGCGGCGTCAACATCCTGGCCAACGCCGTCAAGGTGACGCTGGGCCCCAAGGGCCGTAACGTCGTACTCGAGAAATCGTTCGGCGCGCCCCGCTCGACCAAGGACGGCGTCGCCGTGGCCAAGGAAATCGAGTTGGCCGACAGGTTCGAGAACCTCGGCGCTCAGTTGCTGCGCGAAGTCGCCTCGAAGACCAACGACAAGGCCGGCGACGGCACCACCACCGCAACCGTCCTCGCCCAGGCCATCGTCGTCGAAGGCACCAAGTCTGTTGCCGCCGGCATGAACCCGATGGATCTGAAGCGCGGCGTCGACAAGGCGGTGGTGAAGGTCGTCGAGCATATCAAGTCGACCTCCAAGAAGGTCACCACCAACCAGGAAATCGCCCAGGTCGGCGCCGTCAGCGCCAACGGCGACACCGACATCGGGGACATGATCGCCAAGGCGATGGAAAAGGTCGGCAACGAGGGTGTGATCACCGTCGAAGAAGCCAAGACGCTCGAGACTGAGCTCGAGGTGGTCGAAGGCATGCAGTTCGACCGCGGCTACCTGTCGCCCTATTTCATCACCAATGCCGAGAAGATGGAGGCCGTCCTCGAGGATCCGCTGGTGCTGCTCTACGAGAAGAAGCTCTCGTCGCTGCAGCCCCTTCTCCCGGTCCTCGAAGCAGTCGTGCAGTCCGCCCGTCCGCTGTTGATTGTCGCAGAAGACATCGACGGCGAGGCCCTGGCCACTCTGGTGGTCAACAAGCTCCGCGGCGGCCTCAGGGTCGCGGCGGTCAAGGCCCCGGGCTTCGGTGATCGCCGCAAGGCCATGCTGGAAGACATCGCCGTTCTGACCGGCGGCCAGCTGATCAGCGAAGACCTCGGCATCAAGCTCGAGAACGTCACCCTCGAGATGCTCGGCAAGGCCAAGAAGGTGGCTATCACCAAGGACGACACCACCATCGTCGACGGCGCCGGCGCCAAGGCCGATATCGAAGGCCGGATTGGTCAGATCAAGCGGCAGATCGAAGACACGACCTCTGACTACGACAAGGAAAAGCTGCAGGAGCGTCTGGCAAAGCTCGCCGGTGGCGTGGCCATCATCCGCGTAGGCGGCTCGACTGAAGTCGAGGTGAAGGAGAAGAAGGACCGCGTTGACGACGCCCTCAACGCCACTCGCGCGGCGGTCGAGGAAGGCCTTGTTGCGGGCGGCGGCGTGGCCCTGCTCAAGGCGGGCAAGGTACTGGATAGCCTGAAGGGCGACAACGCTGATCAGAACGCCGGTATCGCCATCGTTCGCCGCGCCCTGCAGGCGCCGATACGCCAGATCGCCGAGAATGCCGGCGTGGAAGGTTCGATCGTCGTCGGCAAGGTTCTCGATGACGCCTCAGGCACCTTCGGCTTCGACGCTCAGTCCGACAAGTACGTGGACATGATCGCCGCCGGCATCGTCGACCCGGCCAAGGTCGTTCGTACGGCCCTGCAGGACGCCGCCTCGGTGGCTGGCCTGATGATCACCACCGAAGCCGCGGTTGTCGAAGCGCCCAAGAAGCCGGCCAACGGCGGCGCAGGCGGCATGCCGGGCGGCATGGGCGGCATGGGCGACATGGACTTCTAGTCCAGTCCAACAGTCGCACGTTACCAAACAGGGCGGCGTCTTCGTGACGCCGCCCTTTCTTTTCCGTGCCTCGACCTGGCTTCGCTCACCGCTTTCGTCGCTTGGATTCTGACTGGGCGGAGGGAACGAAGAGCTCGGAGGGGCCGATCGCGGACGGAACGACGGCCCAGGGACTCACGACCAGGCGACTCATGGCCAGCCCAAACAGGCTGGAGCGACTCATTCCCCAGCGGGAGGCGAGGTCGTCGGCGCGCGTGATGAGGCTCTTGGGTAGATAGATATTGACCCGCTCGGAGGGATCCGGCGGCGCCGCGCCCAGCGACAGGAACGCGACAACCTCAGCCTCCTTCGGGACGGCGATAGCGTCGTACGGCGATGGGACGGGCAGGGGCGAGCCGACCTCGGCTGCCGTCTCCAGGGCCCGCGCCAGCGCTTCCTCGGCCTTGGCCGCCGCCTCTTCCTGGGTCTTTCCCGCTGCCACGCACCCTGGAAAGTCGGGAAACCAGACGCCGAACACCCCGCCTTCGCCGCGCTCCAGCACGGCCGGATACCATCGCTTGTTCATGTGTGTGAATTAACACACCACCCCGTTCAATTCCAGCCGGCTGCGGCCGCTCAGAAGATGTGACCGATCATCTGTTCTTTTCGACGACCGAGCTGATTGGCCCGCTAGAAACCCAGCTGATCAGGCCCAGCACGATCACGGTGAGAACCAGGTCGACGAAGCCGTGAATGTGGATGGCGTGGATAAGTACTGTCACCAGCCAAAGGGTGATGGCGTTCACCACCAGAAGGAAGAGGCCCAGGGTAAGGATGGTGATCGGCAAGGTCAGAATCGTCAGGATCGGCCGCACGAAGGCGTTGATGATTCCGAGCAGAACTGCGCCTTCAATGAGCGCGATAGTGGTGTCGATATGGACGCCTGGCACGATCTTGGAGGCGATCCAGAAGCCCACGGCCGTGGCGACGGCTTGAAGGATGAAGCGTAGCATGAGGGGCTCCTTTGGCCTGTTCCCCGCCTCACTCTAGCCAAGTCAGTTGGCTAAGAAAGCGGGGATTGGAGAACAGCGATAAGTTGACGTTGACGCGCGCGTAAAGCAGCGGTAGGTCGAGTGCGACGGCGAGGGGCCAAGTCGCCGCAGCGTCAATGATCGAAACTGGAGCCGTACACCCAGCCATGCCCATGGAGCTTCGCCGTCCCGAACGGACTTTCACCATCCGCCAGCTGTGCGTTGAGTTTTCCTGCACGCCCCGCGCCTTGCGTTTCTACGAGGACAAAGGCCTGCTCTATCCCGCCCGCCAGGGGCTCAATCGCGTCTACTCCTATCGCGACCGCGCCCGCCTCCAGCTCATCCTGCGCGGAAAGAGCGTTGGCCTGGCGCTGGCCGAGATCCGCGAGATCCTGGAAGCCTATGACAAGGGCGACGGCCTGGTCACCCAGAACGCCCTGGCGCTCAGTAAATTCCGCGCCCGGATGACCGCCCTACAGCAGCAGCGCGAAGACATCGACCATGCCCTGGAGGTGCTGAAAGTGGCTTGCGCCAACCTTGAGGCCAAGCTCGCCGAGGCGGAGAAGACCGACGCCAGCAAGGCCGAGAAGCGGACGCCCGTTCCGGCCTAACCGCCCTCACCCATGTCCTACCGCCCGCCCGTCCGAGAGCACCTCTTCCTGCTGTCGGAGGTGCTGGGCATGGAGCGCTACAAGGACCTGCCGGGGTTCGCCGAGGCTCCGATCGACGTCATCGAGCAGATCCTTGAGGAAGCCGCGCGCTTCACCTCCGAGGTGCTCGCGCCGCTGAATGCGGTGGGCGATAAGAAAGGCTGCCTCTGGCGCGACGGGGCGGTGACCACGCCGCCGGGGTTCAAGGAAGCTTATCGCGCGCTGCTGGAGGGCGGCTGGCCGGCGCTCGGCGCCGACCCGGCCTTCGGAGGTCAGGGGCTGCCGGCGGTCGTCGGTCTCGCCTTCAGCGAGATGAGCTCGACTGCCAACATGGCCTTCAGCATGTATCCGGGGCTCACCCATGGCGCCTATTCGGCGATCCACGCCGCCGGTTCGGACGAGCAGAAGGCCGTCTATCTACCCAAGCTGGTCAGCGGCGAATGGTGCGGCACCATGAACCTGACCGAACCGCAGTGCGGCACTGACCTGGGTCTCCTGCGCACCAAAGCCGTCTCTGCCGGTGACGGATCCTATCGCATCAGCGGCCAGAAGATCTGGATCAGCAGCGGCGAGCATGACCTGGCCGACAACACCATCCACCTGGTGCTGGCGCGCATCGAAGGCGCCCCGGCCGGGACGCGCGGC
>DASXGB010000039.1:0-2250 GCA_036489325.1 Caulobacteraceae bacterium
CTGATCGGCGCACGGGCCGCCTCAAACTGGCCGCCGAACCTGGCGCCGGTCTTGGGCGGGCGCGCAGCCACGCGCGACACGTCCGGAGGACGACGGGGCCGGACCTCCCGAAGCTAGGCGCTTCGGCGGCCTGGAACCTCAGGACCGCCTTACGGCGCTACGGTGACGGCGCACTGGTTTCCAAGGATTGACGCAGGGCGAGCCGCGCTCCTAGGTCAGGACAGGTCGGCGAGCAGGAAGCGAAGCATGGAGGGCAAGGCGAGCGACTCGACCGGATCGCTGGCCGACGCGGTCACGGTGCTGACGCCGACAGGCATGATGGGCGGCGGCATTTCGCCCAGACACCTTCAATACGGCCTGGCGCGCGGCGCCCACGCCATCGCCGTCGATTCCGGGTCCACGGACAGCGGACCGGCTTACCTGGCCAAGGCCGTTTCGAAGATGAATCGCGAGGCCATCAAGCGCGACCTCGAGGTCCTGATGGCGGCGGCCCTGCCGGCGCGGGTTCCCATCCTCATCGGCAGTTGCGGAACCTCCGGCGCGGACGCGGGCGTGGATTGGACGGCGGAGATCGCGGTCGAGGTGGCCAGGGCGATGGGCGCCGCGCCCAGGATCGCCCTGCTGTACAGCGAGCAGGCGCCGGCGACGATCATGGCCATGAACAGGGCCGGCAAGGTGCGGCCTCTGTCTCCGGCCGGCCCGCTGGCGGACGCGACCCTCCAGGCCTGCGCCCATATCGTCGCCCTCATGGGCCCGGAGCCCTACATGGCCGCGCTCGAGCAGGGGGCCGACATCGTCCTGGGCGGCCGCACGACGGACACCGCGGTCCTGGCGGCGGCGCCCCTGCTGCGCGGCGCCGGCGCGGGACCGGCCTGGCACGCCGCCAAGGTGGCCGAATGCGGCGGCCTGTGCACCGTCAACCCGCGCGCCGGGGGCGTGCTGTTGCGCGTCGGCGCCGAGGCCTTCGACATCGAGCCCCTGGACCCGGCCAATCAATGCACGCCGGAGAGTGTTTCGGCGCACATGCTCTATGAGAACAGCGATCCTTTCCGGCTCACCGAGCCTGGCGGGGTGCTGGAGGTCGATCAGGCGCGCTATCGGCCGCTCGACAGCCGCATCACCCGGGTGTCGGGCTCGCGCTGGCGGCCCATGCCCTACACGATGAAGCTCGAGGGCGCCGGCGGGGGCGCCTGGCAGACGATCATGCTCATCGGCATCGAGGACCCGGAGGTCCTGGCCAACCTCGACGACTTCCACGACGGCATGCACGCGGCCTTGACCGACCGCATCCAGCGCACCTTCGGCGAGGAGGCTGGGGACTTCGATCTCTCCCTCAGGCTCTACGGCTGGAACGCGGTCTCCGGGCGGCCGGTCCCGGCGGATGCGCCGCCGCCGAGGGAAGTCGGCGTGCTGTTCGTGGTCACGGCCGCCACCCAGGCGCTTGCCGACCGGATGGCCAAGGCCTGCAATCCCTATTTCTTCCACTTTCCCTTGAGGCCGGGGATCGAGCTGCCGAGCTACGCCTTCCCCTTCACGCCGGCCGAGATCTCCAGGGGGCAGGTGTTCGAGTTCATGCTCAACCATGTCGTCGAGGTCGCCGACGGCCACGAGCTCGTGCGCACCGGATGGATCGACCTGGCCCGGCAGACGTCAGGCGTCGCCGCGCATGGCTAGGCTGGGCGAGGTGTGTCGGCACGTCCGGTCGAAGAACGCCGGACCCTTCTGGATCACCGTGGACCTGTTCTTCGATGGCGAAGCCAATTTCCGGAAATATCGCGACACCCCGGCCTTGGGGCCGCCGCTGTTCGAAAAGCTCTACGGCGCCGACCCGCGCGAGGTCAGACGCACGCCGGTCGACAGCCTTCGGATGATCAAGATCTCCTATCCCCGCCCGCACCCCCAAGGCTGGCGCGGCGAGCGCGACATGCACGGCGGCCAACAGTTCGCCCGCCTGCTCGACGTCGAAATCGGCTGATCCGCCTTCGCCCCAATTTCTCCTCCCCTCAGGGGGAGGGGGACCGCCCCCGGGTCCGGCCAAGGGCCGGCCCGAGGGTGAACTCCGCGGTGGAGGGGGTCAACGGCCGGGTATCGTGGACCCACCACCCGGCCTCTGGCCGTACTCCCCCCTGAGGGGGGAGAGAGGCCTGGGAGGTCGTCAGGTGGGCGCGAGCCCCGGGTCCGGGCGCGGCGCCAGCGGCACCGAAACGCGCGGACGTTCGGGTTTGGCCAGGGGCTCGTCGCGGCTGGGTT
>DASXGB010000046.1:0-7546 GCA_036489325.1 Caulobacteraceae bacterium
CCGCCTCCGGCACATGCGCCAGGTCGAACTCGAGCGGCCCTCGAGAACAGGTCTCAAGGTCGATGAAGAGCGGCCCGTCCTTCGTGTTCAGCACGTTGCCGGGATGCGGCTCGCCGTGCAGCAGCTGTTCGGGGGCGCCGCGGTCGGCGATCGTTTGCCTGAGGTGTTTCAGCATGCTGGTGAGAAGCTCCCGATCCGCGTCGGCGAGCGCCGGCGTCAGGTCGCGGCTCGCCACGAGCTGCTCAGCCTCCGCAATCCGATACGAAAAGTGCGGCGTCGCGATATCGAGCGTGCGCATACCGGAGTGGAGCCTCGCGAGCGCGTTGGCGTAGTCGACAGCCGCGAGGCCTTGAGCCTCGACCGGCGCGTGGTAGGTCCACAGCGTGACGACGAAGCCGTCCTGCTCGTAAGGCCGCGGCTCAGCGCGAGGCTCGAGCGCCGCCACAGGACAGCCGGCCTCGGCGAGCCGCTGAGCAAGCTCGACTTCAAACAACGCCCTCTGCCGCGCCGCGGGCGCGACCCGGGCAAAGACGTCACAAGGCAGCAGGCGTACGGCCAGGTTGTTCGAGTCATGGAGAACAGCCGCGTCGTCGACACTCAGGCCAAGCGCCGCGGCGGTCGCCCTGGCCGCCGCCACCGCTCGCTGGACGTCAGATGGCTCCACGGGACTGCTCCGGCCTGAGCCGCCTTGGGTTACTTGTAGAACCGCGATTGTCCAGCGGCTCGACGCGCAGGGACGATGCCCCGCGTGACCATGGCCCTGCGGCAGGCCCGTGCGTCGGCGCGCCGTCCCCATTTCCATCGACTCCGGGGCGCCCTAAAGCCGACTCACATGCAGGCTGGGTCAGAGGGAGGGAGCACGGTCCGCGCGCCGCGCAGGCGGTTCGGCGCGCTCATGCTCGGCTCCATGGGCGTGGTGTTCGGCGATATCGGCACCAGCCCGCTCTACGGCTTCAAGACCGCGATCACCCAGGCGGCGCGGGGCCCGGTGGGCGCGCCGGAGATCCTGGGCGTCGTCTCACTGACCTTCTGGGCGCTGATGATCGTGGTCACCATCAAGTACGTGAGCTTGATGATGCGCGCCGACAACCGCGGCGAAGGCGGCATTCTCTCGCTGATGGCCCTGGCCCAAGGCGCGCTCGGCCGGCGGACCCAGGTGGCGCTGGTGCTGGGGGTCGCGGGCGCGTCGCTGTTCTACGGCGACGCCATGATCACCCCGGCGATCTCCGTGCTCTCGGCCGTTGAGGGGCTGAAGACCGCGCCGGCGTTCAGCCACTGGATGAACCCGTCCGTCAGCATCACCATCGCCCTGGTGGTCCTGGTGTCGCTGTTCATGGTCCAGTCGCGCGGCACCGGGAAGGTGGGCGCCTTTTTCGGACCCATCTGCCTCGTCTGGTTCATCGTCATCGGCGCCCTGGGCGCCCTGCACCTGGGCGATGAGCCTCGGATCTTCCTGGCGTTCAGCCCGACCTACGGAATCGCTTTTCTCCTGAGCCACGGCCTGATCGGCCTGTTTGTCCTGGGATCGGTCTCGCTCGCCGTCACCGGCGCGGAGGCGCTCTATGCCGACATGGGCCACTTCGGCCGCGGCCCGATCCGCGCTTCCTGGCTGACGGTGGTCTTCCCGGCCCTGATCCTCAACTATTTCGGCCAGGGCGCCTTCGCCCTGAAGAGCCTGGCGGCGGGGCCTATCCACGCCGACCAGGACTGGTTCTTCCTGATGGCGCCCGAGGCCCTCAGGGCGCCGCTGGTCTTCCTCGGCATGGCCGCCACGGTGATCGCCAGCCAGGCGGTGATCAGCGGCGCCTATTCGATGTCGAGCGCGGCCATGCAGTTGGGCCTGCTGCCCCGGCTGACCCTGCGCCGCACCTCAGAGACCGAGGCGGGCCAGATCTATCTGCCGACCATCAATTTCCTGCTGATGCTGGGCGTGATCCTGCTGGTCGGCATCTTCAAGAGCTCCGGCGCCCTGGCCAACGCCTATGGCCTGTCGGTCACCGGCACCATGGCGGTGGACACCATGCTGGCGGCGGTGGTCACCCGGCAGCTGTGGAAATGGCCGTTGTGGAAGAGCGCGCTCGTCGTGGCGCCCCTGTTCACCGTCGACCTGGCCCTGTTCTCCGCCAACTCGCTGAAGCTGCTCTCCGGCGGCTGGGCGCCGCTGGTGATCGCCGGCTCGGCGATGCTGGTCATCGCCGCCTGGCTACGCGGCAGCTACATCGTCATCACCAAGGCGCGCCGCGATCGCATTCCCCTGGCCGACTTCCTGGCCTCGCTCGCCCGCAAGCCGCGCCATAAGGTCAGCGGCGTCGCCATCTACCTGACGCAGGACCCGGACCTGACGCCCAGCGCCCTGCTGCACAACCTCAAGCACAACGGCATCCTCCACGATCACAACATCATCGTCACCGTCCGGACCGCCGATCAACCGAGGGTGGCGCAGGCCGACCGCGGCGCCTTCGAGACCCTGAACGACGCCTTCACCCGGGTCGCCCTCTCGTACGGCTACATGGAACGGCCGGACGTGCCGGCGGCCCTGGCCGACCTGGCGATCCCCGGCATCCCGCTCGAGCCCGCGAAGATGTCCTATTTCCTCGGCCGCCGATCGATCATCGCCGGCCGCCGGCACGGCGTGCGCCGGATCCTCGACCGCATCTTCATGGCCCTGGCGCGCAACTCCGCCGACCCCAGCGACGTCTTCGCCATCCCGCCCGGCCGGGTGGTCGAAATGGGCGTGCAGATGGCCCTCTAGGCGCCGGCTTCACCTCTGGCAAGGGTCCGACCCGGGCCGACATTCTCTAGCGGGCGGTCCTCTCCGATCGGCGACAGACGACGCGCGATTAGCTGCGGCCTGCTTCCACAACCACTCGCGCCAAACCCTCGCGGATCGCGGCGGCCGCGGTTGGATTGCCGTCTATGCCGATGTCCGTATTGATCTGCACGGCGACTGCGACGCGATAATCCCTGTAGTAACGCATGTCCGAGCAGTAGCCGGGGATCCACCCACCATGACCGTAAGTCTCACCCAGCGGAGTTCCTTCGTCGATGAAGACACCGGCGCCGTATCGGTGTCTCGGGTCCTTGGACCGCGGAACTGAGCGGAGCAGCTCATCGAGGTACGGCCCTCGCATCGCGCGACCTTCGTAAAGGGCCTTGGCCCAGACGGCGAGGTCGCGCGAATTGCTCGCCAGACCGCCTCCGGTCCACTCTTCGACCGGATTGTACGTCATGACGCCCGGCGCGACCGTAGTCTTCGGCGGCAATCCAAGAGGGTTGTGGCTGGACATGTAGCCAGAGGCCAGGCCGGGGAGATTTCGGCTGGCCGCGGGTGAGGTCAGCCTCAGACGCAGGGGCTCGAGGAACCGGCGGGTGACTTCATCGTAATAGGTTCGCCCGGTCGCCTTCTCGATGATCAGCCCGATGAGGATGTAGCCGGTGTCTGTGTAAGCGTAGCCGGCGCCTGGCGGGAACCGGGCGCGTTCGTCCAGAATGTAGGCGACCAGGGACTCCGGCGGGAAGGGATTGCCCGGCTCACTCCAACGCACAGCAACGTCGCGCGCGAAGCTGATGTTGTCGACATGATCCGGCAGGCCCGAGCTATGCGTCAGAAGCTGCCGCAACGTGATCGTTGAGCCATTGGCCAGTCGCGAGAACCACGGTCGGTCTCCAAGCCACTTTGCGATCGGATCGTCCAAGCGCAGGGCGCCATTCTGCGCGAGCGAAAGCGCGGTCGCCGCGACGAACGACTTTCCGATGCTGGCTGGTAGCATGCGGGACCTCACCGTCATCGGCGCGGCGAGTTCGATATCTGCAAGGCCCGTGGCCACCACACCGACCTCCCCATCCCGAAGGACGTAAGCGGCTGTTGCGCCAGGAAATTTGAACTCGGCGCGCAAGGCGTCGAGGCGGGCCTGAAATTGGCCATTGAGCGAAGTTGGGTCAGCCCGGACCACCGACGCAGGCGCGGCAAGCCACGCTAACCCAGCTGAGGCCATCGTGGAGATCGCTCTGCGACGTCCAACTCGATGGTCGGCTCTCGAAGTGGGCATCGTATTCTCCTCGCGCGCGCCATCGCGCGTCGCGAGGCTGATCGTCCGCCAATTGCCGTTTGCGTCGTGGTGTTCTCAACCATTCCAGCTGACCAAGCATGGCCGAGGCGTATTGGCTATGTCTTACCGATTCTAGACGGCCGCGCCCCGCGGAGGCTAGCGGCGGAGGATGCGGCCACTTCAGGTTCCAAACTTCCGCAATGAGTCGTCGGCGGTCCGGATAGCTCTCCCGAAAGCGGACGTCCCAATGTCCGAAACCGGCGGAGAGCGGAATTTGGCGCGATGCCGGCGAGCGGCCGCTGTAAACGTCAGAGTCGTCAAGAGCGGCTGAATCCGGCCCTGCATGGATCGCTACGACCGCAATCCGTCGAGCGAGAGCGAGCCTGAGCGTCTAGAACACCAAACCCAACAGCCGCCCGAGGAGCTTTTCAACCGACATCATGGTGAGCAACAGGGGCGCGATGGGCAGGAAGAAGGCCGCCGCGAAGTAGAGCAGGGCCGCCGGCTTGATCGGAGCGATGCGCATCTGCTCGGCGGCGCCGAAACTGTTGCCCAGGTCCGCGAGCGACTGAATGTCGCCGCTGCCGAGCAGGGCGTCGGCGGGTGGCGCGCCGTCGCCGAGCCATTGGTCGCGGAACGCTCGCACGTAAGTCTGGCCCAAGGCGCCGTACGCCCGAAGCCCGGCCCGTTTGACGTGCGCAAGGCGCGGGCCGAAGACAGTGAGCGGGCCGGAGAAGATGAGGATCAGAAAGACGCCTCCCCCGAAAACCTCGATCTGGAAGTCGGTAAGCTTCGCACCTCCGAAAAAGATCCGGTCGGCCAGCATCCCGGTGAAAAGCACGCCGTGCGCGGCGGCGAGGGGGACGAAGGCGTTCAGGGAGTCCGCCAGGAAACCCAATCCTCCCGCCTTGTCCGGATGAGTCACCTCCAGATCGAGATCAAGCCGGGCCACGCGCCACAGAAAACGGCCCCAGATGAAAAGACGATAGTACCAGCGCAGAATGAGGAATTGGATGAGCGGCAGGCTCACGAACACGAGCCAGAGACCGGCCAGAGAGAGCTGGTTCCTGGCAGTCGTCGACGCGTACCAGGCGCCCCCGCCGAGATCGACATACCGGCGCAACGTGAACATAGCCCCCACGGCAATCACGAGCGCGACCATGATCAACTCCGCCAGGACCGACTCTCGCAGTCGCCTCGCCTCGCTCAGCGCATCGGCGAAGCGCGCAGTGTCATGCGGCGCAATCAGGCGGCGGATGCTGAACTGATCAACGATCGGCTTGATCCGCCGGTACACGATCAGCTCGGCGAAAATCAGCAGGGGCGACACGACCAGGAACCGTAAGTGGGTTCCGATGTCGCTGAGGAACGGCATCGTGTAGGAGCGCCCCAGCAAGACGCCTTGGATGGCCGAGAGCACCAGCAACGGCGCCCACATTATCAGTACGGCCACCACGATCCGACGTTGCACGAGTCCCAGCGTGTCGTCGGAGAGCCGGGCCCTGCGCAGGATCTGGTAGAGCGGGCCGCCGAGAACGAGGGAGAAGTCCTGCGTACCCGGCGCTGCGCCGCCACTGGGACTCGTCGAGGCGGGCATAGTGTGCTCCTTCGAACTGGCTCGGGGTCGGCGAAGGCGTGGCTGTCCAACGAGGCGAGGCGGGTTCGTCGACCGAGCCCTAGTCCCGCGCGCGCCGTCGCGGTATCGGGCAAATGCCCCGTTCGCCATCCGGAACAACCTGGACCCAGGGCCGGATGACGCTCTCCGATCCTGCGTCAGTCGGCAGAGCGGCGAGGCGGTCTCGACCTCGCTGGCGTCGCAACAGATCCGGTCTCGCGGTCGATCTAGGCGTTAACCCCAATTGACGCTTAGACACAGCACGCCGCATACTTCATTCAACAACCCGGCATTCAGCAATATTGTGCTGCGTGGCCAGCGCAATACTATGGATTGCGGTCTGCGGCGCGAATGCCAAGCTCGTTTAATTTGGCAACGTGTCTTTATCGAGCCACAAAATGATTGTCTGATACGACAATCCAAGCAATTCAAATCGGAGCAATCATGACTCCGCCCGGCTAGTTTGGCTGATCTCAACCTCGTTGGGATCGGATAGTCAATGAATTCATCCGGTGTCTGAAAGAAATCCCAATATAGGCCATGGGGGCTCAAAGGGATATTTTATGTCTGTAAGCAACCCCAAAGAATTGTTCGTCAAGATGCTAAGCGATGTCCGCCAACGGACAGCGCACATGACAACGATCTACCAGGAACTGAGTGGGATGGTTCAAGATCCCACCATCAAGGAAGCACTCGAGTCTCGTGTCTTCCTCCAGGACAAGATCCTTGATTCACTCGACCGGTGCTTCACACTCATCGGCGAGAAGCCGGTTCAGCTAACCGGACGCTTGGATGATGTGTTCATCGAGGAGTTTCGGCGTGAAGTCGCTGAAATCCAGTCCCCGGCGGTCAAGGCCCTCTTTGTCTTGATCAAGGCCAATCAATTGGTGCACTTGCGCATCGCCGAGTACGTGGCGTTGATCGCCATGGCCGACGTGAGCGGTCACTTCTCGGTCGGCGTCCTGCTCGAGAGCTGCCTCGCTGACAAAGTCGCGTTCGTCGAGCGCACGCGTCGCCTCATCCGGCATGCCATTGAGAGCAAGCATGCCCTGAAACTGGCGGCTTAGAACCGCGTCGTGGAGCTTCTCCCCGAAATCGGGGAGAGGCTCCGCACGGGGCCATACTCAGTGCGTTAGTGGGTCCGTCGTCGCACGCGGGCGACGTCGCGCTGGTTGGCGCTGAACGCAGGCGCCGGCGACGGGAGCCACCCAGCGAACTCTCCAACGGCCGCTAAGGTGGTGGGCGGACATTGGCGCGCGCCGGCAGGCTCGGTTGGACCTTTCCCTTGCTTGCCGGGCTTTGGCATCGCTAGGGTCTCGGCGCCGGCCATGGGTGGGGCCGCAGTTGAATGTCCGACGTCTTCATCTCCTATGCGCGCTCGACGGAAGCGCAGGCTCGCCGGATCGGCGACGCGTTGCGGGCGCTCGGCCACAGCGTGTGGCGCGACGATGAGCTGCCGGCGCACAGGGCATATGCCGAGGTCATCCGCGAGCGGCTGACCTCCGCCAAGGCTGTGGTGGTCGTCTGGTCGGCCGAGGCGGCCAGGTCAGAATGGGTGCAGTCGGAGGCTGATCGGGCGCGAACAGACCGCAAGCTGGTTCAGCTCACAATCGATGGCGCCGAGCTGCCGATGCCTTTCGACCGTATCCAGTGCGCCGACATGAACGGCTGGTCCGGCGGCGCCGATCATCCCGGCTGGCGCAAAGTCGCCGACAGCGTCGCCGCCTTGATCAACGGCGAAGCCGCGCCAGCCGCCTCGCCCGCGCCGCTCGCCCGGGCGCGCCCCAAACTCTCCATCTGCGTGCTGCCGTTCGCCAACATGAGCGGGGACGCCGAACAGGAGTATTTCAGCGACGGGATCAGCGAAGACATCATCACCGAC